>NZ_JBSUQM010000012.1:0-173980 GCF_054065835.1 Nocardia citri
GTCAGTGCGACATCGTTTGCGTTGTGGTACATCAGGATTTGAGCGCAGTTGGGCAGGACTTCGGCATCTACAGCCGAGACTACCGGCCGTGACCAGGTCGTTGCGAGTTGTCACCAGGTTGTCACTCGCGGCACTTGTATGTCCATAACGTCGGTATGAGCACCTCCCCAGCAGGACGCGCCCCAGAGCGCGCCGCAGGCTACGAGCCGCCCAACGGTGCGGTTGGTGCCCCACTGGGGGTGTGCAGCCAACGACAAGGGGACCAGACCGTGACCGCGAGCGACCTTCCGCAACGCCGAGCCGGACACCGGAATTTGCCGCTACTGCAAGGCCGCTTTCGAGCGCGCAAGCCGCGCAATCGTTCTCGCGCATCGAACTGGCGGGAATCCGGACGGATGGATCAGTTCGGACCGGACGCGAGGGCGTGGTCGAGTAGCAGGCGGCGTTCCGCGGCGGCGACGACTCGGCGGGTTGCGGGGGCCGCGTCGGGGGTGACGGACACCGAGGTGATTCCCATGCGAACTAGGTGTTCGGCGAATTCCGGGTGATTGGAAGGCGCCTGGCCGCAGAGCGATGAGGTGACGCCGAGACGCCGAGCTGTGGTGATGATGCGGGCAATGGCGTCCAGCACGGCGGGGTCGGATTCGTCGAAGAGTTCAGCGCATTGTTCGGAATCGCGGTCCACGCCCAGCATGAGCTGGGTCAGGTCGTTGCTGCCGATGGAGACGCCGTCGATGCCGAGGCCGACGTATTCGGGGAGCCAGTGCACGACAGAGGGAACCTCGGCCATCACCCAGCGGTGCAGGCCCCTCTGGCGACCGAGCGGGCTCGCGTCGACGAGTTCGAGACACGTCTCCAGTTCCCATCGGGTGCGCACGAAGGGAATCATCAAGTGCAGGTTGGGGGTTCGTTCGCGGACCCGGGCCAGTGCGGCCAGTTCCAGTGCGAATATCTCCGGTTCCCGGATGTAGCGGTAGGCGCCGCGGTAGCCGATCATCGGATTGTGTTCCACCGGTTCGTATCTGGCGCCGCCGATGAGGGCGCGGAATTCATTCGTGCGGAAGTCGGTGGCGCGGTAGACGACCGGGCGCGGCTGGAAGGCCGCGGTAATCTGGTGCAGCGATTCGGCCATGCGGTCGACGAAGAGGTGTTCCTCACCGCGCGCGATCAGATCGCGGGGGTGCCGGCCGCCGAGCGCATGGGTCAGCAGGGTTTCCGCGCGCAGTAGGCCCACCCCGTCGACATCGCCCGCGGCGACGCGCTCGGCCGCCTCGGGGAGTCCGAGATTGACATAGACCCGGGTTGCGGTGGTTTCGGTGCCGCCGATCGCCGCGACGGGTGCCGTGGTTGTCGGGCTCGATTTCGGTTGTCCGGCACGGACTTCGCCAGCGGAACCGTCCACGGTGACCACGGTGCCGTCGATGAGTGTGGTGGTCGCGGTGCGCGTGCCGACGACGCACGGAACACCGAGTTCGCGGGCGACAATGGCGGCGTGACAGGTCATTCCGCCACTGTCGGTGACTACCGCCGCCGCGCGGGTGAGTGTCGGCAGCCAGTCCGGGTTGGTCATCGGTGCGACAAGCACTTCGCCGTCACGCAGCGATTGCCCCTGTGCGGGCGAGGAAAGACTGCGCACGGCACCGCTCGCGCTACCGGGTGCGGCAGCGAGTCCGCGTACGAGCACCTGCGCGGGAACCGGCCCCGCGACGCGATGTTGGGCCGAACCGTCCGGCAGCGTGGTAATCGGACGGGCCTGTACCAGCCAGAGATCGTTATCGTCGAAGGCCCATTCGACATCCTGCGGCTTGCCGCCGTGATGCTCCTGCACGGCTAGTGCGAGGCCGGCGACGGCCAACGCCTGCTGTTCATCCAGTACCGGACCGTCGGCTTCCGGGCCGGTCAATTCCACCTGGCGATCCCCGTCGGGTCCCGCCACGATCGCGAAACTCTGGTGACCGACGCGGGTTTCGAGCAGGGTAGGACCGGCCGCGTCGAACAGGTAGGTATCGGGTTCGGTCGCACCGGAGACGACCACCTCGCCTTGGCCACGGGCGGCGTCGATCACGATCCGGTCCCGGCGTCCGGTAGCGGGGTCGGCGGTGAACGCGACGCCGGATCGCCGTGCGGTCACCATGCGTTGTACCACAACCGCCATGACCGGACGCTGACTCATGCCGCGGCGCGCACGGTAGGTCACCACACGGGGCGTGAACAGCGAAGCCCAGCAGTCCATGACGGCAGCGAGCAGTTGCTCGTCGCCGCGCACATTGGCGGGAGATGTTCATGCCCGCGAACGAGGAAGTGGCGCTGTCCTCGCCGACGGCGGAGGAGCGTACGGCGACGGGAACCTGCTCGCCCAGTGCGTGATACGCGGCCAGGATTGTGTCGCGAAGACCACCGTTCAAAACGGCCTGGAGTACGAGTTCGCGCATGCGCCGGCACAATTCGGTCACCCGAGGGATGTCCGCGCTGGCGGCGAGTGCCTCGCTGTGCAGGCGATCCAGCTCAGCTCCGTCGGGGCCGTCCGAGATCACTTGCTCGTAGCAGGCCCGCAGGATCACGAACCCCGGCGGCACCGGAAGTTTCGCCGCCACCAGCTCGCCCAGGTTCGCACCCTTGCCACCGGCTCGAGCCGCGTCGTCGAGTCGCAGCTCCTCGAATCCGGCCACATAGTCGCCCATCTCGGCTCCCGTCCCTTTTCGTGTCTGGAAATGTCTTTGTTCGCACCGTCGCCCGGTCCAGTAGCGGCGGCTACAGCCGAAGGTCACCGGCGCTGGGCCCGGCGGTTCCGACGGCGATCAGGCTCGGTTCGATTACGGGACAACGGTGTTCGATTGCGCCGCGGGCAAACCGAGTGCTTGCGCGATGCTCACCGACCAGGCGCGGATGGCGGCCCAGTCGCGCAGATCGCCATAGCGTCCACCGCCCATCAAGCGATACAGGATCCTGGCTTTCAGCGAGACGCCGATGTGTTCGTAGTGCCCGGAGAACGCCTGGTAGTCCCGCGGCGATATCGAGTCGCGCAACGCGGCGATCTTCTTCGGCACGATCCGACCGATGCGGCTTCCGATGGGACCGCCGAGGGCGGGGCCGAGGCCGACGCTGAAGAGCCAGACGTTCATGTTCCGCAATGCCTCCCGGTGTGTTCGCACAAAAGTGACGGCGGCGGGCAGAAAGTCCATATCGTGGATCGCGCTGCCGAGCACGACGGTGTCGAAACGGGACAGCTCCGGTGCGTGCTCGGCGGCACTGAGCTCCACTTCGGCGCCCTGATCGTCCAGCTCGGCGGCGATGAACTCCGCGATATCGCGGGTCGATCCCTTTTCGGTCGCGTATACGACCGCGATACGAGGTACGTTCGATTCCATATCCTCAGCGTCGCGCAGGAGCCTGACCGGTGGTGAGAGCCGTGATACCCGTCGGGCGGGGACCAACGTCCCCAAACACGCCGAGCGTGACCAACGTCGACCAGTGCGCGCCGATCCGAATGCCCGCGAAATGCCCGAGTGCGATGGTGCCGCGCAACACCTCAGCGCGCCTGCGAGGTGGTGTGGACCGGTCCCTCGGTCAGCAGGATCCGGTGTGCCTCCCGGGCCGCCGCGGTGGTCCGGTTCACATCCGAGGCGTCGGTGGACAGCCTTTCTATACCGTCGGCGAGTGCCGCGACCGCATCACCGAGCGCGCGCACCCGATCCTCCAACGCGGTCAGTCGATCGCTCGGCGGATCCTCGGGCAGCTGCGCCGAAAGCTCCTTGATGGAGGTTCGCGCGCCGCATAGCACGCCGTAGAGGTGCATCGGCAGCACCGCGAATACTCGGTTCAGCTGCCCCGGGGCGAACAGATCCGACAGCGCGGCGGTGACGGCGCCCGCGACCGGTCCGACCTCGTCCTGATCGATGTCGGCCGCCCTGGCGAACTGGGCGACGAATTCGGAACGGCCATGGCGCACCGGCACCTGGCCCGGCACCCAGCCCTCGTAGTAAACGCCGCGCAGGACCTCCGGCAGTTGCGCGCTGAGATGAGCGGAACCGGTGACACTGATCCGGTCGCGGACGGTGTGCATCCAGGCCCGCAACACCCGATAGGCGAAGGCGCGGTCGTCGGTGTCGAGTCCATCCGCGACGGCGCGCACCCATTGCCGGGCGGTGTGCACAGCGGATGCGAAGGGATCATCGGAATGTGACATGGTCGGCTCCTCGGTGTTCACCCGGTGCGAATCGGGATGGCGCACCGCCAGCCTGCGATGCGGGCGAGCCGCGTCCAAGAGGCAAAAGTTGCCGTGATGTGGGGCGATAGTCACGGTGTCGGCCACCGAATGGCCCCGGCATCGGCTCGTGCCACTATCAGAGTCGAAAGTCCTTTCGGCCGAGGACTTTCCGCCGCAGAACCGGCGACACCTGCGGGACCAGGGGACTCTGCCGTCGGGCGCAGGCGCGTGTGCCCAAACAATAGCTCTTGTCATGGCCGCTTTGCTGTTGCGCGCGGTCGCGCTGGCGGTGCGCACGGTGCCCGCCGTGTACGGGCGCTGGATCGACAGTGAATCCACCCGGCCGATACCGGCGATCTCGGCACGTTCGTCTCGTCTCGCGGCGGCGGCATCATCGGACCCACCAGCGGCTCCTGCCTAGATTTCCTTACGCCGGCCTGACCGCTCGAGCGGTTCGGTCGTGCCGTGTAGATTTCCGCGGAGGCCGGCGAAGCGGTGCTGGTCTGCCGCTAGGTCCCGGTGATCATCGATCCGTCGGGGCGGATCACCAGATAGCCTGCGTGCCTGCGGGTGTCGAGCCACCGGGCGGCCTGTGGCCCGTGCGCGAACGCGGCGGTGGCGTCTATATCGGCCCAGGTCAGGTTGTCGGCGATCACGGTGACCGAGGCAATGCCGGTTGGAGGTCGGCCGGTACGCGCATCGACGATGTGGCTGCCGCGGTGCGCGGTGCCGGAGGTGGCGACCGCGCCCGTGTGCAGCGGGACGACAGCAGCGAGTTGTGTTGTATCGAAGGGGTTTTCGATGCCGATGCGCCACGGCTCAGCGGCCGGATCGAGGGTGCGGCACACCATGTCGCCGCCGGCGGACAGGCAGAAATCGGTGGCGTCCAGGGCACACAGATGAGCGGCCGCGCGTTCGACCGCCCACCCCTTCACGACACCGCTCGGATCGAACACCTCGCCATCGGGGCCCGGCCGGCGGATCGCGAAGGCCCCATCCGACTCGCGTTCGGCCCGTGCACCGAGCGCCAGCACCTCGGTCACCTCGGGCGGGAGTGGATGCGCGGAGGCGTCGTGGCGCATCATCCTCGAAATGAACGAATCCGGTCGACAGGTGCTGAAGACGCGATCGACCTCGCGCAGGCTGGACAGCACTACGGACCAGGCCGCGCGGCCGGTGTGGTCGGCGGCATGCCTGCCTCGCATGGCGAGGCTGATCGGCATGCCCATCAGCTGCTCAACGTATCTGCTGGTCACAGTCCCGCCTGATCGAGCGCGGCCTGCAGCGACCGGACATAGCCGTCGCTGGTCACGGTGGCGCCGCTGACCATGTCGATATGGGCGCTCTGCACCTCGAGGGTTTCCTGCACCAGCACCGGCAGGGCTCGCGCGTTGATCTGCTTATCACGGGAATTGCCATTGGGCGATTGTGGGACCGTGACCTCGGTGACCCGGCCGCCGCTGACCGTTACGGTCACTTGCACTGGGCCCCAACGCGTTTGGGCGCTGGACCCGGTGTAGGTCGTCGACTGATCCGATGCCGGCACGGCCGACCCGGACGCGGTCGTGCCAGCGGCGGAGGGAATGGGGCCGGGTTGGGATGTGGATAAGGCCGCCGGAGGTGATGCGGTATTCAGCGGACCGGCGGTGGAGGTGTGGTAACCGAACAACAGGACGCCACCGGTGATCGTGCTCATCACCCACCAGAGAATGCGTTTCAACGGATTACCACCTGAAGTTTTCGACATGAATCCGGGATTCGGGCACACCGGCCGCTCGGGCCGTACGACGCACCGACTCGGACCAGGCGAGCGGACCGCAGACATAGACATCGCGGGCTGCGATATCGGGCACCCGATCCAGCAAGGCTGTGCGGTCATCTACGCGGCCGACGCTGTCGCCGAGCCACGATCCGCCGCCGCGGCGATGTCCGGGCAGATGATGTAGGCGCAGCCCCCGGGTGCTGGCGAGATATTCGAATTCCCGCGCGAACAGTGGTTCACTCCGGTATCGCAGCAGGGCGACCGCCTCGCCCGGCGCATACGCGATCCCTTCGGCCAGCGCGCGCATCGGCGCGAGCCCGACACCCGCGCCGATCAGCACCACGCCGCGACGGGTGCGGGTGCGAGGGGACAGCCGCCCATAGGGACCTTCGAAAAGTACTGGTGTGCCAGGGCGCAGCGCGGATGTGCGCATGCTGTTGTCGCCCGCGGCTTTGATCGATACGCGCAGGTATTCTCCGTTCGGCATCGCCGACAACGAATACGGGTTGCCGCGCGTCCAGCCGGGGCGATTCAGGAACCGCCAGGTGCAGAACTGTCCGGCCGCGACCGGCAGCCGATCCAGCCGTCGCCCGCTCAGGTACACCGACCAGACATCATCGCCTTCGGGGACCACCGCGGTGACCCGAAGTCGATGTATAGCATTGCGCCACAACGGAAGTGCGAATCGCCACGTCAGCACGGCGACAACCGCGAGCGCCCACGCGCTCCACCAGTACGCGGTCGCGGCGGGGGAGTTCAGGAACTCCTGACCGGTCCACAGTTGATGCGGCAACGCGAGTCCGACACCGAGGTAGGCGTAGAGGTGCAGTAGATGCCATGTCTCATACCGCAACCGCTCGCGGACCGCGCGCATACTGGTCACCACGACCAACATCAGGAGCGTCGTACCGGCCACCGCCAACAGCATGCCCGGATAGTCGACGGTCAGCTCCCACAGCGTCACGGGCGTTCGAATCAGCGCACCCCCGGCGTAACCCCAGGTGATCAGCGCGATGTGACCGATGAGCAGTCCGAAGGAACCACCGCCGATCAGGCGGTGCAGCGCGATCAGCCGATCTCGTCCGAAGGCGTTCTCCAAGAACGGAATCCGTGCGATCAGCAGCACCTGCGCTAATAACAGGTCAGCGGCGACGAGCCCGGCCAGCCGCCCCGTGGAGGTCAGCCGGTCCTCGGCGATGCCGAGATCCTGAATTCCGCCGCCGGCGACCCACCAGTAGACAACGGTCAGCACACTGCCCCACAGCGCGACTCCCGCCGCGCACCGTACGGCCGCGTCGACACGCGCGCTCCGCATCGAAGGTTGTGCTGTCGACCCGATTGCGGCGTCCTGCGTGGCGATCACGCGGAGTCCTCTGCGACTCGGCCCACCGGGTCGTCGCTTCCCGCGCCGCGCACTCCCGTCATCCCGGCACCGATCGGGTGGAGATTGCCACCGCTGCCCGCCTCTGACTGATCCATTTGCTGATTGCACACTCCTCGAGAAACCTGCAATCAGTGTCGGAGAGCCAACTGGGAGCTCGGGGTGTACGCGCTGCGAGGTTGCTGCGGGCCGCAGGTCCCCTGCTGCCATATCGCCGGCCGGCCGGCACGGCCCACGTCCAGGCGCACCTGATTCCTCCAACCTCGAGCTCCCGGGATCGCAATGGGAGAAGAGCCTGCTCACGCCGTTGCCGGGGCCGCGTGCCCGGCGCTCGGAGCACCTGCTGATGCGGCCGGCTCACGAGCTATTGCCGGATCGACCAGTGCGTGTGCACCTCGGCCAGCAGTTCCTCGACGGTAGCCGCGTCGAATACCTCGGTACCAGGCAGCAGTACCGTCGCCGCGGCGGCCGCGACCCCGTACTCGCACGCGCGGACGCAATCGTCACCCACCGCGAGACGATATGTCACCGCGGCAATCAGGCTGTCACCCGCACAGGCGTCGCTGCGCGGCGGGTGGGGTAGTACCGGCGCGGCAACCTCATGGTGGGCGGCGTGGGTGGACAGTACGGCGCCGAGTGCGCCGACCGTGGTGATGGCGTTGCCGACCGCACCCGCCTCGAGGACGTACTCGTTGGCGGCCCGGGCGTCGGCGAAGGTCGCGATGGGACGGCCGATCAGGGCCGCGGCCTCTTTGCGGTCCAGGCGGTTCACGAAAACCGGCTCCTATATCACCTTCCGCAGCTGTGCTCCCGCCACGTCCAGTACGACACGGATGCCACGGGCAGCGGCCTGACGCACTGCCTCGGCGCAGAAATCCTCGCGGACTCCGGGGGGCATGCTTCCGGTGATGACGAGATATGAAAAGTGCTGCGCCATCTGGATTACGGTTGCCAGGCACCGCTGGCCGTCCACCTCGCTGAGCACCGGACCGGGCGGCACGATGTGGTAACTGCGCCCGGAGCGCACCTCGGCGATGACGAACGCCTCCCGGGTGTCGCCTGCTATCTCGATGCGTCGATGGTCCAAGCCTTCCTCGTCGAGGAGCCGGTCCAGCCGTCCGCCGATCTCCCGGCCGGCGGTGTGCAGGGCGATCGCGCCACCACCGAGCCTGCGGATACAGCGGGCGACATTGATACCACCGCCCCCGCCTCGGACCGAGCACAGCCGGGCCCGGTTCTTGCCCTCGCCGTGCAGCTGTTCGACTTCCAGACATATGTCCACGGTCGGATTCAGCGTGACGGTCAGAATCGATGCTGGGGAGTGGTCGGAATTGCCGGAAGCCATATCTCTCAACGTCCGCCGATGTCGCCGCGGGATATAGAGCAATTAGGCGCTTCGACTGTCGACCTTTGTCTCTCACCCACAGCAGGACATGCGCGCGAGGATTGTCGAGTGGCAGTGCCACACTGTCCCATCCGCGGGTACCGGCTGCCACCACCGATGCGTTCGAGGTTGACCATGACCGAGCTGCGCCCGTTGGATTCGGGATTCATGGAGTTGGAGGACACCGACCGCCATATCAGCCTGGGGATCGGCGCGGTGGCGATCGTGGCGGGCCCGCCGCCGACGCGCGAAGAGTTCACCGCGGGAGTGGCCAAGGGGCTCGACCGTAACGCCCGCCTCCGGCAGCGGGTGCGCAGGGCGCCGCTGGACCTGACCGCGCCGGTATGGGAAAACGACCCGAATTTCGATCTGGCGCACCACATTCGGTGGACCGCGCTGCCCGAGCCCAGCGACGAGTCGGCGCTATACGAGCTGATCGCGATGGAACTGGAGGAACGGCTCGACCGAGATCATCCGCTGTGGCAATGCGTGGTCGTCGAGCACTTGGCCGGTGATCGCTGGGCGATGATCGTCAAGGCCCATCACAGCATGGTGGACGGCATCTCGGGCATCACCTTGTTCGAGGGCCTATGCGACCAGCCGAGGGGCGGCGGCAGCGTGCCGGCCCCCAGCGCGGGAGATCGTTCCAGTACCGGTCTTGCGGCTCTGGTGGCGAAGGGTATCCGGCTACCGATAGTGGCGCCGCGGTTCGCGCTCTCGGTGGTGCGCGGTCTCGTGCCGGTGCTGTACTCCGCCATCACCCCGACTGCCGCGTCCTCGTTGAACGGGCCGATCGGACAGCAACGACGCTATGTGGTCGCCCGCGCCTCGCTACCGGAGATCCGGGAGATCGGCGCGGCGTATGATGCGACGGTCAACGACGTCGCACTCGCGGCCATCGCCTCGGCTTACCGAACCGTATTGCACAAGCGCGGCGAGGAGCTTGCGCCGGATAAGCTCCGCATTCTGGTGCCGATATCCGTGCGCGCGTCAGATGCGAAATATGTGATGGACAACAGGGTTTCGGCCATGCTCCCATACCTGCCCATCGAAATCGAGGATCCCGTGCAGCGACTCGCGGCGGTGCACGAGCGGATTTCCCAGCATCGTGCGAAAGGTGAGGCCGAGGCCGAGAAGTCGATGCTGTCGATGGCCGACTGGCTGCCTTTCGCCGCGGTCGCGTGGGCCTTCCGGCTGGCCGGACGCTTCCCGCAGCACAGCGTAGGCGCCCTCGCCACCAATGTCCCCGGACCCCGCCGACCACTGACCGTGCACGGTCGCGAAGTACTGGAAATCCTGCCCTGCATCCCCATCGCCATGCGCCTGCGCACCACGATCGCAATCCTCAGCTACCACGAGCGGCTCGTCTTCGGCATCACCGGCGACTACGACACCACACCCGACATCGACCTGATCGCCGAAGGTATCGAAGAGGGTATCGCCGAGCTGCTGGCCGCGTCCCGCGTCCCGCGCACCTCCTGAGCGGGTACAGAGAACTCCTTCGAACGGATGCGGGATCCGAATCCACTGTCGTCGTAGTGGCTCGCGGTCATGTAGGGGAATTCGGATCTGTACCGGTGGCTTTCGACCTCTCTTGTACGACCCACATCGGATGCGACAGTCGGAACACCGCAAACGATCAGGAGCACCGAGATGAGTTCTTCCGATACCTCCGAAGACCTGGGTTCGGTGCTGCTGCTTCGGCCCGTGTTGCTGGGCTCCGCGATCGGCGCACTGTTGGCGGCAGGGCTGGTCACGCGCCCGTTCAACACGGCCGCGGCCGATCTGCTCTGGCTCGCGGCGACCGTGATCGCGTTGGTTCCTGCGCTGTGGTGGGTAGTGGCCGACCTTCGTAAAGGGCGGTACGGCGCCGATCTGCTCGCCGTGGTCGCCTTGGTCGGCGCGATGGCGGTCGGTGCGTATTTCGCGGGTGCGCTGATCGCGTTGATGGTGGCCACCGGCCGAGTGCTGGAGGCCTACGCCGGGCGACGGGCGGGGCGCGATCTCTCCGAACTGTTGCGGCGAGCCCCGGTTCGTGCGCATCTGCGGCGGGCGAGCGGAATCGATACGGTTGCGGCGGACGCGGTGGGTCCCGGCGATCTGGTCGTGGTATTGCCGGGGGAGACCGTCCCGGTCGACGGTGTGCTTGCCACCACCGAGGGGGTGTTCGATGAGTCGACGCTGACCGGTGAACCGGTGCCCGTCGTGCGCAAGGCGGGCACGGATGTGCGCAGTGGGGTGACGAATGCCGGTGCCGCCGTGGATATTCGGGCTGCGGCCACAGCGGAACAGAGCACCTATGCCGGAATTGTGACGCTGGCCGGCCAGGCGGCCGCGACCGCCGCACCGGTCGCGCGACTGGCCGACCGGGTCGCGGTGTGGTTCCTGCCGATCGCGCTGGTCATCGCCGGCACCGCGTGGGCGGTCACCGGGGACCCGGTCCGTGCGGTCGCGGTGATCGTCACCGCGACACCGTGTCCACTACTGCTCGCGGTGCCGGTGGCGATCACCGCGGGAATGTCGCGGACGGCGCGGGCAGGAGTTGTCGTCAAGGATGGCGCGACCCTCGAAACGCTGGGTCGCGCACAGTGTCTCGCGATGGACAAGACGGGCACCGTCACCGTCGGCCACCCCGAGGTAATCGACATTGTCACCGCCGCGGGCGCGTCCCCGGAGGAGATCCTGCCTCGCGCGGCCGCGGTCGAACGGTACTCACCGCATGTGCTCGCCAAGGCCGTGCTGGGTGCCGCTGCGGCGCGTGGCCTGAAACCTGCTGCAGCCGTGGATATTTCGGAAGAACCCGGGCAGGGGGCGACAGGTACGGTCGCGGGCGATCGGGTGCGCGTCGGCAAGCTGCCCGCGGATGCGCATCCCGCACCATGGGTCCGTGCCGCGGCGCGGCGCGCACACTTGGATCTGGCCGGCATCATCTGGGTTTCGGTGAACGATGCCCCGGTCGCGGCGCTGTTGGTGCGTGACCGCATCCGGGTCGACGCGACGCGGACTATGCGCCGACTACGAGGAGCGGGCCTGCGCAGGCTGCTCCTGCTCACCGGTGACCGGGTCGACAACGCGACCGACGTTGCGCGCATGCTGGGCCTCACCGAGGTGGTCGCCGACGCCGATCCCGCCGATAAGATCGCCGCGATCCGCGCCGAACAACACGACGGTGTCACGGTGATGGTGGGTGACGGCGTCAACGACGCTCCGGCCTTGGCCGCGGCGGATGTGGGAGTCGCGCTCGGCTCGCGCGGATCGACGGCGGCGGTACAGGCCGCAGACGCCGTAATCGTGGACGACCGCATCGACCGGCTGGCCGATGCCGTGGACATCGCGCAGCGTACGCACCGGCTGGCCCTGCAGAGTGCGCTCACCGGCATGTCGCTATCGCTGGTGGCCATGATCGCGGCGGCATTCGGTTTCTTGGTGCCCGCAGCGGGAGCACTCGTGCAGGAGGGGATCGACGTCGCGGTGATACTGAACGCGCTGCGAGTGCTGCGCATAGGTCGTGGTCGGCGCAGCGCCGCGATCGACCCGCTGGTGGCACGGTTCGCGCGCGAACACGAACGGCTGCATGCCGCCCGTTCCTCGGTGCGCGATGCCGCAGACGCCCTGTCCCACGGTCCGGTACCCAGTGCCGACGCCGCGCTGCGCCGGGCCCTGGATGTGCTCACCGCCGACGTACTGCCGCATGAGCGCGCCGAGGAGGCGCAGCTGTATCCGGCGCTGGCGAGCTATCTGCGCGACCCAGAGGCGATGGTCACCATGAGCCGCGAGCACACCGAAATCGAGCGCCTGGTCGAGCGGATCCGCCGCCATCTCGCCGAGTCGCCCGACGGCATCCACGCGGATCAGATCGATGACCTGCGCGCCACCCTGTACGGCTTGGACGCCATCCTCACGCTGCACTTCGCCCAAGAGGACGAAGCGTTGTTCACCTTGGCGCACGAGCCGAGTGAGCACGATTCGGGCGTCACTCGATAGCGTCGCGTTTCGATTCCGCGGACTATTTCGGGTGGACCACCATGATCGGGCAATGTGCCTGCTGTACGAGCCAATTGCTTGTCGAGCCGAGTAGCAGCCCCCGGAAACCGCCGCGCCCGCGACTGCCGACGACGATCAGCTGAGCCGCCTTCGACCAGTCCAACAGGTGCCGGCGCGGCCCGGTGGCGAAGACCTTGCGGGTGACCGTGACGTTCGGGAACTTCTCCTGCCAGCCCGCGAGTCGCTCGGCCAGTAGCGCGTGCTCGGCGACTTCCAGGTCGACGATGGGGATTTCGAGATACTGCTCGCCGGCGAATTCGCCCTCGGACAGATCACTCCAGGCGTGGATGGCGACGAGTTCGGCATTGCGCTCGGTGGCCTCGGCGAACGCCGCGGCGATCGCCGCCTCACCGACAGGGCTGCCGTCGACACCTACCACGACCGGTCCGGTGTCGCGCAGGCGCTGCCCGGTGCCGGTGTCGTGTACCACCACGATGCAGCCGTGTCCGTGGCTGGCGACCGCCAGCAGCGTCGATCCGATGTGCGCCAATGTGCCGACACCCGGGGTGGCTCCGATGGCGACCAAGTGCGCGCGCTCGGACAGCGCGATGAGCAGTTCGGCCGGATTAGCCTCGGTGAGTTCGGTGCTCACCTCCAGGTCGGGGGCGAGCTCATGTGCCAGCCGCACGGCCGAGGCCAGGATGCGCTCGCCGCGACCACGCATCTTCTCGGCGACTCCGGGTGCCATGATGTGGTCGCTGTCGAGGAGCGAGCGGACGGCGGAGGTGTCGATGGCGTGCACGACGTGCAGGCGGCGGCCGCGGTGCGCCGCGGTCTCGGCGGCCCACCGAACGGCCGGCTCGGCGGTGCCGGAGCCGTCGGTGCCGACCACCACAGCGGCGGGTGCCAGCTCGTGCGGGCTATCGTGGCGAGCGGTCATGTCCGGTGCCCCTTCGAGTTTCGACGAGTTCGGTTATTCGTACGGTAGGTAGCCAAGGCTTCGGGGGCTGCTGGCTTTGGTCCTCGACCCGAGGGGCGATCGGCAATTCAACGCGGCCTATAAAGGCGTTGACGTCGCGGTTCGGGCCTTCGGCGCTGTTGGTAAGACGGCGGGGACCAACGTCCACGGGGGGAGGGACACCCGACTCTGTCAACCCCGACCTCGGCACAGGCACAGTTGACGGAGCCGGTTCGGACCTCGCCGCGACCGGACGTTCGCGCAAGGTGGTTTCGTCGATGATCGAGCTGGACAGGCTGACCAAGTCGTATGGCCGCAAACAGGCGCTCGCGGAGGTGACATTGCGCGTACCCGCCGGGGTCGTCTTCGGCTACCTGGGCCCCAACGGTGCGGGTAAGACGACGACTATCCGTGTCCTGGTGGGGCTCATGCGCCCCACCAGTGGTTCGGCGCGGGTCTGTGGTGCGGACACCGTCCGGAAGCGGGAGGCCGCACAGCGCCATATCGGTTATCTCCCAGGACAATTCGTCGCGTATCCCGATATGACGGCGGAGCGCTATCTGACGTATCTGGCCAACTTGCGTGGCGGCGTCGATCGCACCGTCCGTGACACGCTGATCAAGCGGCTGGATCTGGATCCCACCATCCGGATCGGCGCGATGTCCCACGGCAATCGCCAGAAGGTCGGCATCGTACAGGCTTTTATGTCCGAACCGGATCTGCTTGTGCTGGACGAGCCGACCACCGGGCTGGATCCGTTGGTGCAGCGCGAATTTCTCGCCATGATCCGTGAGGCGCGCGATGCGGGGCGGACAGTATTCCTGTCCTCACATGTTATTTCCGAGGTGCAGGCCGTCGCCGATACGGTTGGCCTCCTCCGGCAGGGCCGGTTGATCGAGGTGCGATCGGTCGCCGACCTCACCGGCCGAGCGACGCACCGGATCGATCTGCGATTCGCGGGCGAACCGCCCGATGCCGGCACACTGCGACGGATCGCGGGTGTGCGGGAGGTCCGGCGCGACGCCACCACCGTGCATATCGAGCTGTCGGGTTCGACCGCGGAACTGCTGAAAGCCGTCGCGCCGTACGACGTCGTCGACATCATCAGCCGCGAACCCGATCTGGAAGAAATCTTCCTCTCCTACTACGGACAGGCGTGAGGCGATGCTGCGCAATGTATTTCTGAAGAGCCTGCACGATCAGCGCCGTGGACTGCTGGGCTGGGGTGTCGGAATCGTCGCCGTCGTGCTGCTGGAATCGGCACTATGGCCGTCGATCTCGAGCATGACGGGCCTGCATGACTTCCTGAACAGCTATCCGGAGCCGCTGCGCAAGGTGTTCAATATGGACCAATTCATCACGGGCACTGGGTTTCTCAACGCGGAACTGTTCAGCATGCTGCTGCCGATCCTTTTCCTCGTGTTCGCGATCGGGCGGGGTGCCCGAGCGGTCGCGGGCGAGGAAGAAAGCGGTGCGCTGGAGGTGCTGCTGATCACCCGGCTCTCACCGATCCGCCTCGCCCTGGAACAGGCCGCCGTGCTGGCCACTGCCGTCGGCGCCCTCGCCGTGGTGCTGTTCGCGGCGATCGTGATGGGTTCGACCATATTCGGTCTGGGCGTCTCGATCGCGGCCGCCGCGAGCGGCGCGCTGGCGATGGCCCTGATCGGCATCGAATTCGGTTGGCTGGCACTGGCTCTCGGCGCAGCCACCGGTCGAAGGATCGTTGCACTGGGTGGGGCGTCGGTCTTCGCTGTCGCCGCCTATGTCCTCTATGTCGCCAGTAAGATCGTCGACGATGTGCGCCCATGGGGTCCGTTGTCGCCGTTCCATCAGGCGATCGAGGGTGGACCGCTCGGAGCGGGACTCCCAGCGGCGTACGTGTGGCTGGTGGTGGCCGGTGCGGTGGTCGTACTGGCGGCGCTGCCAGTGTTCGATCGCCGTGATATCGCGGGCGTCTGAGCGCCGAGCTGAATCGCCGGCCTGAACCCGACTAGGCTGGCGGAGTGGGGTGATGATCTCGGGAGGCGGGTGCCGGTGATGGGGTCGCAGCGATTCTCGTGGACGCGGCTGCTGCGCGCGGATGGGTCACCGGCGGTGATCTGCATCCGGCTGGCGGTCGGGTTGGTGTTCCTGAGCGAAGGAATACAGAAGTTCCTGTACCCGGACCAGCTGGGGCCGGGCCGGTTCGACAAGATCGGGATACCGGCGGCGACGTTCTTCGCCAACCTCGATGGCGTGGTCGAAATCGCCTGCGGCGCATTGGTTGTCGTCGGCCTGCTCACCCGGCTGGCGGCGATCCCGCTGCTGATCGACATCAGCCTGGCGATGGTGCTGACCAAACTGAGGGAACTGCGACCCGGCGGTTTCCAAGGCGTGCAAGGCTTCTGGGGCATGGCCCACGACGCCCGCACCGATTTCGCGATGCTGCTCGGCCTGGTCTTCCTGTTATGGGCCGGGCCCGGCCGCTGGTCGCTCGATGCCCGGCTCAGCGGTAGCGCTCGCCCCGCGCGCAGCACTGTCGCGAACGAGTAGCTGCCCGAGGCAAGCGCTGCGGCGATCTGTCAGGCGATCGGCGCTGTTCATCTCCTGCTGACGTCTTCCGGCATCACCGCGACCGCGCCGGGCAATCAAGTGTCGTCGCCACGGGACCTTCCGCCGAATTTCTTTCGGCAAATCAGGCCGGATCCACCGTTTGATCCGCAGTCCTAGATTTTATTCAATTGACCAGTTCCATTTATTCAATTGACCAGTTTGCCAATGTGTCAGAAAAATGTACTCCGCGCTTTATTTGTTCACTTCGTGCACATCTAGCGTCCCCGGAATATTCGCAGCCCGGCGAACGGCGGTTCTTACGATTTCCCGACCCTGGCGGTGCTGCCGGGGTTCGGTTAAATCCTTCAGGAGGATCCGTGTTCAGGAAGCGCATTGCGCCCGTAATCATGGCGGCCGCAGCTTTCATCGGTATGGCGACGTCCGCGGTGGTCAGCTCGACCAACGCGCAGGCGGCGACGAGCGTTCCGGTTTTCGACCACATCGTGCTGGTGATGTTCGAGAACCATTCCTACTCCCAGATCAACGGCAGTTCCAGCGCCCCCTACTTCAACAGTCTGGCCGGGCAGGGAGCGAAGTTCACCCAGTCCTTCGCGGTCACGCACCCGAGCGAGCCCAACTACCTGGCGATGTTCTCCGGGTCTACCCAGGGCATCACCGACGACAGCTGTCCGCACACCTTCAGCGGCAATAACATCGCCAACCAGCTGATCACCGCCGGCAAGACCTTCAAGAGCTACTCCGAGAGCATGCCCTCGGACGGCTACACCGGCTGCACCAGCGGTCAGTACGCGCGCAAGCACAACGCGGCGCCGTTCTTCAGCAACGTGCCGGCGACCAGCAACCTGATGTACACCGATTTCCCGAACTCGTCGAACTACGCGAGCCTGCCGACGGTCTCGTACGTGGCGCCCAACCTCTGCAACGATATGCACGACTGTTCGATCAGCACAGGTGACACCTGGCTGCATAACAACATGGACGCATACGCGCAGTGGGCCAAAACGCACAACAGCCTGCTCATCGTCACCTTCGACGAGGACAACGGCAGTTCGTCCAACCACATCTTCACCACGTTCGTCGGCGCGCACACCCAGGTCGGCACCTTCTCCAACCAGATCAACCACTACAACGTTCTGAGCACCATCGAGAGCGCCTACGGGTTGTCCCACCTGAACTCCGCCGCGGAGATCACCAACGTGTGGAACTGACGGTTCGCGGATGTCCGCGACTGATCGGTAGCTGGTAATCACCCCGCTCGCGGGCACGACGGCGTGTCCGCGAGCGGCACCGCAACTCACTGAGGTGGCACACCCATGTACCTGTCTACGATCGACCGTCCGCACGCCGAGGACGATGGCGCGAAACCGTCTCGCAGGAAGATGTTTTTCCTGCTGAGCGGCAATGTTTTCGCGCTCGGCGCGGTCAGCCTGGTCACCGACATCTCTTCGGAAATGATGACCGCGGTACTACCGGTGTACCTGGTCATCGGGCTGCACCTGAGCCCCGCAGTCTACGGCGTCGTCGACGGCACATACACCGGGGCGACAGCGCTGCTGCGGCTGGTCGGCGGCTTTATCGCCGACTCGACCCGTCGCCGCAAGTTCATCGCCGGGCTGGGCTACGGGTTGTCGGCGGTGGCGAAACTCGGAATGCTGGCCGTGGGCAACGCCGTCGGCGCGATCGGCGCGGTTATCGCGATCGACCGCACCGGAAAGGGTCTGCGCACAGCGCCACGTGACGCTTTGATCACCCTGTCCACCCCGCCGCAGCTGTACGGTCGCGCGTTCGGTGTCCACCGGACGATGGACACCATCGGCGCGTTCGCGGGGCCGCTGGTCGCGCTCGGCATCCTTTCCGCTACCGCGCAAGCCTATGACGCCGTTTTCGTGGCCAGCTTCTGTGTCGCCGCGTTCGGCGTGCTGGTCCTGGTGCTGTTCGTGCGGGATCACCGCGACGAGCAGCCACCGAAGGGCAGGGTCGCACCCTCGGCGTTGGTCGGGCTGATCCGGATGGTGCCGGTGCGGCGGTTGGTGCTGGCCGCGTGCCTGGCCGGGATGGTGACCATCGGCGACGGCTTCGTCTACCTCCTGTTGCAACAGCGGCAACACCTCGGCGTCAGCTCGTTCCCGTTGCTGGCTGTCGGTACGAACCTGTCCTATTTGGTGCTGGCCACGCCGCTGGGCCTGCTGGCCGACAAGATCGGCAGGCTGAAGGTGGTGCTCGGCGGCTATACCGCGCTGGTGCTGGTGTATCTGCTGCTGTTCGGCCCGTTCGGCGGTACTGCGCTGCTGCTGGTGGTGCTCGCCCTCTACGGCCTGTTCTACGCGGCCACCGACGGCGTGCTCATGGCGCTGGCCGGACCGGTCCTGCCCGAATCCCTGCGTACCACCGGAATAGCCCTGATCCAGACCGGACAGGCGCTGTCCTACCTGGTGTCCTCGGTGCTTTTCGGGCTGGCCTGGACGGTGTGGGGACCGGCGAACGCGAGCCGGATCGCCGCGGTTCTGGTCGCCGTGGCCGTGCTCGTGCTGGGCTTGCTGCTGCGTGGCGTCCAGGCCACGGACACCGGCGACCACGCCGAGATCACCGGGGAGCAGGCGTGACTCGGCGGGTGTTGTTCGCACTGCTCGGTGCGGTGCTGCTGACGGCAGTCGCGGTCGGCTACGGCGTGTTCAGGGGGACGCGCGCGCAACCCTCGGCGTCCGCATATAGCGCGCTGAGTCTCGCCTCCGGGCCAAGGATCCTGTTCCGCAGCACGGCACCGGACAGCAAGGGCCACTTGGCGATGGTGGCCACGGAAGATCCGGGCGCGCCGCGCTCGGTCTCCGCGCTCGATTGCCTGCGGGTCGACGCGGCCGGCGGCACCGGCATCTGTCTACGGCAGGACGGCCTGCTGTCCACCTTCCAGGCCGCCATCTTCGACAGCGATCTCAATGTACGGAAGCAGATTCCGCTGGTCGGCGTGCCGAACCGCGCCCGGGTATCCAGGGACGGGCGGTTGGTGGCCTGGACGGTGTTCGTGGCGGGCGACTCGTATAACAACGGGCGGTTCTCCACCCGCGCAGGGCTGATCGACCTCGGCACCGAGGACATGATCGACTCGCTCGAATTCCTCTCGGTGACCCTCGACGACCATCCCTACACCGCGGCCGACCTCAACTTCTGGGGGGTCACATTCGCCGCCGACGACAACACCTTCTACGCCACGATGTCCACCGCCGGACACCGGTTTCTCGTCCAGGGGGATATCGCGGCGAAGACCTTGCGCACCATCGCGCAGAACGTGGAATGTCCATCGCTGTCGGCGGATGGTAGGCGTATTGCCTTCAAGTCGGCGATCGACGGCGACCCCGCGAAGGGCTGGCGGCTGTCCGTCCTGGATCTGGTCTCGGGCGTGCGGACCCTGTTGGCCGAAACCCGCAGCGTGGACGACCAGTCGGCCTGGCTGGACGCGAACACCATCGGTTACGCCATTGCGCGCGGCACCGACGACTCGGACATCTGGGCGGTCCCGGCGGACGGCTCGGGCAGTCCGCGGTTGCTCATCCCGCACGCCGAATCCCCGGCGGCACTCGGCTGACCGGAATGCGGAAATCCTGACTCATTTTCGAAAGAAGAAATTCCTGATGCAATCATTGGATAACAACAACGATCCGGAGCGGAGCAATTCCAGCGCGACCGAACCCATCGGCGCGCCTGACGCTCATATCGCCGACCTCGATGCGACCGAATTTATGGCCAGCCCTGACGGCGGGACCGCTGATTACAGCACACAGGTGCTCAGCGGGAAACCTGATAATGCCATCGCCGGTCCGCGCGATCCATTCGGTGAAATCGGTGCCGATGATTTCGGCGAGAAGGTATCCGACGACCGGTCCGGATCATCGAACTCGGCGCGATCGCGGCAGTCCACCGGGTTTCTCAACCTGCACCACCGCTTACCGCGTCTCGCGACCCGCGACGTGCGCCAGCACCTGCCTTATGCAGCTGCTGCCGCCGCGCTGATCGCACTCGTTATCGGGACCGCGGTAGCGGCGGATTCGAAGCGAAACGAGAAGGCGGGTAATGTCTTGGCGTCCTCGGAGGTCTCCGAGACTTCGAGCGCGGCGGATTCGAACGCCCAGATCGGTGCGATCGACGACGCCGCGAGCATCGCGGAGACCCCGAATGACGGGCCTGTTCCCGATGACGCCACAGCGGACACCCTCGGCAGCAGCGGAGCGGATACGGCGACCGACACGACCACCGGCCAGACGACAGACACCACCGCGAGCGATCCGGCCACGACGACCACCGATACCCCGACTTCGACGATAGCGCCGAGTCTGTCTGTCAGTGTGAGTGCGAGCGCGAGTTTCTCGGTGCAGGCCGCCCCGCAATCGGACGCGGGCCAGACTGCACAGCTCGGCGTGAGCCCCAGCCAGTATCCAATCATCACAACCACCGATCCGGTGATCGTTGCCGCCTCCAGCACCCCCGCCGCTATCTCGACGAGCCCCGCGCCGACCGCGACAACGACGCCGACCGGCACGACAGCAACAACCATCGTCTCGACGACAACACCGACCGTCCCGACGACAACATCGACGGTCCCGACAACCACGACGCCCATCGGTGCGACGACGACATCGACGAGCGCCGGGCCAACGACACCGTCCGGCAAGACGACAACCACATCGGCCCGACGCACCCCGGTGACAACCACAATCACCAAAGCGACCGAGCGTAAGCCGGTATCGCCACCGTCCCAGCCAACGATCGCGCATCCACCGACCACGACTGCGCATCACTCACCGACGCCGACCGTGCCCAAGCCCGCAAAGGTGATCCCCACGACTGCACCGGTGCAGGCCAAGTAACAGACGACCCGGGTGGAAAGACCACTGCAACAGTGAATTTCGAGGCGCGATGACGAATTCCTTTCCGTCCGGTCCGCGCGGTCGGGGCGCGATGACGGCGCACCCGGCGCTGCTGGTGGTCGCGGTAGCGGCAATCCTCGCGGGATGCGGTGGCGCATCCGATCGGACTCCGGATCCGCCGCCGCCCCGTACGGGCGAATCGATACCGGCGATCCGGCTCGACGCGGTCGATCACCCGCTCGACCAACTCCGCGACTGGGCTCGAGTGCGAGCCGAAAAGTACGGAATCCCGGTGCGTGCGTTGCAGGCCTACGGATACGCGACAGTGGCCATGGCGAAGGCACAGCCGACGTGTCATCTCGGGTGGGTCACCCTGGCTGGGATCGCCCGTGTGGAAAGTGATCACGCCCGATTCGGCGGTGCCACCATCGCGGCAAACGGCACGGTACGGCCACCGATCCGTGGCATCGCGTTGAACGGTACCGGCGGTAACGCCGTGATCATCGATCAAAACGCCACAGCCCGAGCCGGGCAGATCACGTATGCCCGCGCAATGGGGCCGTTTCAGTTCATCCCTGACAGCTGGAAACGCTGGGGTGTGCGCGCCGACACCGACTACAACATCGTCGCCAACACCTTGGCAACCGGCAAACCTGTGGCCACCAGCGATCTTTCGGGCAGCCCCGATAACATCGACGATGCGGCGCTGGCGGCGGGCCGCTACCTGTGCGCGTCCGGCCGTGACCTCGCCACTGCCCACGGCTGGCGGCAAGCCATCCTGGCCTATAACCACTCCACTGTCTACGTCAACCAAGTACGCAACGCCGCCATCGGTTACGGGAGCTGACGAAAAGTACCGATGCTTGGCGGGGCCTGATTGCTTTTCACCTCATCCTCCACGATCCCTACAATGCCACCGGCGCCAACAGGGCCGCCCCATCGGCCTCCTCGGCTGGCTCGGTTGGATTGCCTGGATCGTCACCTCCGGCATCGCCCTCCTTCGTTACCAGAGGGTGTTCGACTGGATCGCCCATAGCGCCGACGCGGTACGATCACGGTGAGGATCCGATCAAGGGTTGAGTACACAGCCCGGGACCTCGGAAACACCCCCAGGTGCGGCCATCGACAACTGGACGGCAGGAATCTTCGGCCCATATCTATCGCGCGGGTGCGAGAAGAATGCGGGATTCACGCTATGCCTTCCAAATACCTGGCTCCGGTGACGAGAAGCAACCCGACGGATGCGGGTTTCCTCGGACCCTCGATTCCACAATTCGCACGCAGTGCCACATCTTCGCCGACCGCCCTCGGCCGACCACCACGGTCTGCTCACGTCCGTGTCGTCCGCACGCGGCCTTGTCTCGGTGTCACGTTGTACAGCGTGCTCGGTGAGGTCGACCTGTGCACCGCGGCGGAGTTCGAGCGGCAACTGCTCGCAACGCTGCACACTGCTGCACCGACAATCGTCATCGATCTATCCGAACTCGGTTTTCTCGGTGTGGCAGGCATGGAGGTGCTCGACGACGCACGGGCGTGGTCGCAGCACACCCACGAGATGTACCTCGTCACCGGCACCGAGTGCGTCGACCGTGTGATCGTGGCCAGCGGTATGTCCGCGTGCTTCAACACCTTCGCCAACCTCGACGACGCGCTGCGTGAAGTGGCGAAGCGGCACGGTCAACGATGAGTACACGATCCGCGCGCAGTCGTCGACGGATTCCCGCACGGCGTCCGGGTGGATGGTCAGGTGAGTGCGTCGAGGGTGTGTAGGACCCAGTGCCCTTTGCCGTTGGTTTTGGCGTAGTAGAGGCTGGTGTCGGCGGCGGCGAGGATGGATTCGGCGTTGGCGCCGAGGACGGGAGTCACGATGGCGCCGATGCTGGCCGATATCGGCAGGGCTTGGCTGTCGATGATGATGGGGTCGGCCAGAGCCGACAACAACCTGTCCGCGACGATGGTCACTCGGGCGGTACTGGCTGGTGGCGGAATGAGAGCGACGAATTCATCACCGCCGATGCGGGCGATCAGGCAGTCGTGCTCGCACACGCTGTCGAGTAGTCGGACCGCGACGGCGGCGAGGGCCTTGTCGCCGATGTTGTGGCCGTAGCGGTCGTTGATCGCTTTGAAATGGTCCAGGTCGGCGAAACAGAATCCGGCTCGATCGTCGTGGCGGGCGTTCGCGATCAGTTCGTCGACCTTCTCCAGCAGTAGCCGGCGGTTGGGCAGGCCGGTGAGCGGGTCGTGCCGGGCCTGGCGATGTAGTTCCTCGTGCCGCTCGTGCAGTTCCGTGACATCCGCGCCGAGCGCGAGCAGGTAGTCGGGCTGTCCGTCGGATCCGGGGACGAAGGTGATGGCGAACGACACCCAAGCGACGCTGCCGTCGGCACGGATCAACCGTCGTTCGAGCCTGACCGTGCCGGATCTGGTGGGCACCAACTGCTCGTAGACCAGTGTGCGGATATGGTCGCGGTCGTCGGGATGGGTGAAGTCGTACACCGATATCCCGCGTAGTGCCTCGACAGGCACACCGACCATCTCCGCCAAGGCTTTGTTGGCTTCCAGCAGTCTGCCTTCGGTATCGCCGATCGCGACCGCTGCTGCGATGTTGTCGAACACGATCCGGGACCGTGAGTCGAAGTCATCGCGGTCCGGTGAGGTTGTGCCCGGTCGCCGGTCGAGATCGAGGTCGCGAAGGTCGCGCAGACTGGCTTCATGGCCTTGCCCGAGGGCGGTGAGTAGTGCGGCGAGCCGAGCCTGGGCATCGGATCGGTGGCAATGCTGGGCCAGTTGGTGCAGTGTCAGCGCCGACAACGCCGGTACCCGCGGATCGGTCCATTCCGCCGCGACCAGTGCTCGACCGACCTGCGCACCCAACATGACATCGAAGGGGTCGGTATGCAGTCCCGCGAGCAGATCGACGATCAGACCGTGCAGCAGCTGTTGTGCCCGAGTAGGGGAGGTCGGCGCGGCACCGGTGGTAGTCAGCGCGTCCCACCATGTGCGAGTCAACGCCGCACGCTCGATGTCGTCCACCAGCAACCCTTTGACGTGTTGCGCCGCACGGACTACCCCTCTCCGGACGCGGCCGCAATTTCACTCGATCACGGAACGTATCGAACCTACCGCGCGGAATCATTCCAGTTGTCGGAATTGTGGTAGTCCAGATTTTCGGTGAAGATCTATGCGCCCTCGTACCGTCGCGTCGCGTTCTGCCTCACCCAGGTCACCTGCACACAGCCCAGCAAATCCTCGACATGGGACGCCAGTGCGCGATCGGTCAGTCTCGCGCGTCGGTGATCTACCTCCACTCTTAGCAAGCGGGTGCACCGGGCACGATCCGCCCGGCCTGCTCAACGGCGCCGGCCAGGGTCTACCCGGGGGGGTGTTCAGCAACCGCACAGCCACACCGTCGTCTACACCCAGCGACCAGTAGCCTTCCGGTCACAAAACGGTATCGCGTTTTCGACAAACCGCTGCCGTTGGCGATAGCCAGTGTTCGGGCAGCAGCGGCGAGAACAGCAACCGGAATTCGTTGACACCTTCAGGCGTCGCGTCCACCGCGATAGTTGGGTACTGATCACGGCTTGGTTCCAGTAGGTGCAGTCGGGGGAGGGCGCGGATTGAGCAGCGATTTCGTGGCTATCCCGCCTGCGTGATGTTGATCTGCCCGCCCGGTGTGTACCGGCCACAGGCCGATACCCGGCTGCTGGTGCACGCGCTGCACCAGGCCGGGGTGCCGCGGCACAGTCGGGTGCTGGATGTGTGCACCGGTACCGGAGTGGTGGCCATCCAGTCCGCCCGCGCCCGGGCCGCGTCGGTCACCGCCGTGGATATCTCGCGCTCCGCGCTGGCCGCGGCGTGGCTCAACAGCCGGTTACGCGGGCTCGATATCGAGCTGATCCTGGGTGACTTCCGAAATGTACTGCGCGGCAGGCATTTCGATGTGGTTGTCACCAATCCGCCCTATGTTCCCACCCCCGTCGAGGCGCCGCCACGGGGTATCGCGCGATGCTGGGATGCCGGACACGACGGCCGCTCGGCGATCGATGCTCTGTGTCGGCTCGCTCCGGAACTGCTTTCGGGCACGGGAATGTTGCTCATGGTGCATTCCGCACTGTGCGGCACCGACACCACACTGACCCGGCTACGCCAGGGTGGACTCAAATCCGCGGTAGTCGCCAGAGCGAGCATCCCGTTCGGGCCGGTGCTGCGCCGTCGCGCCGACTGGCTCGCCGCCCGCCACCTCATCCACGCCGGACAACAGCACGAGGAACTGGTGGTCATCCGTGCCGACCGACCCCGACACTGACCGGCGGACCATCACATACACCGCCGAAGGTCCGGCTCTCATCGAAGGGCCGGTAGAACTCGTCACCGACGACGGGCGAATCATCCACTGCGACCGATGCGTGGTGGCGCTGTGTCTGTGCCGCCGTTCCGCGATCTACCCGCTGTGCGACACCAGCCACCGCAAACGTCGCCACACCGCCAAGTAGGCGGCCGATCCGGTAGCACTCGCACCCCGAGCCCGCCGTTACCGATGGCAGGGCGATCGGCACATCGAAAAATGCGTGCGCGTGGTGGTGGCGATGGACTCCGAGGGGAACTACTGCACTCGAAAACGTTCGATCTGCGACTCACGCAGGGTCAGACCATGACCGGGCGCGGCCGGATCGGGGCGTATCACACCCCCGTGGGGATCGAGCGTCCCGTCGAAAGCCATCGATTCGATGCGGACGTGGTCGTGAAACCACTCCAGATGACGAAGATTCGGGATCGCCGCGGCCACGTGCGCGTGCAGATGCGGCGCGCAATGCCCCGACAACGGCAGGTTGTGGGCAGCGGCCACCGCCGCGACTCGCGACCACTCGCTGATGCCGCCACAGCGCGACACATCGGCCTGCAGGCAATCCACCGCGCCCGCCTGACACATGCACCGGAAATAGGTGAGATCACTACCGTATTCGCCCGCCGCGACATCGGCGGTCACCGAGTCACGGACCTCGCGCAGCCCGTCGAGGTCGTCGGAGGACACCGGCTCCTCGAACCACCGCACGTCCAGATCGGCGGCGCGGCGCAGCACGCGAATCGCCTGTTTGCGGCCGTAGGCACCATTGGCGTCGACGAAAAGTTCGGCGCCGCCGATGATCTCGCGGGCTTGGCGCATCCGGGCCAGGTCCCGCTCGACGTCGCCACCCCATGATTCACCGATCTTGATCTTGACACGGGGGATCTGTTGCCGATCGACCCATCCGGTCAGCTGCTCACGCAACCGGTCGGCGTCGTAGGTGGTGAAACCGCCGCTGCCGTAGACGGGTACCTCCACGCGTACCGCGCCGAGCAGCCGGTGCAGCGCGAGATCGAGCAGCCGCGCCTTCAGATCCCACAGCGCCACATCCACTGCGGAGACGGCGTAGTCGACCACACCCGGCCGGCCGAAGTTGCGGGTCTGGGTCACCATGCGATCGAACACACCGGCCACGTTCATCGCGTCGGCACCACGCACGATCCTGGCGAGTTGGTCGTTGATGAACCGGGCGCACACCGCCGGACCGTAGGTCCAGCCCAGTCCGGTTCGTCCGCCGCCTTGCGCGCGCACTACGACCATCGTGGTCGAATCCCAGCTCAACGTTCCGTCGGCCTCCGGTGCATCCGTGGGAATCGTGTAGGCGCAGGCATCGATCCGTTCGACGGTGACATCGGCGACCCTGTTCGTACCCACCACCACTCCTTAGCCTCACCCGGCCGTGTCCTTGCGGCGCGGATACCCGGGGCACGTGCTCCTACACGTCCGTAGCCGCCTCGAAAGCGCCTCCGCCATTGAGTGATCCCGATGACCGGCACAGCCGATCAACCGGCCTCCCGTGCCCGCAGCCCTTTGCCCGGATCCGCGGCTCACGCCTGCGCATATCCGATCAAGGATTCTCATCCTGACCAGGCTTGATCGACAGGTGACGGGGTAGTTCCGGGCGGAGGAGACCGGCTCGAAGGAGGGTGTACGGGACAGGTTCCGCACTATCCATTGTTCGTGGTCTTTACCCATGGGCTGAACATCCTATTCGTCACCTTGCTCATGCGCTCAGGCGTCGAGGTGCTGTCGTCGATGCCGAAGCTGTACTGGCCACCGCACAGCGCGATCGTGACCTGCTCGGCGCGCTCCCGACCCCGCTGGAACGCGAACTGGTCCACCTGGCCACCATGCTGATCAGGCAGACACCGCACGGACCGATTTCGGAGCTCCTGCGGGCCCAGTTCGACCGGCTCTGCGCAGCTTGGCAGGTGCCGCAAGGCCCAGCGGCCGCGCGGCTGCACTCGCGGATCGTGGCAACGCCCTGAATCGAGTTGGGACCTGCGTGGCCGGCTCAGCTGTTGGCGAGCGCACGGTCGGCGAGTGCGGCGATGACCGGTCCGAGGGCTCTGGCGTAACTGACGGTGAGGTGATTGTCGTCGCGGTACACCAGGTTGTCACCGATGATCAGGGGACAGCGGGCCGCGGTGCAGAACAGCGGGGTCGGATCGGCATACTGGCCGCCGCCTGCAGTGGCCGCCGCCTGCTCGGCCGCGATACCCGCGTCGTTGACCGCGACCGGCCGCGCCGGCGTGCACGCCGCGGCGTTGTCGATATGTTGGGACAAACACACCGGCACGGTGGTGTGCGGATCGGGGATCGAACCGAGAACGAGGACCGCCGCTCCGGTTGCTCGCAGTTGGCCGACCAGCTGGTTCAGGCTGTCGACCCAGGCCTGGTCGTAAGAGACGAAGCCGAAGTCGGCGCCATAGCGCCGGGACATGGTCACGACTATCAGCCGGGGGCGTTCGGCCCGCAACCGGGTCAGGATCTGGCCGCGCCACTGCTCGCATTCGGTGTACTCCCGGCCCAGATACGGGCTCGTGATGGGTAAGCCGAGCAACGGGCAGGTGACCTTGGCCATGGTTTCCAGCCGCCAGTGCCGCTCGGCGGCGATCGGCTCGAACGCGGGCTGCCACATCGCGGCGTGTGAATCGCCGACCAATGCCACTGTCGTGGCCGAGTCCGGATCGCCGGAGGCGCACTCCGCCTGCCCCACTTCACGCCACGATCGCACACAGCCGTCGACGAACACGGCTGCCTTGTCGCCGGGCGCGTCGGCCAGCGAGGGGGTGAGATTCGAAGGAACAGCTCGGATTTCGGCCGAGTCGGCGACTGCGGCCTGCGTCTGCGCAGTCAGCTGCCGGACCGCCGCGTCGCGTGCGTCGGCGCCGGGAGCGGCCGATGCGGCCGGCGTGGCGAGCGTGAGAGCCGCGGCCGCCGCGCCACGGCCGACCGGCACGGGAATGAGCACCAGCAGCATCAATGCCACACCACCGGCGACCGCGGTGATCGCACCGCCGCAGGCGAGGCTACGTGCGGCCGACCCTCGCAACGGAGCGGCGAAGCGGACCGGATTCTCGACCAGCCATAACGTGAGCATGGCGAGTCCGCCTGCCATCATGACCGCGCCCAGCGAGCCACCCGGTCCGAGCTGGTGACCGAGCACGTGCGGTGCCAGCAGTAGTACCGGCCAGTGCCACAGATACCAGGAGTACGACATGCGTCCGATCGCGCGCATAACAGGCAGTGCCAGTCCGCGACCAACCCCGAATCGTGTTTCCACACAACCCGATATGATCACCAGGGCGGTACCGACAGCGGGCAGCAGGGCCGCGGTACCCGGATACGGCGTCTGCCCGTTCAGCTGGGTACACGCCACGACGATCAGGGCCAGTCCGGTCCATCCCGCAGGAGCGGCGACCGATTTCGGCAACCGGGACCACACAGTGGCCGACAACGCGATCAAGCCGCCGGCACCCAGCTCCCAGGCCCGTGTGGGCAGCGAGAAGAATGCCCACGGTGGCAGCGTGCGGGTCCAGATCAGCGAGATCGTGAAGGAGAGCGCGGCGACAACCGCAAGAACGATCATGTACGGGAACACGGCGGCCGATCCGATGCGGCGCCGCCGCGCGAACCAGTACGTGGCGGCGATCAGTGCGGGCCACAACAGATAGAACTGCTCCTCCACGCCGAGCGACCAGAAGTGCTGAAACGGGGACGGAAGGGTGTCGCCGGCAAGATAGTCCGTGCCGCGCAACGCGAGTCGATAATTCCCGGCATACAAAGCGCAGGCGATCGCGTCGCCGAGGACTTGGCGAGCCTGCAGCGGCGGCAACAGTATCGCCGCGCCGATCGCGGTGGCAACCGCCACGACACCCGCCGCGGGCAGCAGGCGGCGGGCCCTGGCTCCGTAGAACCGGACCAGTCCGACACTGCCGGCGACAGCAGTTTCGCGCCAGAGGATTCCGGTAACGAGGAAGCCAGAAATGACGAAAAAGACATCGACACCAACGAATCCGCCCGCGACCCCGGGCGTGTTCGCGTGAAAGAGCACAACGGCCAGTACGGCCACTGCTCGTAGCCCCTCGATGTCGGGCCGAAATCTCCTGCGTGGCGTTGCCTTGGGCGCGTGATCAGCCCGCCGATCCATCAATCCGCCGCTCGCCGCCACCGTCATGGGCGGCATTGTTGTCGATCTCCCCGGTTAAGTCACGGCAACTCACCGCCTATAAGGTTGCTTGACCTCGATCTTTCGGCACCACAGGCAGATTGAGTTCGAGATCGGTATGCACCAGGCGTCGGAGCTGCGCACAGCGCCGAACACCGACCGCGCATATGAGAAGCGAAAGTCAGCGATCGACTTCAGTGATAGAGGGCGTCGATGCTGTCGGCGAGATTCTCGACGACTATCTTGCGGCGCAGTTTCATGCTCGGGGTGAGATCACCGGCCTCGATGGACAGTTCGTGATCGATGATGTCGAAATTCTTGATCTGTTCCCAGCGATTGAGTTGGGTGTTCAGGTGGTCGACGTAGTCGGCGATCACGCCATGGGTCTTCTCGTCCCGCGCGATTTCGGCGAGCGGTTTGTCTGCCAGACCGTGCTTGCCAGCCCATTCGGTGATGCTCTGGGTGTCGAGGCCGACCAATGCGACGCAATAGGGGCGTGTCTCTCCGTAGACGATGAATTCCGCCGCGTACGGACAGATTCCCTTGAACGTGGCGGCAATCGCGGAGGGGGCGACGTACTTGCCCTGTGAGGTCTTGAACAAGTCCTTCTTGCGGTCGGTGATATGCAGGAATCCGTCCGCGTCGATCTCGCCGATGTCGCCGGTGCGGAACCAGCCCTGCGCGTCCAGAGCCTCAGCGGTGGCCTCGGGGCGGTTATGATAGCCACTCATCACACCGGGACTTCTGAGCAGGATCTCGCCGTCCTCGGCAATCTCGACCTCCGTGCCGGGGAAGGGCTTGCCTACGGTTCCGAACCGGTATGCATCGGGGCGGTTGATGAACGAGGCGGCGGCGGTCTCGGTCAGGCCGTAACCTTCGAGCACAATGATGCCGATCGCATCGAACCACTGCGCGACATCGCGGTCCAGTGGAGCCGATGCCGAAACGAAGTACCGCAGCCGACCACCGAAGCGTTCACGGACTTTGGAAAGCACCAGCCTGTCCGCGATTTCGTGCTGCAAGGACACCAGCAACGACGGGTCCTTGCCGGCCTGCCTGGCACGCGAAACCTGCAGGCCGACCCCGACCGCCCAGTCGAAGAGCTGCTTCTTGATCCCGCCTTCTTCGGCCACCATGCCCTCGATACGGGCATGCGCCTTTTCGAAGATGCGTGGGGCGGCCGCCACGATGGTGGGATGCAGCACCGTGAGGTTGTCCACGATCTTGTCCGCGCGGCCGTCGATCGCTGTGGGGAAGCCGATCAGCGGCGACAGCGCCAACATCACCTTGCCGAACGCGTGCGACAGCGGCAGCCACAGAAAGTTGAGGTCGTCAGGGCTCAGAACGTTCAGGGCGTCGATCGCTGCGGCGCTATACGTCCATGCGGAATGCGGCAGCCGAACCCCCTTCGGGGTGCCGGTCGTCCCGGAGGTGTACATGATGCTGCCCAGGTGCGCGGGCCGGATGCCGCGGACGCGTTCGGCGATCGCGTCGGGGGATTCGGCGAGCAGTCCGCATCCGCGCTCTTCGAGGTCGTCGAGAGTGATCACCCACTTCCCGTCGCCCGCGCCGTCGAAGATCACCACCTGTTGCACCTCGGGCAGCTCGGCGCGATGCTCGATCAGCTTATCGACCTGGTCCTGATTCTCGGCAATCACGATACGGCTGCCCGAGTTGGCGATGATGAACGCGACGCCGGCAGCGTTGGTCGTGGGATACACGGTGGTGGTTGCCGCACCAGCACACATCACGGCGAAATCGGCGAGCACCCATTCGTAGCGCGTGGCCGACACCAGCGCGATCCGGTCCTCGGCCTGGATTCCCAGCGCGATCAGCCCGGCGGCGAGAATGTCGACGCGGTCACCGAACTGCTTCCAGGACACGCTGGTCCAGCCCTCGCCGTCACGGAATCGGAACGCCTCCGCGCCGGGAGTCGCGGCGATCCGATCGACCAGCATTCGGGCGACCGAGGATGCCCGCTGCTCGATCTTGCTGAGATCGGGAAGTTCCTCGGATTTCCGGAGGAACGTCATCCCCTTATTCTACGGTCTCGGCCGGTCGATGAGGCGCTCCGACGAGATGATGTGTCCGAGGAGAGACCGGCGTGATTACGGTAACCGCTGCGGACCGGCAGGGGCTGTGGACGTCGAGTTGGATATCGAAGTGCGCGGCGGCTCCCTCGCCTCGGAGCGCCCGACTGTGACCCGCCTTTCCGTGTCACGTGTGGGTGCCGCCGCGAAGCCAGTCGGACCAGGGGACGCTCCAATCGCCGTTCTGCCAGATGTCGAGAGGGTCGCCGCCGGTGTTGCGGACCTCGACAACGTCGCCGGGGATGACGAAGTCGTAGAACCACGCGGCATCGTTGGGGGAAATGTTCAGGCAGCCGTGTGAGACGTTGGTGTTGCCTTGGGCCCACATGGTTGCGGCCAGCTCGTGCACGAAGATTCCGTCGTGGCTGATGCGGACCGCGTGGTTGATGCTCGTGCGGTAGCCGCCGGAGTTGGTCGGCAGGCCATAGCTGGCGGAGTCCATGATCACCGGGTCGTTTCGGTCCAGGACCGTATAGATGCCGGGGCGGGTCCAGAACGACAGATATCTGCCGCCGACGACCGCGGTGCCGCCCTTGCCCATCGATGTCGGCATGGTGCGCACCAGGTTCCCGTTGTCGAAGACCTCGATCTGTTTGGTGTCGTCGTCGGCGATCGCAACGTGCGCGGGACCGATGATCACCGACACGCGTTGGTCGCGCAGGCCATAGCGGCCCTCGCCGAGCGCGAGTCCGAAGAGTTCGGCCTCGATCGTGATCCTGGTGCCAGGCGCGTGGTAATGCTCCGGCCGCCAATGTGCGTTCTGATCGTCGAGCCAATACCAGGCGCCGGTGACTTCGGGCTGGGTGGTGACCTTGAGGCGGCTTTGCGCCACCGCCCGGTCGACGGGTGCGTCGAAATGGGCGACCAGCACGAAACCCACTCCGTAGGTGTCGTTTTCGGCCAGCTCGACGAGATTGGCGGAGCGCAGGGAGACGTCGACGAGTTGTCGCGGTCGCACCGTTGTGTAGGTCGCCGTCGCGGTGAGGTCGCCGGCTTCACCTTGTGCCACGGCTTTTGCTGTGTAGGTGTGTCCGTAGCCGAGTGGTTCGGCACTGGTCCAGGTTCGATGATCGGGTGCCTGTCCGCCGGGCAGCGATCTGCCGGTTTCGTCGATCCATTCGACCGACCGCAGCGTCCCGTCGGTGACCGTGACCGTGCCGGGGCTGCGAGCATCGACATCGTGGGTGCCGGGTGGAGGATCGAATCGGAGTGTGGCGGGTTTGGGGGGCGCGGGTTCCCGCCCACATCCGGCCAGGGCGAGGCCACCCACACTGGCGAAGCCGATCAGTAGCCGACGACGTCCCAATGCCACCACGTATCTCCCTTCGCTGGGTGCAGCAGGGCCGACCTCTGTCCGCCAGCATGTGGTAGCTACGGGCTTGCTGAGACGGCAATGAGCGGAATCTCCACCGATCCGCCGCACAACCGACACCGTTCCGCGATCGATCGGGGTGCTCGGGCGAGACGGTCACGGGAGGTCTGCAAGACCACGATGGTCCACGCTCCGTGGCCGCGAACCGCCAGCTGAAAGCTGGCTCAGGGCCGCATGACGGTGACCAGGCTGATCAATGATTGCTCGGCGGCCGGAGTGTGGCCGAGGTCGTGGATGTAGTCGTTGAGATAGACGCGCTCGCCGGTCCAACCGCGGTTGCTGAACCACTCGGCGGCCTCACTGTGGGGTTCGTTGTAGATCAACCGTACCCAGTCCGAGCCCGCGTCGTCCTGCTCGGCCATCGCGGCGACGGCCTGCGCGGGCATGGGATCCATCTGCTCGATCGCGACCCGGCTGCCGGGCACGCTGAGCGCGACTATGGCGTCGAACAGCTGGTCCTGCGCGGCCGGCGACAGATAGATCAGCAAGCCCTCAACCAGCCAAGCGGCTGGCAGGGCGGGATCGAAGCCGCTGTCACGCAACGCTTTCGGCCAGTCCTCACGCAGGTCCGCCGGCACCTCATGACGCTCGGCGATCGGCTGCAGCCCTGCCTGTAGGAGAGTTTTGCGCTTGAACTCCAGTACCTGCGGCCGGTCCAGCTCGTAGACGACGGTGCCCTCGGGCCACGATAGCCGGTACGCGCGGGCGTCCAGACCCGCGGCGAGGATAACCACCTGTCGGAGGCCGGCGGACGCGGCCGCGTGGAGGTAATCGTCGAAGTACCGCGTGCGGGCAACCTGATGCTGCTGGAACTGGATGCCGAATTCCGGGGTCAGCAACGGATGGTCGGGCACTCGACCGTCGAGCAAGTCGGCCCACTCCGCGCCCGCGGCCCGCACGAAGAGCTCGGCCACCGGGTCCTTCGCCGGCGCATCGGCCGCGCGGCCGCCCAGCGCGCGAGCCGCCGCGACGAACAACGCCGTAGATCCCACACTGGTATTGATGTCCCAGGAATCTCCCTCGGTGCGCATACTCGCCAACGTACCCGGCCGAAAGAATCGCTGTCGCAGGTCGCAGGTCGCGCGCAGCGTGTCACCCAGGGCCCTATCCTGCGAATGTGACAAGGGAACCGGCGCGCTGGGAACCACCAGTCCGGCGGCGTGTGCCACTACTGGCCGTCGCTGCCGTGCTGGCGGCAGGCGGGGCAGCCACCCGGCCGTTCAGCTGGTCGGCAACTGCGCTGGTGGTGGTTCCGGTGGTCGTAGTTTTCCTGCTGGCCTGCCGCGCGAGGCCCGCGCGAACACCACACACCGTCCGCCTGCGGCGCGGCGTGGCGGTCTGGACGACGCTGCTGGTCACGGTGTTGGCGTGGGAAGTGAATGCATTTGTGCGGCAACCGGATTGGACCCAGCCGAGCTACTCGCACCCGACCTTGTCGACGCTACTCGATCCCGCACTGGAGCAGTGGCCGCTGCGGTTCGCCGGGTGGCTGGTGTGGCTGGGTATCGGCTGCTGGCTGGTGTGGAGATGAGCGATCGGGAGATCGTCATCGCCGGGTTCGTGCTGCTGCTCGCGGCCACGCTCGGCACGGTTGCATTCACGCATTTCCGCCGAGACCTGGTCGCACCCGTGGGGGAGACGATCGCGTACCTCATCCGTACTCGGGCGGCGAGAATCGCCGCTGTACTCGTGTGGGCATGGCTCGGCTGGCACTTTCTCGCACGGTAGCGCCCGACCGGCCCGCCGAATTACGGTGGGCAGGCCGTCGATCCGGCTCATCTCGAGCGACATCGAACCCAGGCCGTCTAGGAGGGCGAGTGCGCCGGCGACGACGTTGTTCCAGATCGTCGATGCGGTATCGACGTTACCGCTGACGATGCAGGGGCAACTTCCACGATGATCCGGATTTGCAAGCCGCACACACGGCAATATGCTGCCTATCGTGACGAACTTGCGGATCAGTGAAGCGGCCGCCCTGTTGGGCGTCAGCGATGACACCGTGCGCCGCTGGATCGACTTGGGACGGCTTACCGAGGTCCGACTGGACAACGGTCGCAAAGGCGTGCGCGGTCAGGACCTCGCCGAGGTGCTGCGCAGCACCTATGCCGAATCCCCTGAGCCGGGCGCCACTGTCGCGGCGTCAGCGCGCAACCGGATGCGCGGCATCGTCACCCGCATCGTCAAGGACACGGTCATGGCGCAGGTGGAGATGCAGGCCGGACCGTTCCGGCTGGTGTCCCTGATCAGCCGGGAGTCGGTCGACGAACTCGGTCTCGAGGTCGGCAGCATCGCTGTCGCCTCGGTCAAATCGACCCATGTAGTGGTCGAAATACCAGAAAGTTGATGAGGATGAAGAAATTCCGCACCCTCGGCGCGGTGGTAGCCGCATTCGCCGTCACGGCCGGCCTGGCCGGATGCGGCTCCGATGACAAAGTGAGCACTCCGGCCGGATCGGATCAGATCACCGGCACGGTGACGGTGTTCGCGGCGGCATCGCTGACCGAGACGTTCACCAAGCTGGGCAAGGACTTCGAAGCCGCCCATCCCGGTATGAAGGTGGTGTACAACTTCGGGGCGAGCTCGGCACTGGCCGAACAGATCAAACAGGGCGCACCCGCCGATGTCTTCGCCTCCGCGGCACCGGCCAATATGCAGCAGGTCGTCGATGCCGGTGATGTCACCGGCCAGCCTTCCACCTTCGTCAGCAACCGACTGGAGATCGCGGTGCCCAAGGGCAATCCCGGGCACATCACCGGGCTGGCCGACTTCGGCAAGACCGAGCCCAAGCTCGCGCTGTGCGCGGAACAGGTGCCTTGCGGTGCCGCCGCCAAGAAAGCTTTCGAGGTCGCCGGGATCACCCCGCAGCCCGATACCCGCGAACAGGACGTGAAGGCCGTACTCACCAAGGTGACCCTGGGTGAGGTCGACGGCGCGCTCGTGTATCGCACCGATGTGCAGGCCGCGGGTGACAAGGTGGAGGGTATCGACTTCCCGGAGTCGACCAAGGCGGTCAACACCTATCCGATCGCCGCGCTGGCCAAGGCCCCGAACGCCGCGGCCGCCACGGCGTTCGTCGACTTCATCAAGTCCGACAAGTCGAAGCAGGTCTTCGCTGCGGCGGGGTTCGACACCCCGTGATCATCCTCGCGATTCAGGCCGAATGCCGCCGGTGATCGGAACGTCGGCACGGCGGCGGGCTGCACGTCGACGACGACCGATCGTCTTGATGCTGCCCGCCGTGTGCGCGTTGGCCTTCCTGGTCGTTCCGCTGCTCGGTCTGCTGGTTCGTACGCCATGGCCGACACTCGCCGACCGCCTGTTCAGTTCCGAAGTCGGTGCGGCACTACGCCTTTCGCTGATCTGTGCGTCATTGGCGACCGCGATCTGCCTGCTGCTGGGGATTCCACTGGCGTGGCTGCTGGCTCGGGCAGAGGTACCGGCGCGGGGGTTGGTCCGCGCATTGGTGACGGTGCCACTGGTACTGCCGCCGGTCGTTGGTGGTGTCGCGCTGCTGCTGGTCTTCGGCCGCCGGGGGCTGGTCGGACAGTATCTCTATGACTGGTTCGCAGTGTCACTGCCGTTCACCACGCCCGGGGTCGTGGTCGCGGAGGCGTTCGTGGCCATGCCGTTCCTGGTGATTTCGGTTGAAGGCGCGCTACGGGCCGCGGATACCCGCTACGAGGAAGCCGCGGCCACGCTCGGCGCCACACCCTGGTACATCTTCCGCCGCGTCACCTTGCCCTCGGTGCTGCCGGGTGTGATCGCCGGTGGCGTCTTGTGCTGGGCCCGGGCCCTGGGCGAGTTCGGTGCGACGATCACCTTCGCGGGCAACTTTCCCGGGAAAACGACAACCATGCCATTGGCGGTCTATCTCGCGCTCGAAACCGATCCCGACGCCGCGATCGTGCTCAGTCTGGTCCTGCTCGCGGTCTCGGTCACTGTCCTGGTCACCCTGCGGGAACGCTGGATTCGAGGAGCGGTATGACACTGCGTGCCGACCTGCGAGTCGAACGGGAACGCTTCCGCCTCGATATCGCCGTCACCGCCGAACGCGGCGAGGTCGTGGCGCTGCTGGGCCCTAACGGCGCGGGCAAGACCACCGCGTTGCGCGCGCTGGCCGGGCTCACTCCACTCACCGGCGGACGCATCGCCGTCGCCGACCAGATCTGGGATGACCCGCCCGCGGTCTTCGTCCCGGCCGAGCACCGTCGAGTCGGTGTGGTATTCCAGGATTACCTTCTGTTCCAACACCTCTCGGCGCTCGAGAACATCGCCTTCGGATTGCGTGCCCGCGGTATGCGCCGTGCTCGAGCCAGAACACGCGCCGCGGAATGGCTCGACCGTGTCGGCCTGCAAGATCACACCCATGCCACACCACGTGAACTGTCCGGCGGTCAGGCACAACGTGTTGCCCTCGCCCGAGCCCTGGCCACCGACCCGCAACTGTTGCTGCTCGACGAACCCCTCGCCGCTCTCGACGCGAGCACCCGCCTACAGGTCCGTGCCGACCTGGCCCACCACCTGCACGACTACACCGGACACACCGTCCTGGTCACCCACGACCCGCTCGACGCCATGGTACTGGCCGACCGGCTCGTCATCCTCGAAAACGGTACCGTCGTTCAGCAAGGCCCACCCGCCGACATCGCCCGCCGACCACGCTCGGACTACGTAGCAAACCTCGTCGGGCTCAACCTGTTTCGCGGTACCGCCACCGCAACCACTGTCGACATCGACACCGGTGGCCAGCTGACCATCATCGACCCGATAACAGGACCGGTATTCCTCGCCTTCCCGCCCACCGCGGTGAGTGTGCATCTCGAACAGCCGACCGGAAGCGCGCGCAACACTTGGCCGGTCACCCTCACCGGGCTGGAACAACACGCCAACGTCACCCGTGTCCGACTCCACGGCAGCCCACCCGTGCTCGCCGATATCACCCCGGCCGCCGTCGCCGATCTCCGACTACAATCCGGCATGCAACTGTGGGCCGCGGTCAAAGCCACCGAGATTCACGTCTACCCCGCCTGAAACCGCGCCCACCGCGCACGGAATCAGCAGGCCGGTCCCGACATCACCGTGTCATGATGCCGATTCGATCAGCAGATGCTCCAAGCGGGCCGTGTCGTCGGAGTCCTCATCGACACCGATTACCGCGACGAACTCGCGATCACCGGCACGTCGCTGCAAGAGACTCCAGGAGTTGGCGAGATACCAGCTTGCCCCGGTGGTGCCACGCGGGCCTAAGCCCGCGCAGAATATCCGGTATCGGTCGGGGTGCAGATCCGGGCTCGGTCGCACCCGCGCGATGACGCCGACACTGTGATCTCCGCTCGAGCCGTACCTGCTACCGTCCGTCAACTCCAACTGCTCTAAACGGGAACCGCCTTCAGCACCATCGCCATCGAGAGTGAAAAGCGGACGATCGACGCTTTCAAGGTACAGACGTGTGCAGTCGTTGCAAGTCAGTCCAAAACTGATATAGGGGCGGTCGCTGTGCGCAACGACGTCCCGGTCGCTCCTGATATCGGTCAAAAGGCCAGTGTGTCGCCGCAGCGCGGAAAACACGTACAGCAGTCCGCGAACTTCCTTCTCCGGTAAGGCAGCCAGCACATCCGAGCGATGATCAGCCGCAACTGCGCGGACTTTGCCCATTGGGCACGGATAGGGGGCCTCGGCCACACCGAGTGCTTGCGCAGGCCGCAATGGTAGCTCGAAGGTCGGGTACACGAGTGTAATCCCGCTGGTGACCATCTCAGCCCCGAGAAATGCCTCGAGCTCGATGTCCGTTCCGGGAGGATCCAACTCGTGCGCGCGAGCGGCGACTGGTGCGGCATCTGCCATCTGAAACAATCTTTCGATCGTCCAGCCAGGGAACATCCTGACCAGCACCCGGCAATGGTAGTTGCGCGGAAGCCCGACCATCCTGCCCGAAAGCCACTGGTAGAACTGTGTCTTCGCTGGCCCGTAACCAGGTGGGATGGGAGGATCGAGTTGCGCGGCGCACCTATCGTACGCGGCCAGGAAATCCGAATGGCTCTTGAGATGCTGCTCCGCCAGCAGCATCTTCAGAACGGTAGCCAATGAAACCCCCTTACCCCTGAAACCACCGCCCTGGTGGCGGCGACTCGATTTACAACCGCAGCTCGCACGGGCCAGCAACGCTGTCCGGTGACCACCCCGGACGCAGTACCGCTCGGACATAGCTGTAGGAGACTCTGTTACCGATCCCACCCACCGCGGCCGCGGTGAGCTGTACCTTCCCCTCCCGGCCGGGGCGAGCGTAAAGCTGCATATCCGGGTCGATGGTCAGCGAGGTAACCGCAATGCTGCCGACGAAAGCGATCGCAGTGACGGTCGACAGGCCGGTCCCGGTGAGGTTGGGCCGTAGCGCCGCCTGCGGCAGCCCCTTGGACGGGGACTGGTGCTGTTCAAGGCAGGTATCGCAACGTAACAGACCCTATTGCTGGGTCCCTCCGAGGGGTGGCGGTGACCTGCACCGCACCCGCAGGCGCGATCACGGTGACCTGCGTATCCGAGTCGATGGTGAAGGCAGTTGCGGCAGTACCGAATCGCACGATCAAAGGACCGGCGAAGCCGGTATTCACCACAGAACGTTCGCGTCTCCCGATGCGGGCCACGAGGTCGGAGAGCGGGAGGTGATGGTAGGCATACGCTGCCTCCTTTGCCGCGATCGTGATTCCTCGACTGCACGGGTGATTGCTTCCAGTAAGCCCCCTACTCTGTTGCAGAGCAATGCATCTCGGATCCGTTTTCGTCCGTTTTCATACTTAGACCTTGCCTCCCGTCGATGTCATTCACTTCCGGTGTGTCAGAGTCGGTTGTGCTGCCGCACCGTCGTTAGTGCTCGCTGCCGAAATTCCCATGGACAGAGGGGGTCCCGCCCTAATGGGTTCGCACCGTGGCCGCACTGATCGCCACCCGCGACCAGTCGATCAAGTCTGACTGCCCAGCTCGCTGCGACCCGATAGTTCGGTCTATCCCGGCGGTGCGGTCGCGGCACGGGCCACACCGCGGCAAACCGCGAAGCTGCACCCGGACAAGGCCAGGCAGCGCGGCGCGGCGGCACGATCGCGTCAGGCGACGGCATCGGGCGCACAGCTGCGGCACAGGACCGCAGACTCGCAACCAGGTGACGAAACCCGTTGCGGCGCAGGTTTTCGGCGTTATATCCAACGGCTGCGATGGTGCGCGTGATCACGGCGATCGACGAGGGTTGGTAAGGGGGTGCCCGACCGACCGGGAGTCTCCAGATCTTCCACAAGCGGCGGGATTCCGATAACGGAGGAAAACGAACCCGTGCGGCCGGACGGTGGCGTATTTCAGGGACGCTAGTGGAAGTTGCGGGCCGCCAGAGCAACTCGGACAACCGCCCGGGTGCACCAGAGGAGCTACACAGCACCAAGGAGGCAAGCATCGTACCTACCTGTCCCCAACCTCGGGACCCACGACAGGGGGAACCAGCGTCACGATCACCGGTACGGGGTTCACCGGCCCGACTGCAGTGTGATTCGGCACTACCACAATGACTTTCACGCTGGATTCACCGACACAGATCACGGCGGTCGCCCCCGCCGGCGGCCCAGCCGCGTCGCGATCGAACGGCGGCCCGCCATCATGGATGGCGTTGCGGGGTGCGAGGTTCGGTGCGGATGCCGCGTTGGGGCGCAGGTGTGCCGAAGCGAGTCGACTTCACTGAGCCACGCTACGGACGCGAACCCGAATTCTGCTTGTGTTCGTCACCGTTCGAGCAGCAGATGCTCGAACAGTTCGCATTTGTCGTTGTCGAACATATCGATCTCGGCCAGGTCGTGGCGCGGAAGGCGGACACCGGAGCCCGGATTGAACGGCAGCGACGGCACGCAACGGTGCTCCACTGCCGCACGCCGCCGCGCGCCGAGGAACCCCGGCAGGTGAACATCGGTTGCGGATACTGCTACAAAACGGAGGCTGCGAAATTGTTGAGGGCTTCGACACTCGGGTCGAGCGCGAGACATAAAAAGCCTGTATCTAGTAGAATTAGACGGGTGCGGGTGCAACGGTTCCACATATCGCAGGCGTGGAAGGTCCCTACATGTAGTTCCGGAGCGTGGACGTCTGAGCATCGTTTCGTTTGGAGGGAAAGGACAATGTCCGAAGCGGTAGCCGGCCGGACCGGGCTCATCTTTGGTGTGCGATTCCGAACCGAGGAATCAGCTACCCGCACAACGCGGATCTCATTTCGATACGGACATATCGTGCATAGCTCGGTGTATCCGGCAAGATCGCCATAGAACCGCCGCGAGCAGGGGTTTTCTGGAAGTCTACACGCTTGTGGCGGCAAATCTTCGCGTTCCCGTTACGGCGAATTTTTGCACAGGTGCTCGACAAACGTCGGGACAGGCCATTCGCTAAGTAATGCGCTTCGGCCGGCGCATGACCGCAGCAGGGGATGGAAGATCGCTGCGACGTTGGTGAAGTGCTTCGTATGTAATTGTATCGGTATGGAAATGCGCCTACGGGAAAATTCCGGGCACAGAACGGGTCTTTGTTGCACCTGCTCCTGCGCCCGGAATTCGAGGAGGGGTTAGACCATGAGTCCGAATTCAGCTACGCCTGCCGACCGAAATCCGGATCTGATTCCTCTTTCGAGGGCGCAATACGGAATGTGGCTCGCGGACAATCTGCCCGACGGCCCGAACGTCAATATCGCACACTACGTCGAGATCGAGGGGCCTATAGCGTACGGCGCGTTCACCAAGGCGGTGAACGACGCCGGCCGCGAAACCGAGTCTCTTGTTGTCCGGGTGGTCGAATCCGGCGGACAGCCATACCAATTCGTCGACCGCAGCATTGTGTACGACGAGCCGTTGCTGGATCTCAGCGCCGAAGACGATCCGTATGCGGCGGCGATGGATTGGATGCGCGGTGACTACAAAACCAAAGCTGTTGACCTGGCCCGGGACCGGCTGGCCGCGACGCGGCTTATCCGGCTCGGCGAAGAGCGGTATTTGTGGTACGCGCGTGCCCATCATCTTGTGATCGATGGCTTCGGCGCGTTCAACACCGTGCACCGAGTGGCCGAGCACTACAACGCGTTGCTCGAGGGCAGGCCGCCCACCCGGCTGGCGGCGGCCCGGCTGGCCGACATCATCGCGGCGGAGCGCGAATATCGCATGAGCCGCCGGTTCGACACCGATAAGGCGTACTGGCTCGACAAGGTCGCCGATCTGCCGTCGGCGCCGAGTCTGTCCGGTCGTACTGCCAAGTGGAGCGAAGACGACCGCTTCGCTGGTCGGACGTTGCCGTCGCGGTTGACTGCCATGCTCGACCGTTTCGCCGACGATCTGCACGCGTCGCCCGCGCAAGTGATGGTGGCCGCGTTCGCCGCGTTTCTCGCCCGCGTGACAGACACCGACGACGTTGTCTTATCGCTGCCGGTGACGGGACGTGTGACGAGACCCTTGCGCAACGCCGCCGCGATGTTGGCGAATATGGTGCCGATCCGATTCGCCGTGGACGCGACGACCACCGTGGAAGGGTTGATTCGCGCCTCGGTGTCCGAACTCGTCCTGGCGATGCGGCATCAGCTCTACCGGTTCGAGGATCTGCGTCGCGAGTCCAACGCGTTGGACGCGGCCGCGACTTCGTTCGGTCCGATCGTCAATATCTTGTTCTTCGATTCCGAGATTCGGCTCGGTTCGGCGATCGGCCGCTACCGCGCACTGACCTCCGGGGCCCTGGATGACCTGCAGCTGAATATGTATCGCTCCGGGGCCGACGCGCCGCTGCTGATCGAATTGCACGGCAACGCCAACCTGTACAGCCAGGACGAACTCGACGTCCACGCCGGTCGATTCGTCGATTTCCTGCACCGCATGATGGATTCGCCTGTCGACACCCGCCTGGTCGACATACCGCTCGTCGATCCCGTCGAGGAGCGGCGCATGCTGGGCGACCTCGCCGGCCGCGACGGCGTGGCGATCTCTGCGACGCTCGTCGATCTGCTGATGCGACAGGCCGCGTCCACTCCGTCGACGGTGGCCGTCACCTCTGGTACGACCGCCCTCACCTACCGTGAGCTCGACGAGCGCTCGAACCGGTTCGCCCGCAAGCTCATCGCTCTCGGCGCTGGGCCGGAGTCGCTGGTGGCCATCGCGATGCCACGCGATGCCGATCTGATCATCGTCGCTCTGGCGGTGCTGAAGTCGGGCGCCGGGTATCTGCCGCTGGACCTCGCGCACCCGCTCGATCGACTCGACTTCGTGCTGAACGACGCCGATCCGATCGCTGTGGTGACGGTCCGGAGCATGCGCGATCAGCTGCCCGGCGATGCCGGCCCCGTGGTGCTGTTCGACGACGACTCGGGTATGGAGACCGCTCGTCCGATCACCGATGCGGAACGTACCCGCCCGCTGCGTGGTGACAACATCGCCTACGTCATCTACACCTCCGGATCCACGGGACGGCCGAAGGGCGTGCCGATCACTCATCGCGCGGTCGCCACCTACCTGACGAATGCGTGTACCGAATTCGGAGTCCGCGCCGGCGATGTGTGGACGTTGTTCCATTCGTTCGCATTCGACTATTCGGTATGGGAGATCTTCGGTGCACTGGTTACCGGCGGCCGGGTGGTCGTGGTGGACGGCCCTACCACGCGTTCGCCGGACGACGTCGTGCGCCTGGTGGCGCGCGAGAACGTGAGCGTCTTCAGCCAGACCCCCTCGGCATTCCATCAATTCGCGGCCGCGCGACAGCGATATGCGCAGGCGGGGGAGCCCGATGGTGAAGTTTCCTTGCGTCTGGGCGTTCTCTCGGGCGAAGCTCTCGATCCCGCGGGTTTGTCGGACTGGTACGAACATAATCCGAACCTGCCCGTGCTCGCCAACAGCTACGGCATCACCGAAACCACCGTCTTCGTCACCTATCTGCGGTTGACACCCGACATCGCCGTGCCCGGCGCACCTAGCACGATCGGCCCACCGCTGCCCGGCTTGCGCATCTACATCCTCGACGAACGATTGCGTCCGGCACCGCTGGGAGCCTGGGGTCAGATCTATGTCGCGGGATCCCAACTCGCCCGCGGCTACCTCGGCCGCCCCGGGTTGACCGCGGGACGCTTCGTCGCCGACCCGTTCGGCGAACCGGGCCGGCGTCTCTATCGCAGCGGCGACGTCGCTCGACGAAATGCCAAGGGTGAGTTGGAATATCGCGGGCGCGCCGATCAGCAGGTGCAGCTGCGCGGGTTCCGGATCGAGCTGGACGAGATCCGCAGTGCGCTGGTGAGCCACAGTGCGGTCTCGACGGCGGTCGTCATCGTGCACCTGCCGGGTACCGAAGCGGCGCGGCTGATCGCCTACGTCGTGCCCGCCGACGACGCGGCCTGCGAGCCCGAGGTGCTGCGCGCGCATGTGGGGTCGATGCTGCCGGAATACATGGTCCCGGCCCACATCGTCGTATTGCCGGCGTTGCCGCTGACCGTCAACGGCAAAGTCGATTATCGGGCGTTGCCCGAGCCGACCGTCGGTTCGGCCGGGGCGTACGTGGCGCCGCGCACCGCGGTCGAGGAGACCATCGCCGACGTCTTCGCCGAGGTTCTCGGCACTACGAAGGTCGGCGTGCTGGACAACTTCTTCGACCTGGGCGGCAATTCGCTCACCGCCACCAGCGCTTCTGTACGAATCGCCGAGCTGACCCGGTGCGAGGTATCGGTGCGCGAGGTGTTCGGCAAGCAGACCGCTGCCGAACTCGCAGCCTATATCGAAGCCGGTCGCCACTCCAGCCGTCCCGCGCTGCGGGCGCGGCCACGCGTCGAGCCCATTGCGCTCGCGCCCGCGCAGAACCGGATCTGGTTGATCAATCAGGTCGACCCCGAATCGGCGGCGTACAACATTCCGCTCGTGCTGCAGCTGACCGGACACCTCGACACCTCGGCACTGCGCTCGGCGCTGACCGACGTGCTCGAACGGCATGAATCCCTGCGAACCGTATATCCGGCCGTGAACGGTCAAGGGACGCAGGTGATCCTGTCGGCCGAGCAAGTCGCTGCCGATCTCGATGCGACCCCGCAGCTCACCCGTCCCGACGATTTCGACAACCGGATCCGCGAGCTGACCGCGACCGGGACCGATATCGGTCGACGTCCACCGATCCGGGTCGCATTGCTCGCATCCACCGACCAGCGCAGACACGTCTTGGTCGTCGTCCTGCACCACATTTGCTGCGACGGATCGTCGCTGGTACCGCTCGCGGCCGATTTCGCCGCGGCCTATCGGGCGAGGTCGCAGGGATACGCCCCGGATTGGCGGCCACTGAGCGTGCAGTACGCCGACTACAGCATCTGGCATCGCGATGTGCTCGGCGACGAAAACGATCCGGACTCGCTCGCGGCGCGCCAATTACGTTACTGGACAACGCAATTGGCGGATATGACTCGGCTGATGGAACTCCCCGCCGACCGTCGGACGCCGACTCGCCGGTCCACGCTCGCAGACATCGTCGACACCGTGCTCCCCGCCGAGACGTGCGCCGGGATAGAACGAGTGGCGCGCACGGCGAACGTCACGACCTTCATGGTCGTTCATGCCGCGTTGGCCGTTCTGCTCGCCCGGCTATCGGATTCGGCCGACGTCACCATCGCGTCGCCGGTCGCCGGCCGCGGCGAGCGCGCGCTGGAGCCGCTGATCGGCATGTTCGTCAATACGGTGCCATTGCGCACCCGGGTGCGCGACGACGAATCGTTCACGGAGTTCCTGGCGCGAGTCAAAGATATCGATGTCGAAGCTTTCGCCCACAGCGACGTGCCGTACGAACGCGTGGTCGAGGCGGTTGATCCGATGCCGTCGGCGGCGCACGAGCCGCTGTGTCCGGTGTACCTCGCCTTCGACAACATGGACCGCCCGGTCCTGGAATTGTCCGAACTCGCCGCTGAGATCCTGGATCCGGGACCGCAACCGGCGAAGGCCGACATCATTGTCACCGTCGCCGAGAGCACCAGGGCGGCAAGTGATCTCGCACTACGGATCAACTACGCGACCGAACTTTTCGATCGGGGCACGATCGAGGAATTCGCCGCGCGGCTGAATCGGATCCTCGAGTCGGTCGTGTCGAATCCGCGGCAGCGAGTGGGTGCTGTCGATGTGCTGTCGAGGACCGAGCGAGCCGCGTTGGTGCCCGCGTCGGGCGGTGGCGCCGAGGCACCACGGGTGCTGGCGGAGTTGCTGACGGTCCGGGAGCCGGATGCCGTGGCGATCGTGTCGGGCGAACGCACGGTGTCGTACGGACAGTTGGATGCCTGGTCGAATCAGCTGGCCCGGTTGCTGATCGAGTGCGAGACGGGCCCGGATGATCAGGTCGCGCTGGTGATGGCGCGGTCGGTGGAACTCGTGGTGGGGATGTGGGCGGTGGCGAAGGCGGGTGCGGCATTCGTCCCGGTGGATCCGCGGCATCCGGCCGAGCGAGTCGCACTCATGGTCGCCGATGTTCGGGTGGCATTGACGGTGCAAGCAACCCAGGGCCTGCTCCCATCCGCGGTCGAGCGGTTGGTTCTCGACGATCCGGGCACCGCGGTCCGCATCGCGGAGCGATCCCTGGCCGCGGTGACGCCAGCGGATCGGATCCGCGCCTGCCGTGCCTCGAACGCGGCGTACGTGGTGTACACCTCGGGGTCGACGGGTGAGCCGAAGGGCGTCACTGTGACGCACGAGGGCTTGGCGAATTTCGCCGCCGAACAACGTGAACGCTATCGGATCGACAGATCCGCGCGGGTGTTGCAGGTGGCGGCTCCGGGCTTCGATGCGGTGGTGCTGGAGTTGCTGATGGCGCACCCGAACGGTGCGGCCTTGGTGGTGTCGCCGCCAGATGTTTTCGCCGGCGATCGGTTGACGGAATTGATTCGCAAGCAACAGGTTTCGCATGCGTTCATCACGCCGAGCGTGCTGGCGACGATGTCGCCCACCGATATGGATTCATTACAGGTATTGGTCGCCGGTGGAGAGGCGGTGTCCGCGGAAACGGTCGCGGTGTGGAGTCCCGGGCGTCGGTTGTTCAACGGGTACGGACCCACCGAGACCACGATGATGGTCGCGATCAGTGATCCCCTGTACCGCGGCGCCCGAGTCACGATCGGTGGCCCGATCCGCGGTGTCGAAGCCCTGGTATTGGACGCGAATCTGCGGCCGGTACCGGTCGCAGTGACAGGACAGTTGTACATCTGCGGTATCCATCTCGCCCGCGGATACCTCGACCGACCGCAGGACACCGCGTCGGCATTCGTGGCCGATCCCTTCGGTGCGGCGGGGGCACGGATGTACCGCACGGGCGACCTGGCGCGGTGGACACCCGAGCACACCCTCGAATACGTCGGGCGCACCGACTTCCAGGTGAAGATCCGCGGCCAGCGCATCGAACTCGGCGAAATCGAAGCCGTCCTCGCCGAGCATCCAGCGGTTGCGGCCGTGGTGACGGTCAGCGTTGCGACCGAGAGCGGACCCAGGCTTGCCGCCTATGTCACACCGGCGACCGATGATGCCGTCGACGTGGCGGAACTGATGTCCTACGCCGCCCGCCGCCTGCCGTTGCATATGGTGCCGGATGCGGTGACGGTGCTGGACACGCTACCGCTGACGGCGGTGGGCAAGATAGATCGTGCCGGGTTGCCGGCACCGGTGTTCGCCGCCGGGACCACCGAGTTCGTCGCGCCACGCGACGCGGTCGAGCAGATTGTCGCCGATGCGTGCGGTGCTGTTCTGGGCATCGATCGTGTGGGCGTCCTCGACAACTTCTTCGATCTCGGCGGCAACTCGCTGTCGGCGACCCGCGTGGCCGCGCGGGTGAGCGCTGTGCTCGGTGTCGAAATTCCGCTGCACACCGTATTCGACGCGCCGACCATCGCGGCATTCGCGCAGGAGCTGCGGGCCATCGACGCACCCGGACGGGAACCGTTGATGCCCCAGGAGCGCCCGGCGCGGATCCCGCTGTCGCCCGCCCAGGCCCGCATGTGGTTTCTCAACCAGTTCGACACGGGCTCGGCGCTGTACAACATCGCCCTGGTCGTGGACTTGTCTGGTCCCTTCGACGTCGCGGCCATGCACGCGACGATCGCCGATGTGCTCGACCGGCACGAAGCTCTCCGGACTATTTATCCGGACAGCGACAGCGGACTGCATCAGTTGATCGTGCCGGCACAGGCGGTACTACCCCCACTGGCGCCGATCGAGGTGACGGCCGCGGACGTCGAGGCGCACATCGCCGCGGCTGCCGCGGTCGGATTCGATGTCACCCGCGAGGTTCCTTTCCGAATCACGTTGCTGCGCAGTGCGTCCGATCAACACACCCTGGTCCTGGTCGTCCATCACATCAGCTTCGACGGATCCTCGCTCGCGCCGCTGGCCGCGGACCTGATGACCGCCTACAACGCGCGAATCCGGTCAGCGGCACCGCAGTGGTCGCCGTTGCCGGTGCAGTACGCGGATTACGCTCTGTGGCAACAGAAATGGCTGGGCACCGAGGACGACCCGAACTCCCCGGCCGCCACCCAGATCGAATATTGGCGGGCTGCGCTGGCCGATCTGCCCGAAGTGCTCGATCTGCCCACCGACCGTCCGCGCGCGGCGCGGCAATCGTTCCGTGGTGCGACGGTATCGGCGGCGCTGCCCGCCGACCTCGGTCGTGACCTGATCGCCCTGGCCCGCCGCCGCAACGCGACGGTATTCATGGTGCTGCATGCGGCGTATGCGACACTGCTGGCCAGGCTTTCGGGAACCAGTGACATCGCTGTCGGCACGCCCATCGCCGGGCGCGGCGAACCCGGGCTCGAGCGCCTGGTCGGAATGTTCGTCAACACCCTGGTGCTGCGGACGCACATCGAACCCGGCGCATCCTTCCTCGACATCCTCGAACAGGTCCGGGCTGTCGACCTGGCCGCCTTCGACCACGCCGACATCCCGTTCGAGCGCCTCGTCGAAGTGCTGAATCCGCCACGCACGGCGGCACACGCGCCGTTGACGCAGGTGGGTTTCTCGTTCCACAACATCGAGATTCCCACGGTGCGATTCGAGGGCCTGACGGTATCGGCCCGGACCGCCGACGCGAGCGTGGCCAAATACGATCTGCATCTGAATCTGGTCGACACCGCGGAGCGCGACGATGAACCCGGCACCATGGCAGTCGAATTCAACTACGCTACAGATCTTTTCGACGAAGCAACGATCATTTCGACGATCGACCGATTCGTGCTGCTGCTGCGTGCGATAGTCGCCGATCCGGCCCGCGCGGTCGGAGACATCGAGCTGCTGACCGCGCATGAGGTGCGCGAGCGGGACAGGCGCGAAACCGCGACGACGACGCCGGCGTCTGCGACGATCACGGACCTGTTCGCCGCACAGGCCGCGGCGACCCCGGACAGCACGGCCGTGCTCGACTCCGAAGACGGCACGCGACTCAGCTATCGAGAGTTCGCGGCACGGGTGAATTCGCTGGCGCGTTCGTTGATCGGACGCGGAGTCGGCCCCGAAACTGTTGTGGCCGTGTCGATGCGCCGCTCCATCGACCTGCTGGCCACACTGTATGCGATCCACGCGGCCGGCGGGGCCTACCTACCCCTGGATCCGGACAACCCGCTCGATCGCGTGAGCACCGTCCTCGCCGCCGCGCGGCCGCGCGCGGTGCTCACCCGTCGGCTCGACGACGCGAATCTGCCCGACGATATTCCGGTATGGGCGCTCGCGGAACTCGATGCCGAATACCGGGATGCGTCGCCGGTGACGGACGCCGATCGGCTCGAGCCGCTGCATCCCGCGAACCTGGCGTATGTCATCTATACCTCCGGTTCGACCGGGGTACCGAAGGGTGTGGCGGTACCGCATATCGCGGTGGTCAATCAACTCCGGTGGATGCGCGAGCACTACCGACTCGGCGACGACGTCATGCTGTTGCGAACACCGGTCACCTTCGACCTATCGGTCTGGGAGTTGTTCTGCCCCTTGTCATGTGGTGCGCAGTTGGTTGTCGCGGGCCCCAACGGGAGCGGCGATCCGGATGCGGTGGCCCGATTGATAGCCGAACACCGTATTACGACAGCGAATTTCGTACCCTCCTTGCTCTCGGTGTTCCATGAGACGGCCGATGGGCGCCGGTTCCCGGACCTGCGGCGGGTGCTGTGCATCGGCGAGGCGCTGCCGGTCGAAACTGTCCGCCGTTTCCGGGACCTGAGCGACGCGCGTATCGACAACCTGTACGGACCGACGGAGGCCGCGGTCAGCGTGACCGCGTATCGCATCGACGGGCTCGAGGGCCCGGCGGTGCCGATCGGGGTTCCCGAGCCGAATGTCATCGTGCACGTGCTGGATTCGCGACTGCACCCCGTTCCAGTGGGGGTGACCGGTGAGCTGTATCTGGGCGGCATCCAGTTGGCCCGCGGATACCATCAACGTCGCGATCTGACAGCGGTGGCGTTCATCGCCGACCCGCTCGACGGCGCGCACGGATCTCGCCTGTACCGCACCGGTGACCTTGTTCGCCGGGACAAGACCGGCACCCTGCACTATGTCCGCCGTGCCGATGATCAGGTGAAGATTCGCGGGCTCCGGATCGAATTGGGTGACATCGAGGCAGCTCTGCTCACGCACGCACAGGTAACCGCCGCGGTTGCGCGAGTGTATTCCGGCCGCGACGAGCAACGCTTGGTCGCCTACGTGGTCGCTCCGGAAACATTGGACACCAAGCAGATTCGACGTCTACTGCTGGAGCGACTGCCGGCCTATATGGTGCCGTCCGCGATCGTTCGGATCGACGCGGTCCCGCTCACGGCAAATGGCAAGGTCGACTATCGGGCTTTGCCTGTTCCGGACGGGAACGACCACGCGGAATACCGGGCGCCGCGAGGGCTTGTGGAGCAGGTCATCGCCGAGGTTTTCGCCGAGCTGCTCGGTGTGCCGACGGTCGGCGCGGACGACGACTTCTTCGACCTCGGCGGGAATTCGCTGGTCGCCACGCGCGCGCTGAGCCGGATCGGCGGTACGGTCGGCGCGACCGTACCGGTGCGAATGATATTCGAGGCGCCGACTGTCGCCGAGTTGGCCGAGCGCGTTGCGCACCTGCGGGGGGTGCCCGGTCTGCCCGCCCCGACGGCGAAGCCGAGACCGGACCGTCTGCCGCTGTCGACTGCGCAGACCCGGATGTGGTTCCTCGACCAGTTCGATCCAGATTCGCCGGGATACATTGTGCCGCTTGCGCTTCGCCTCGACGGAGTGCTCGATGTGGATGCGCTCGCGGCCGCCGTCGGCGATGTCGTCGAGCGGCACGAGAGCTTGCGCACCGTATACCCGGCGGTCGACGGCACGCCCACACAGGTGGTGCTGGACGCGGCCGATGTCGTCGCGGGCTGGGACCTCAGCCCGCAGCGGATCGATGAGTGCGAGCTGGCACGTCGGCTGGCCGCGTTCTCGAACACCGGATTCGACGTGTCGAAGGGTGTGCCGGTGCGGGTCACGCTGTACCAGCTGTCGGACCGAGCGTGGGTGGTCGCGGTGGCAGTACATCACATCAGCTGTGACGGTTATTCGGTGACGCCGCTGGCGGCCGATATCGTAACGGCCTATCGGGCTCGGGCCGCCGGAAACCTGCCGGACTGGGCGCCGCTCACCATCCAATTCGCCGATTACACCCTGTGGCAGCGCGAGGTACTGGGCTCGCCGACCGACCCCGATTCGCCCGTGTCTCGCGATATCGCTTACTGGCGAACCCGACTCGCGGACATACCCGAACTGCTCGAGCTGCCTACCGACCGGCCACGCCCGGTCGAGCAGAGCCACCGGGGCGCGGTGATCCACGTCCGGATTCCGGCGCAGGTGCACAGCCGGGTGGAGTCGCTGGCCCACCGAGCCCGCGCGACGACCTTCATGGTGGTGCATGCGGCACTCGCCGTGCTGCTGTCACGGCTGTCGGGCAGCGATGACGTCGCCATCGGCATACCACACGCGGGTCGCGGCCACCGGGCGCTGGACCGTCTGGTCGGGATGTTCGTCAACACCTTGGTCCTGCGTACCCGCGTCGCGCTCGGTCAGACGTTCACCAGCCTGCTGGATGTGGTGCGGCACAGCGATATCGAGGCCTTCGACCATGCCACCGTGCCCTTCGAGCAGCTGGTGGAAACGCTGAATCCGGCACGGTCGACAGCGCACACGCCACTGTTCCAAGTCATGCTCGCTTACCAGAACATGGTGCGGGCGCGCGTGGAACTGCCGGGGCTCACCGTCGAGACCATCGATCCGGGCGACAGTGCCGCGATCTACGACCTGCTGCTCATGATGACCGAGGACCACGGGCCGGACAACGAGCCGATCGGCATGACGCTGCGCCTGACCTACGCCACCGATCTGTTCGACGCGGACTCCGCACAGCGTTTCGCCGACCGGTTCGTTCGCCTGCTCGATGGCGTCGCGACCGACGCCGATGTGCCGATCGGTGAGGTCGATCTACTCGATGCCACCGAGCGGCAGTGGGTGCTCGACCGTTGCAATGACACCGGCGACCCGCTAGCAGCGGGCCGAACTCTGGTGGACGCCTTCGATGAACAGGTGGAACGCAGCCCGGATGCTGCGGCGATTCGGCTTTCGGACGGCGGCGCGCTGACCTACCGGGATTTCGCCGCCGGTGTCAATCGACTGGCCAGGTGGCTCATATCTCGTGATGCGAGGACGGAAACCGTTGTGGCCGTTGCCATTCGGCGCTCGATAGACCTCGTGACGGCGCTATATGCGGTGCTCGAGGCGGGTGCCGCGTTCCTGCCGATCGACCCGAATCAACCGAGCGAGCGAATCGCCGCTGTGCTGGGTGCGGCGCGACCAGTGATGGTGCTCACGACATCAGCGGACAGCGACGAACTGCCCGAAGGATTCACCTCCGTTCGCGTCGATCGGCTGGATCTGGCCGGGCTGTCCGGTGCCCCGGTCACAGATATGCAACGGTGTGCACCGCTGCGGCCGGACAACGTGGCCTACGTCCTGTTCACCTCCGGCTCCACCGGTGTTCCCAAGGGAGTGGCTCTGACCCATGCCGCGACGATGAGTCAGCTGGCATGGGCACAGCAGCGGTGGCCGCACACCGCGGCCGACTCGGTGCTGCACAAGACTCCGATCACTTTCGACATCGCCGTGTGGGAGTTGTTCTGGCCGTTGCAAATCGGCGCGCACCTCGTGATTGCCGATCCCGACGGGCACCGTGACCCGGCCTACCTCGCGCAGGTCATCGCGAGCCGGAACGTCAGCACCGTGCACTTCGTCCCGTCGATGCTCGACGTTCTCCTCGAAACCGTCGGTGATATCGAATTGTCCTCGATCCGGCGGATATTCGTCGCTGGCGAGGCGCTGGCGCAGCACACCGTCGACGCCGCGGTGCGCGTGTTCACCGAGGCAGAGGTGGTGAACTGGTACGGCCCGGCCGAGGCGGAGGTAGTCACCGCCGCGCGCTGCCTGCCCGGTACGACGACCCCGGCGACGGTTCCGATCGGCGCGCCAATATCCGGCATGCGGGTCTACGTGCTCGACAAGCGACTGCAACCGGTGCCGGTCGGTGTCGTCGGCGATCTGTATGTCTCGGGTGTGCAGTTGGCCCGCGGTTATCACGGGCGCGCCGACCTCACGTGCACGGCCTTCCTCGCGGATCCGTTCGGCGTGCCGGGGCAGCGGCTGTATCGCACCGGTGACCTGGTGCGGTGGACGAGAACCGGAGAGCTGGATTTTCTGGGCCGCAGCGATTTCCAGGTGAAGGTCCGCGGTCAGCGGGTGGAGCCGGGGGACATCGAAGCCGCGGCGTGCGCGATACCCGAAGTTGCTCGTGCTGTTGCTGTCGCGACCTCGCAGCGAATCGTCGCCTACGTGACGCTCGCGTCGCCAGCGGTGACCGATGGTCGCGCGATTCGTGACCAGCTCGCTCGCACGCTGCCATCGTATCTGGTTCCGGCCCACGTCGAGGTGCTCGCGCAGCTGCCGCTCACCCCGAACGGCAAGCTCGACCGGGCCGCGTTGCCGCAACCGACGTTCGACGACGACGAGGAATTCGTCCCGGCGCGCACCGAACGCGAAGCGGCACTGGCCGATATCGTCGCCACAATCACGGGCAGCGACTGGGTGAGCGTGCGAGCGAACCTGTTCGAGATCGGTGTCGACTCGCTCTCGGCTGCCCGGATCGCCGCGCGCGCCGAGGCGGCGCTCGGTGTCCAGGTCGGTATCCGCGATATCTTCGAGGAGCCGACGATCGCCGGATTGGCGGCATCCCTGGCGCAGCGCTCGCCGACGTCGCTGATACCGCTCACGCTCCGGCCGCGCCCGACGACGATCCCGCTGGCGGCGGCGCAACGACGGTTGTGGTTCATCAACCAGTTCGATACCGCCTCGGCGGCCTACAACATCGGCTTCGCGGCCCGGTTGACCGGCGCACTGGACATCGACGCGCTACGTGCGGCGCTCGAGGACGTGGTGGCCCGGCACGAGCCACTGCGGACGGTGTATCCCACGGTCGGTGGCGAACCATGTCAGGTTGTGCTGGATGTGGCGCCGGTAATCGATGGCCTGGCACTGGACGCGGAGCCGGTCGCGGACGAGATCGTGCTGGGTGAACGGATCCGGCACTGCTTCGAGACCGGCTTCGACGTCTCGGCAGCGGTGCCCGTGCGGGCGCGGCTGTATCGCCGCGGCCCTGACGAACATATTCTGGTGCTGGTCGTCCATCACATCGCCGCCGACGGCTCGTCGATGGCGCCGCTGGCTCGCGACGTGTTCGCCGCCCACCGAGCGCGAGTGAAAGACCAAGCGCCGCAATGGAAACCGCTGCAAGTCCAGTACAGCGACTATGCGCTGTGGCAGCGGGAGATGCTCGGCGCCGAGGACGATCCCCCGTCGGTGATCGCGCGGCAGATCGCCCACTGGACCGATGTTCTCGATGGCGCCCCGGAACTGCTCGACCTGCCGACCGATCGACCTCGGCCGGCGACCATGTCGATGGTCGGTGGCAGTGTTCGCTTCGACATACCGCAGCGGCTACACGACGAGGTCGTGCGGCTGGCCCGTCGAGAGGGCGTGACCGTATTCGTCGTGCTGCATTCCGCACTGGCGATCGTCTTGGCGCGCACCGCGCACACCGACGACGTATCGGTCGGCACGCCCGTAGCGGGTCGCGGCATCCCGGCGCTGGATGATCTCGTCGGCATGTTCGTGAACACCGTGGTGCTGCGCACGTCGATCCGCGACGACATGTCGTTCCGGGAGTTCGTCGCGCGGGTGCGCGGTGTCGACCTCGAGGCGCTCGCGCACGCGGACCTGCCGTACGAACGACTGGTCGATCTGCTCGACCGGCACCGGTCGACGGCGTATACGCCGCTCTATCAGGTGCTGTTCGGGTTGCAGAACACCCCGGTGGCCGGGTTCCAGCTGCCGGATGTCGATGTCGAACTGCTCGATCCCGGTATCGCCCAGGCCAAAACAGACCTCACGCTGTTGCTGACCGAACGCCTCGACGGGGATCAACCTGCCGGTATCGAGGGCGAAATCATTTATGCCACAGATATTTTCGTCGAGTCGACGGCGACGTCGCTGGCCGAGCGATTCATCCGCGTACTCGATGCAGTGGTCTGCGATCCGACGCGGCCGTTGGGCGACCTCCCGCAGATCGGCGCCGAGGAGGCCGAACGACTGGTCCCGGCGCGCGGCGGCGACGCACCCGCGCCACGCCTGCTTCCCGATCTGCTGGCCTCTGCCGTGGCAATCACCCCCTCGGCGATCGCCCTGATCGACGGCACTCGGATCCTTACGTACATCGAACTCGACCACCGTGCCAATCAGCTTGCGGCGCAGCTGCTTTCCTGGGGTGCGGGGCCAGGAATGTGCACCGCGCTGGCCGTGCCACGATCGGCCGACTATCACGTCGCCATGTGGGCGATCACGAAGACCGGCGCCACCTTCGTGCCCGTGGATCTGCGCTATCCGCCGGAACGGATCGCCTATCTGCTACACGACTCCGGTGCCGAAGTCGGCATCACGGTCGCGCCGGCACGTACATCGCTACCGGACGGCGTGCGCTGGCTGGTGCTCGACGACCCGCGCACGGCCGCCGACATCGCGGCATGTCCCGGCCACGCCGTCGCGGACGCGAACCGCCCACGCGCACTCCGGAATCGGGATGCGGCATACCTGATCTACACCTCGGGTTCGACCGGGACCCCGAAGGGCGTGGTGGTTACCCACGAGGGGCTGGCGGCCTTCGCGGCCGAACAACGCGAGCGCTACCGGGTGGACAGCACCTCGCGCGTGCTGCAAGCTGCGGCACCCGCCTTCGACGCGGTCCTGCTCGAAGCGTTGATGGCGCACGCCGCCGGCGCGGCGCTGGTGGTCTCGCCGCCGGAAGTTCTCGGCGGCGCGGACCTGGCCGCGCTGATCCGAGCGCATCAGGTGACGCATGCGTTTCTGACACCGAGTGTGCTGGCGACGATGTCCCCGGCTGAAGTGGATTCGGTGCGGATGCTGGCGGTCGGCGGCGAAAAGGTGGGCGAGGATCTGATTGCCGCCTGGGCGGCCGGGCGGCGATTGCACCATATCTACGGTCCGACCGAGACGACGATGGTGATCACGATCAGCGACCCGGTGCAACCGGGCGAAGTGCTCACGATCGGTGGACCGATCCGCGGTGCGCAGGCGGTGGTGCTCGACGCGCGGCTGCGGCCGGTGCCGATCGGCGTAGCGGGAGAGCTGTACTTCTCGGGGACCGCGCTGGCGCGCGGCTATCTGAATCGCCCTGCGACAACGGCAAGTTCGTTCGTGGCGAACCCCTACGGTGCGCAGGGTACGCGGATGTATCGCACCGGTGACATCGTCCGTTGGACCACGCAGGGCACGCTGCAATACATCGGCCGCCTCGATTTCCAGATCAAGATTCGGGGCCAGCGTGTCGAGCTGGGCGAGATCGACGGCGCGCTGCTCACGCATCCGGCGGTCGCCACGGCGGTCACGGTGAGTCGTAGGGGGCCCGGCGGGCAACCGGTGCTCGCCGCCTACATCACGGCCAAAGCCGAAGCGGTTGCCGATCCGAGCGCGGTACTCGAGCACGTGGCGGATGTTTTGCCCGCTCACATGGTGCCGGCGACGATCACGGCGCTCGAGCACCTGCCGCTCACCTCGACCGGTAAGGTGGATCGAGAAGCGTTGCCGGAGCCCGTCTTCGAGACCACCCAGGACGATGCCGCCGCGGCATCGACCGAACGGGAACGGGCCATCGCCGCCGCCTTCGCGGATGTCCTGGGCGTCGCGACCGTAGGTGCGACCACCTCCTTCTTCGCGCTCGGCGGCGATTCCATCATGTCGATCCAGTTGGCCTCGCGACTGAAGTCCGCCGGCATCGGTGTGACGGCTCGAGACATCTTCGAGCGCAAGACAGTTCGCGGACTCGCACAGGTGGCGCAGGCCGCCGCGCGGGCGCCACTCGCGGAGCTGCCCGGCGGTGCTGTGGGCGAGATCGCTTTCACGCCGATCGTGTCCTGGTTCGTCGAGCGACTCGGGGCACCGGCCCGGTTCGCACAGTCGATGCTGGTGCGCTTGCCGCGTGATGTGCGCGTCGACGACGTGCGCTCGACCGTGCGGGCGATCGTCGAACACCACCATGTCCTGCGCTCGCGGCTCGACGCCCGACGCTGGGAGGTGCCGGCATCGAGCGCCGATACCGCCGGCTCGGTATCTGTGCGGACCTTCGGCGCCGACGAGGCGCCAGGCAGTGCCGGTTTCGCCGCCGTGGCGCAGGCAGCGTCCACCGCGGCGTTCGACCGGCTCGACCCGGCGGCGGGCAGGATGGTGCACGTCGTGTGTCTGCTGCCCGAAATGGGCGTCGACGCGCAGGCGCGTGCCCTCATCGTGATCCATCACCTGGCAGTCGATGCGGTGTCGTGGCGGATTCTGCTGCCCGACTTCATGACCGCGTGGCAGCAGATCACCGAGGGGCGGCCGGTCGAGTTGGCCGAGCCGGGCACCTCGATGCGTCGCTGGTCGGCGGCGTCGATCGCCGCCGCGACAGCGCGTGCCGGCGAATTCGAGCTGTGGCATCGGATCTGTTCGGCACCGGATCCGTTGCTCGGATGTGCGGCTTCGGATCCTGCGCTGGACACCCAGTCGACCGTGCGTGAGCTCACGGTGTCGCTCCCGACCGACGTGACCTCGGCGTTGCTCGACGAGGTGCCCGAAGCCGTGCGCGGCAGCGTCGACGATGCGTTGCTGGCCGCTCTGACCGTGGCCCTGACTCGCTGGCGGCGGCGGCGTGGCATTGCGCATGCGGGCATGAAGGTCCTGCTGGAGGGGCACGGTCGCGAGGAGCAGATCGCCGAGGGCGCGGATATTTCCCGAACCGTCGGCTGGTTCACTACTCGGTATCCGGTGGCGCTGGACCTGAGTGGTGTCGATCCCACTGATGTGCGCGCGGCGGTGAGATCCGTGAAAGACCAGCTGCGCGCTATCCCGGACAAGGGAATCGGTTACGGCCTGCTGCGCTATCTGAATACCGAGACCTCCGAGCGGCTCGCGGCACTGCCGGAGCCGCAGATCAGTATCAACAACCTCGGCCGATCCGGCGTTGATCTCACGACACTGACGGACCTGGCGTGGGTTCCGACCAACGAACCTTTCGACCGACGGGCGGCATTCGATCCGGATATGCCGGCGGCGGCAGTCCTCACGATCGACGTCAACATCGTCGACGCGGCGGCCGGACCTGAGCTGTCGGCGTACATCGGCTACGCCTCACGGTTGCTCGACCACGACGACGTAGCCGAACTCGTCGAGGAATGGGTCGACGCCCTGACCGCGATCGCCGCTGTCGCGAACCAGGACTGGGGACTGAGTCCGGCAGACGTTCCGCTCGTCGAGCTCACCCAGCGCGAGCTGGCGGAGTTCGCCGACCGGTACGGGCGATTGAGCGAGGTGTGGCCGTTGGCATCGCTGCAGGCGGGGCTGCTGTTCCACGCCGAGGTCGCGGCGGGCCGCCTCGACGTCTACATCGCGCAGTCGGTGCTCACGCTGTCGGGCACGGTCGACGAGCACCGCCTCGCGCGCGCCGGGCGGGCCCTGCTCGCACGGCATTGCAACTTGCGGGCCGCGTTCACTCGAACCGCCGAAGGCGTTCCGGTACAGGTGATTCCGGCCGATACCGCCATCCCGTGGCGCAGCGTCACGCTGTCCGACAGCACATCGAGCCTGCAGGAGGTGATCGACGCCGAGCGGGCGACCGGGTTCGATCCGGCTGATCCGCCGCTGCTGCGGTTCGTGATCGCTACGGTGGGGCCGCAAGATTTCCGGCTGATACTGACCGCCCATCACCTCTTACTCGACGGCTGGTCACTGCCGTTGCTGTGGCGTGAACTGATCGGTCTATACGCGGTGGACGCACAGCCACAGTTGCTGCCCGACGCGGTGCCCTACCGCGATTACCTGGAATGGCTGGACCGGCGCGACCGTACCAGAAGCGTCGAGGTGTGGCGGGCCGCGCTGCGCGGTGTCACCGAGCCCACGCTGGTCGCCGATCGGCACACCGACACGGCCGCGACCATCCCGATCGATCTGCAGGTCGTTCTCGATCGCGACGTGACGGCCGAGTTGGTGGATTTCGCCCGAACACACGCGGTGACGATGGCGACGATCGTCCAGTTCGCCTGGGCTGTGGTATTGAGCAACCTGCTCGGCGGCGACCGTGTGGTGTTCGGCAGCACGGTGTCCGGCCGTCCGGCCGACGTGCCCGGAGTCGAGTCGATGATCGGTCTTTTCATCAATACGATTCCGGTCGTCGTCGAAGTGCGCCCAGACCGGACCATCGAAGACGCGCTGGCTCGATTGCAGGCCGACAACGCCCGTCTGCTCGACCACCACTACCTCGAACTACCGCAGATCCTGGCGGCCGCGGACGCGGTGTCCCTGTTCGACACGCTGGTCGTGTTCGAGTCCTACCCGGTCGACAGCAGCGGATTGGGCGACGCTGACATCGATGGTATGCGGGTGGCCGCGGCGCAGGGTCGCGACGCCGCGCATTACCCGATCACCGTGCAGGCGCACCACACCGACCGACTGCACGTCCGGCTGCGCTACCAGCCCGACCGCATCGACGACGAAACGGCGTCCGGTCTCGCTGCCCGGCTCGGCATCGTGCTGCGCGCGATCACGACTGATTCGCACGCGCGGCTCGATTCCGTCGATTTACTGTCCACGGCCGATCGGCGCGAATTGGTGCCCGCCACCGGAGGCAGTGCCGCGTCGCCGCAACTGCTCGCGGAGTTGCTCGCCGCTGGCGTGGACGTGAATCCCATTGCCGCAGCCCTGCTTTCGGGGCAGCGCAAGATGTCCTACGCTGAGTTGGACGCGCGGTCGAACCAGCTGGCGCGGCAGTTGATCGAATGCGGTGTCGGCTCCGGCGACCACGTCGCGCTGGCGATGGCACGATCGGCGGAGTTCGTGCTCGGCCTGTGGGCGACGGCCAAGACGGGTGCGGCGTTCGTGCCGATCGATCCGCGCAATCCGGCCGAGCGCGTGGCGCATATGATGGCGGACTCCGGTGTGCAGGTCGCGCTCACTGTCGAGGCGTCGCGGGATCTGCTTCCTGACGCGGTATGCGCGCTGGTCCTCGACGATCCGGATACCGATACCGCTATCGGGACGCAGTCGGCGGCCGCCGTCACCGATGCCGATCGCCTGCGTACGCCACAGATCCGGGATGCGGTGTACGTGACCTACACCTCGGGGTCGACCGGAATCCCGAAGGGCGTCATGGTCACCCACGAGGGGCTGGCGAATTTCTCCGCGGTAGTGCGTGAGCGCTTCGGCGTCGACACCGGTTCGCGCGTGCTGCAGGCGGCCGGTCCCGGTTTCGATGTAATGGTCCTCGAAGTATTGCTGGCCCATACGAACGGGGCATTGCTGGTGGTGGCGGCACCGGATGGATTCGCCGGCGACGAGCTGGCGGAATTGATTCGGGCGCAACGGGTATCGCATGCCTTCCTCACCCCGAGCGTGCTGGCCACCATGTCGCCGGCTGGTATGGATTCGTTGCAAGTGCTGATGGCCGGCGGCGAGGCCGTGACACCGGAACTGGTCTCGGTGTGGGCACCGGGCAGACGGCTGCTGAACGGGTACGGACCGACCGAGGCCACGATTCTGGCCGGGATCAGCGGTTCGCTGCACCCCGGCGATATGGTGACGATCGGCGGACCGATTCGTGGCCTCGAGGCAGTGGTGCTCGATCCGTGGTTGCGACCGGTACCGGTCGGGGTGGTGGGGGAGTTGTACCTCGCGGGCATCCAGCTGGCGCGCGGGTATGTGAACCGGCCGGCGGCCACGGCGGGTGCCTTCGTGGCGAACCCCTTCGGCGCGGCAGGGTCGCGCATGTACCGCACCGGCGATCGTGTCCGCTGGACCCCGCACCACGCCGTGGAGTACCTCGGCCGCCGTGATTTCCAGGTCAAGATCCGCGGTCAACGCATCGAACTCGGTGAAATCGAAGCCGTGCTCATGCAGCATCCCGGTGTCGATCACGCGGTGGTCGTGGTGCGCACCGACGAGCGCGGCACCGACCGGCTCGTCGGCTATCTGGTCGGGGACGGGCGCATCGATCCGAGCGAGGTCAAGGCGGCTGCTCGACGTCATCTGCCCGCGCACATGGTGCCCGAAGTGCTGATGCCGCTGGCAGAGCTGCCGCTGACCGCGACCGGCAAGCTGGATCGGGCGGCACTACCCGCGCCGGAATTCCCGCGCGAGCGGGAGTGGGTCGCCCCGAGTACCGACGCCGAACAGCATGTCGCGGACGTTTTCGGTGACGTCTTGAGCGTCGGCGCAGTGGGCGCCGCGGACAGCTTCTTCGAGCTCGGCGGTAATTCGCTGTCGGCGACGCGGGTGGTCGCGCGATTGCGCACGGCACTCGGGGTGAGCGTCGGCATTCAAGACCTGTTCGACGCCCCGACAGTCGCCGAACTGGCCGCGCATCTCGCTACCGCCGGCCGGAACGTCGCCATGCCGCCGACAACGCGCGCCCGTCCAGCTCTGGTACCGCTGTCCCCAGCGCAGCAGCGGATGTGGTTCCTCAATCAATTCGACTCATCCGTCGGCGCGTACAACATTCCGCTGGTGATCCGGCTGCGGGGCGAGCTCGATATCGATGCGCTGCGGTACGCGTGCGAGCTGGTCATCGACCGGCACGAGTCGCTGCGAACCAAGTTCCCGATGATCAACGGGATGCCCTGTCAGGTCATGGTCGGCGTCGACGAGGTGGCACCGGCTTTGGCTCCGATCCGGGTCGACGAACAACATGTGCTGGAGCAGGCGGCGGCAGTGGTCTCCACGGGATTCGATGTGACCCAAGCACCTCCGGTGCGAGCCGAATTGTTCGCTCTCGGCGACCGTGATCACTTGCTGGTGCTCTGCGTGCATCACATCTGCGCCGACGGACAGTCGATGATGCCGCTCGCGCGGGACATGGCGATGGCCTACGAAGCGAGTAAACAAGGGACACAACCGAACTGGCCGCCCCTGCCGGTGCAGTACGCCGACTACGCACTGTGGCAGCGCGAAGTTCTCGGCGACGAACACGATCCGGACTCACTCGTCTCCCGGCAGCTGCGATTCTGGATCGACAGCCTCACCGGGCTGCCCGAACTGCTCGAGCTGCCGACCGACCTGCCCCGACCGCCGGTGCCGTCCATGCGTGGCCGGGCGGTTGATTTCGAGCTGTCCACCGAATTGCACGCCCGCATCAATGCCCTTGCCCGTGCGGCCAACGCGACGGTGTTCATGGTTTTGCACGCAGCCTTGACCGTGCTGCTGTCCAGGCTGGCCGATGTCGACGATATCGCGATCGGCACCCCGGTGGCCGGCCGCGGCGACCGCGAACTCGACGAACTGATCGGCATGTTCGTCAACACGCTGGTGTTGCGGTCGCGGGTGTCGGCGGGGCAGCCGTTCGTCGATCTGCTGGCTGCCACCCGCGAAACGGATCTCGCCGCATTCGCCCATGCCGATGTGCCCTTCGAGCAGGTCGTGGAGGCGCTCAATCCGCAGCGGTCGACCGCTCACATGCCCCTCTACCAGGTGACGCTCGACGTCCAGGATCTCAGCGCGGCCGCGTTGGAGCTGGCGGGGCTCACTGTCGAACCGATCGAGAACGGCTTCGACCAGGCCCGCGCGGATCTGAACGTCAAACTCGTCGAACGGTTCGATGCAGAGGGCCGTCCGGGCGGCATGGTCGGACGGCTGACCTTCGCCACCGATCTGTACATCGAGCAGACGATGACTCGGTTCGCACACGCGTTTACCCGGATCCTCGAACAAGCGACCGTGGATCCGACTGTCGCCGTGGGCGACATCGATATCGTAGATCCCGACCAGCGGTGCGAAGTGCTGGAAGCTGCCGGAGTCGACGGCATCGCGGTCGCGGATGTGACCCTGCCCGAGCTGTTCACCGCTCGCGCCGCGACGCAGCCGGATGCGGTCGCGGTGACCGACGGTATGTCGCAGCTGACCTACGCGGAGTTGGATCAGCGCGCCACCCAGCTCGCCGTTCGCCTCACCGAGCACGGTGTCGGGCCGGAAACCCTGGTGGCAGTGGCGTTGTCGCGTTCGGTCGACTTGGTCGTGGGCCTGCTCGCGGTCGTGCGCGCAGGCGCCGGATATCTGCCGCTGGATACGGCGAACCCGCCGCAGCGATTGCGTTTCATCCTCGACGACGCACGTCCGGCCGCGGTGTTGACCTCGGCCGAAATGGCAACCGACGTACCAGGATACGTGGCACCAACGGTACTGATCGAAGAATCCTGGGCCGAAGTCCGGGACTGTCCGGTGCCCTCGACGGCGCGACCGGACAATCTCGCCTATGTGATCTATACGTCCGGGTCGACCGGCACTCCGAAGGGAGTGGCTGTCAGCCATCGCGAAGTCGTCACACTATTGACCCACGCCGCCGAACGGTTCGACTTCCACCCCGACGACGTGTGGACGATGTTCCATTCGTACGCTTTCGATTTCGCGGTATGGGAAATGTGGGGCGCCCTGCTGAGCGGAGGCAGGCTGGTCGTCGTCGACCACAACAGTTCACGGTCGCCGGAGGCATTGGTGGAACTGGCGGCGCGCGAGCGCGTCACGGTGTTGAGTCAAACCCCTTCTGCCTTCTACGGATTCGTCGATGCGGAGCGGCGATATCGCGAATCCGGCTGCCGCTGCGGCGATCTCGCGCTCCGGTACGTGGTCTTCGGTGGCGAGGCATTGGATGCGGCGCGGTTGACCAGCTGGTTCGCCGCGCATGAACCCGGATCGCCACAATTGATCAACATGTACGGGATCACCGAGACCACCGTGCATGTGACATTCGCCGAGGTCGATGACCCGAGCGCAGCTCGGATAGGATCACCGCTGCCGGGGCTACGAGGATATGTGCTCGACGACCGGCTGCAGCCGGTACCGATCGGTGTCCGCGGCGAGATCTATATCGCCGGCGGACAACTCGTGCGCGGTTACCTGCGGGCTCCGGCGTTGACAGCGGGGCGCTTCGTGGCGAACCCATACGATCCGATCGGCGGCCGATTGTATCGGACGGGCGATCTCGGCCGCTGGCGCAAGAGCACCGGCGGGCTGGAGTTGACCTACGCCGGCCGGGGTGAAGCACAAATTCAGTTGCGCGGGTATCGGATCGAGCTGGGCGAGGTGGAGTCGGCGCTGCTACGGCATCCGTCGGTGTCGCGGGCCGCTGTGGCGGTGCACCGCCACGAACGCGACATCGATCAGCTGATCGGTTACGTCGTCGGTATCGACGGGCAGCGGATCGATCCGGGCCAGGTCCGGGCGGCCGCCGCTGAGGTGCTGACGAATTATATGGTGCCCTCGGTGGTCATGGTCCTGCCCGATCTGCCGTTGACCATCAACGGAAAGCTGGATCGAAAAGCATTGCCCGCTCCCGATTTCGACGCAGCGGTACATCGGTTCGTCGCACCGCGGACTCGTACCGAGAACGCGATCAGCGATGTGTTCGCGCAAGTCTTGGGAACACCGCGAGTCGGGGTGATCGACGGATTCTTCGACCTGGGGGGCAACTCACTGCTGGCCACCATGGCGGTAACAGAGTTGCGGACTCGTGGTGTGAGCATCGAATTGCCCTGGATGTTCGAGGATGCGACTCCGCAGACGCTTGCGCGCAGGGCCGATGACTCGGAAGGCGACTCCGGTCTGAAGGTGCTGCTGGCGCTGCGCGCGAGCGGATCCGAGTCGGCGGTCTTCGCCGTGCACCCGGCGGGCGGTCTGGCGTGGTTCTACGGCGGCATCATCGAGCATCTGCATCCGCATCGGCCGGTGTACGGGTTACAGGATCCGCACGTCGTGTCCGGCGAACCGCGTGCGGAGTCCGTCGACGAGCTCGCCGCACGCTATGCGGCCGAGATTCGCCGAGTGCAGCCCACGGGTCCGTATCACCTGCTCGGCTGGTCGTTGGGCGGACAGATCGCGCACGCTATGGCGGTACAGCTACAGCGCGACGGTGATCGGGTCGGCATCGTGGCGGTGCTCGACAGCGCGGCAGGTGCACCATCGCAATCAACCGCCTTCCCGGCAGGTCAGCCCGCACCGGGACAGCTGATGTCCGATCTGCTCGGCGGCTGGCGGGAACTGTTCGACCTCGGCGACGAGCTCCAGGCGACCAGCCACGAACAAGCGTGGAACGTCATCCGGGACCAGGTGGTCGCAACTGGACTGTTCACCGCCGAACAGACGGATCGGGTGATGGAGAGCTTCCGAACCGCGAGCGATATCTCCGCCGGCTATCGCCCGAATGTCTTCGATGGCGACCTGGTCTTCTTCACCGCCGGAAAAGACCACGCGGACCACGCCGCCCTCGCGCACACGTGGCGGCCCTATGTCAGCGGCGACATTCACAACGTCGTCGTCGACGCCCGCCATCTCGAGTTGAGCCATCCGCATGCGCTGGCCATCGTCGGCCCTGTCCTCGAAAGGTTCATGGAACAATGCTGACCACTTTGCAACAACTGCGTCTCGACGACGGCAGAACGGTGACCTGCACGAGCCCGGCCGAGGCCCGAATGCTGTGGGGTGAGACGACCGCGCCGCGCGGGTTCTACCGGCGTGCCGCCGCGTGCCTTTGCCCTGGAGACGTCGCACTCGACATCGGCGCCAACATCGGACTCAGCGCGATGATGTTCGCCGACACCTGTCCCGGCATTCGGGTCATCGCGGTCGAGCCCGTGCCGATGACCTTCCGCTGCCTGGACCGCAATATCGCAGCGCATGTTCCGGACGGTATACCCCTGCAGATCGCGGTCGGTGCCACACCGGGCACGCTGCCGTTCACTTGGTATCCGCGCGCATCGGCGAACTCCGGTTTCTTCGCCGATCGCGAGGCGGATGACGAAGCCACCAAGATCTATCTGCGCAACTGCGGCTTGGACGACAAGGCCATCGCGCTCATCACCACCGGCCTGCACGACGGCGTAGCACTGGAGGTCCCGGTCACCACCGTTTCGGCGATACTGGACGAACACTGTCGCCACAGCGAGATCGGGTTGCTCAAAGTCGATGTCGAACGTGCCGAATTGGATGTCTTGCGTGGCATCGCCGAAGCGGACTGGCGTCGTATCCACGCTGTCGTCGCCGAAGTCCATGATCGAGACGGCCGCCTGCGAGAAGTTTGCGAGCTGCTCGGTCGGCAGGACATGTCCGTGCAGACTCAGCAGGACCCGCGTTTGATCGGAACCGAAATGCACGAAGTATTTGCTGTCAGGCCCGCACCGACCAACTGACGGTAGCCGGATCGGTGCCGGCGCAGTTTCGACTGTCGCCATTTCGACGGGACTTCGGGTTGATCTCGGGTGGTTGTGCTGAGGTGAATTGATCTCACCACAACGTGCCGCAGGTATCGGAATCAATTGGACAACAAGGGATTACGATCCAAACGACTTCACCGCGATGCGGCACATGTGGCAGCGCCGCGCATGTGCTCCGCGGGAAATACTTCACTCTCCGACAAACTGGGGCGACCGCTTCTCTCGGAAGGCCGCGAGCGCCTCTCGCATGTCCGCGGTCCGACTGGCCAGCACCTGATTGCGGTTCTCGACTGCCAGCGCCGCCTCCAGTGACGCAGCGTCGATGTTGGTTTGAATCACCTGCTTGGTCAGCTCCATGCCGACCGGGCTGTTGCCCCGGATCTGTTCACCGATCTCGAGTGCCCGCTCGATCAGGTCCTCCGGTTCGCAGACGTCGGTGACCAGTCCGATCCGCAACGCTTCCGGCGCGTCGACGAACCGTCCGGTCAGCAGGATTTCGGTGGCGCGACCGAGTCCGATCAGTCGCGGCAGTGCCCACGACGTGCCGAGATCGCCGCCGGAGAGTCCGATCCGTACGAATGCGGCGTTGAATTTCGCCGTGGTCGAGGCGATCCGGATATCGGCGGCCAGCGCCAGGCTCAGCCCGGCCCCGGCTGCCGGGCCGTGCACCGCGGCGATCACCGGAGTCGTCATCCGTGTGAAGCCCGATACCGACCGTGCCCACGACTCCTGCCCACGTAGCATTTGCGCCGCGGACATATCCGGCAATGTCGCCGCCTGATCCAAGTCCAGGCCGGCGCAGAACCCACGTCCGCTGCCGGTGAGAATCAAGGCTCGAATGTCTTTGTCCGCCTCGACCTCTCGTTGCAGCTCCACGAATTCGTCGAACATGTCGAAGGTTATGGCATTCAGCCGAGCGGGCCGGTCGAGGTAGGCGAGCGCGATCCCCGGTCGTGGCCGTTCGATGCGCAAAGTGGTGTAGTCGACCACGTGAGACTCCTTTTCGCGAACCATGAGCGACCGACTTCTAGTGCACGGCCGATGATTTCGCGCATGATCGCGGTGGTGTCCGAGAAGCCTCAACGTACTGAGTCCACGGGAGCTTGGTCAAGGCAACGTTTTTCCCTCAGTGCCGCGGACGGCCGGTGCGCAAATCGTTCGGCACATAGTGGATAGTCGCGCCGCTCGGTGGATATCTCATAGGCCGAACAGCATGTAGTCTTGCTTCCCGGCAAGAGGAGAACGTCATGAATGATCTTGCAAGTGGAACCGCATTCGAACCGGGCGGGGCCAAGCCGTTCTGGGTCCTCAGTCTGCCGCACCGATCGCTGGCCACCGTGTCCGCTGAGCGGCAAGGCATCGGTATCCCCAGAATAGGTAGCGGGAAACGGGACCTCGCGAACGCGTCCATGTCGGACTGAAGCCGCAGAATTTCGGAAAGATGGCAAGCGTCGACGCGTGATAGCCACTATAGTCGGCTTCGCGCGTGGAGAGAGAGAGCAGTGAAACTCGCTGGACCATCGATCCCGAATCGGCATCTCGTGCACACCGATGATCTCGACATTGTCCGCACGGCAGTGTCGACATTTCTGACCGATCATCGTGTCGGCTTGGTCGAGCCATCGGTCCTGGATGCGAGCTTCAGTGCGGTCAGCGTCAACAAGCTCACGCTGTTGCGGATCGAGTACGGGGCTGCCGTCCGGATCGAGGCAGATCCGCCGGAGCGGCCGTTCCATATCCTTCAGTTGCCCTTGCGAGGCACCGCGCTGGTCGTGTCCGGTCGCGAGAAGGCTGTCTCGACACCGGACCTGGCTTCGTTGCCCGACCCCCGACGGAGCATCTCGATGAAGATGGCGCCCGACTGTGTGCAGATCGCCATCCGCGTCGAGCAGGATCATCTGCAGCGCCATCTCCAATCGCTCATCGGCCGGCCTGTGCTCGATCCGATCATCTTCGACCTGGGCATGGACCTGCGGACGAGCCGGAGCCGAAGTTGGCGCGCATCACTGGATCTGCTTCTCGCCGAGACGCAGCGGACCGGGGGGCTGCTGGAGCACCCATTGCTGGCCGCGCAGATCGAAAGTGTCATTCTCACCGGTCTGCTGCTCGCGCATCGCCACAACTACACCGCGGCGTTGCAGGCCGAACAAGTACCCGGGGCTCCGCGGCCTGTGCGGCATGTCATGGAACGCCTCGAAGCCTATCCCGAGCGTGCGTTCACTATCGAAGAACTGGCCTCCGACGCCGGCGTGACGGTCCGGGCCCTGCAGCGGGGGTTTCACGACCTCCTCGGCTGTTCGCCGATGGCCTACCTGCGCGAAATACGCCTCAATCGGGCGCGGGAGGCACTGCTGAATGCGGATCCCGGATCTGGCGCCAGCGTGACCGACATCGCTTTGACCTGGGGTTTCATGCATCTCGGTCGGTTCTCGGTGGAGTACCGCAGGCGATTCGGCGAGTCGCCGTCGCAGACGCTGCGACGGTAGACCGAAACGTCCCGGTCTGCCGGATTCTGCACATCGCGTGTTGTATTCCGGATACTTTCGGTATTCGGCGCCCTCCGGAATTGCGATATTCTCCGGTGAATACCGGACGCGCGGCGCCGTGTGTGGTTCGTTCTGGCATCGGAATACTTGGGGAACCAGCCATGGGTGCCGTGATGCCGACCGGCGCTTGGACCACGGTTACCCTCCTGCACGGTGGATGGGAAAGTGCTGAGGCTTTCAAAAGTAGCGATGCGCCGGCCGGTTGAATAGCCACAATACGTGCGAATTATCCAGATAGACGTCGCAGCCCGGATAATGCGCACATTATGTGGAACGAATGGACAATCCAGCCGCTATGCGGATATTGCAACGACAGATCGGTGGGTACCTTGGGCACTCCAAGTACTGAAGAGCCGTGCGGACCTCAGTCGATGTAGGGAGTGATCCATGGATGAAAAACAGGAATCGGCCGTTTTGGTGACCGCCAGTGAGCGGGAAACTGTGTGGTTCGGGTCGAGCCTGGTCGATATCATTGCCGGGGGAGAGCAGACCGGTGGCGCGTATGCGATTTTCGAGATGCTCGGGCCGCCCGGTGACGAAGTGCCATTGCATTTGCACACCGAAGAGGAAGAGGCGTTTTTGATCATCGATGGTGAGTTGACCATCTGGGTCGGTGATCAGACCCGAGCTCTGCAACCCGGGGATTACGCGTTGATGCCGCGCAATGTCGCGCACTGTTATTCGGTGACTTCCGATATTCCGGCTCGGTGGCTCGCGATCACCTCGCCAGCGGGGTTCGAAGGGTACACGCGTGAGATTTCGACGCCGGCCACCGAGCGCCGGCTGCCGGATCCGATGCCCTTGGACTCGGAGGTGTTGGCGAAGCTGGCGACGGCGGCCAAGAAGTACGGGGTGCAGTTTCTCGGCGCTCCCGGCACGCGTCCGACCGATCTGACGGACTAGGTGGCTGCCATGAATGAACTGCACGTCGGATTGGATGACGACGCGTTGCGGCTGATCAGTGCCGCGGAGGCGTTGGTGCCGACCCTGGCCGAGCATGCCGCGGAGGTCGACCGCAGCGGTCATATCTCCCCTGAGGTCTTCCAGCAGGTTGTCGATGCCGGGTTGCTGCGGGTGTGTGTGCCCAAACGGCTCGGCGGGTGGCAGCAGAAGCTGCAGACGCTGGTGGCGATCAGCGCGACGTTGGCACGCGGGTGTGGTTCCACCGCATGGGTGACCCAGAACATCAACGGCACCGCGCTGATGGTGGGCATGTTCGGCGAGCAGGCGCAGCGCGAGGTCTGGGAGAGCAATCCCGATATCGGAGTGTGCGCTTCGCAAGCGATGGCGTCCCAGGTGACCCGGGACGAAGGCGGCTATCGAATTTCGGGACGGTGGGGTTTCCTGTCCGGTGTCGAACAGGCCGGCTGGGCATTGCTGATGATGCCGATCAGCGCGGACCCGGCTGCCCTGGAGTTCGGGCCCGCTCTGGTCCCGGTCGCCGACGGCACCCTCGTGCAGACATGGAACGTCGCCGGGATGCGCGGAACCGCCAGCAATACCCTGGTGCTCGACGATTACTTCGTACCGGACCACCGTGTCCTGTCCGTCACCAAGGCTCTGGCCGGCGACTACGCCACCGAGTACCGGGACGAGGCGCTGTACCGCACCCCGATCGCTCCCAGCCTCGAACTCGGACTGGCGGGGACTCCGTTGGGGGTGGCCGAGGGTGCGCTGGAATATGTGCTGAAGCTCGCCGACAAACGCGGCATCGCCTACAGCACATTCCCGTCACAAAGCGCGTCCACCGGGTTTCAGATCCAAGTTGCCGAAGCGGCGTTGAAGATCGACACCGCGCGCCTGTTCGCGGGGCAATTGGCCCGCGATCTCGATGACGCCGCCACCGGGCGGATCGTGATGGCGCCCGCCGACCACGCCCGCTTCCGCGCCGCGGTCGGGTTCGCCTGCCAGCAGTTGCGCGAAGCGATGCAGATCCTGGTGAACGCGCACGGGACCGCGTCCTTCGCCGAAGCCAATCCCCTGCAGCGGATGTGGCGCGACGTCAACACCGCCACCAGCCACGGCATGCTCACCCCGACGTTGGGCTATGAGGTCCACGGTAAGGCGCTGGTCGGCAGTAGTGAAGTAGTCGCCCCGCTGGTCTGAGGGCCGATGACAAAAGTCCCCGTGTCCGATAACGCACGAATAGCACAACGGCAGGAATATTTGATGAAACAAGACATTCGACCCGCACCTGAACGAATTCTTGTGTTCGGCGCCAGCGGTCATGTGGGTGGCCCGGCGGCGGCGGCGATCGCGGCCGCCGATAATGCGCCGGCGTTGCGGATTGCCACGAGCTCCGCAGAGAAGGCCGCTGAACTGAAGGCCGGTTTTCCGTCGGCGGAAGTCGTGCAGGCAAGCTACACCGACCTGCCGAGCATGGTCGCGGCATTCGACGGTGTCGACGCGGCCTTCCTCATCACACCGGACTTCAGGATCGATGAGCGCCAGGCGATGATCAATGTCAGTGCCGCCGCCCACGCGGCGGGAACGCAGCCGCATCTGGTCAAGCTCGTCGGCGTGACGATCGGCATCAACAACGTCAACGAGCTGCGCACGCCGCTGCGTGACACGCCGGGCCCGTCGTTGCAATACCAGCAGGCACGAGCGGTCTTGAACGCTTCGGGTCTGCCGGTGACCTTCTTGAACTGCTTCGCCAACTTCATGGACGACTTCCTCACGGTGTGGCTGCCGCCAGTGTTGAGCCGCAGAGTGCTGGCGGCTCCCTATGACCGGAGTTCCTTGTTCGTCGACCCGCGCGACGTGGGCGAGGCGGCGGCGCAGCTGCTGCTGCGGCCGCACAGCCGCGAACACGACGGGTACATGCGCCACATCACCGGCACCGAACGGATCAGGTTCTCCGAGGTCGCCGATCTCATGACGGAAGTCCTGGGCGTCGAGATCACCTACGAGGACGATCCGCAAAGGTACAAGTCCGAAGTCGGGGGACTCATCACCGCACAGTACGGCCCCGCCGTAATCGACTGGTTCCTGGCTTTCTCGGAGAACGAGCAGAAGGAGGAAACGCTGTTCATCGTGACCGACGAATTGCGTTACCTGCTCGGCCGCGAACCGCGCACACTGCGCGAATTCTTCGAGGAGCGCAAACATATCTTCCTCGGGGAAAGTTCTGCGCTGACGCAGAACGCGTAGGTCGGATGAGCCTGGTGTGATCCGCGGTCTGCCGTCGCAGACCGTGATTGTATTTCGCGGCGGCAGGCCGTCCGGCACGAATCCGATGAAACCAGGGATTTCGTCGCGGGCTCGCCCCGGTTGGCGTGGCACAGAAAAGAAGGGTGCAATGATGTTGAACACCACCAGTGGAACGGTCGTCGGCGACACGTCCGAGGGGGTCGCGGCTTTCCGTGGAATTCGTTACGGCACGCTGAACAATGGCGGCCGCTTCGATCCGGTCGCGCCCGCGACGCCTGATTCCGCGCAGGATCTCCGTGAATTTCCCGCCATTTTTCCGCAGCTCCCGAGCCGACTCGATACGGTACTGGGCAGTGCCTGGCGAGAGCATCCACAAGAAGAAGACGCGTTTCTACTCAACATTTGGGCGCCGTCCGGTGCTTCGAATCGGCCCGTTCTCTTCTTCATCCACGGTGGCGGCTTCATCTCGGGCGGCGGCGTCATACCGTGGTACTCAGGTGACCGGCTCGCCCGCGAGGGCGACATGGTTGTGGTAACCATGAACTATCGGCTCGGGCCACAGGCCAATCTGCTGGTCCGACCGGGTGCCGAGGACGCGAATCGTGCGCTCGACGATCTGCTTCAAGCATTCACGTGGGTGCGCGAGAACATCGCGTTGTTCGGTGGTGACCCCGATAACCTGACCGTTGCTGGTCAATCGGCAGGCGCCTTTTATGCGCAAATTCTGGCGGTGCTGCCACAGTACAGGGGCCTGATTCCGCGGCTGCTGCTGATGAGTACCCCCGGAATTCCTGCGGCCGACCGCAGCCGTATCGAAACGCTCAGTAGCGAGGTCATCGAGAATCTGCACGGTGCAGACCCCGAAGATGTGCCGATCGAAAGTCTACTGATGAGTCATCAGCAGGTGATGAAGAAACGCGTCGCGTTCGGATCGATCGCTCCGACTTGCCTGATGCCGATGGCGGATTCCCGTGTCCCGGATTGGCTGGACGATCCGGCACGCATTGTCCAAGCGATGGGCGCTACGCAGCTGCTGGTCACCTTCACCCAGGACGAGACCGGCGCCTACTTCTTCAGCTCGCGCGAGCGGGATATCACCGATGAGCAGATACGCCGGCTCGGGTACCGGCGGACACAGAGCTACGCCACGCCGTATGCGGAACTTATCGCGTCTACAACCGATGCTATGTTCGCGGATCACGCGAGAGCGCTGATCGCGGCATCGCACCAGCACGGTGTCCGAGCCGAATTACGCGAATTCTCGGTGCCGAGTCCGCTGGACGGTCTCGGAAGCTGTCATGGCCTCGACACCCCCTTTCTCTTCGGGAACCGCGCCGCCTGGGTCGGTGCGCGCATGCTCGACGGGATAGCTGACGATCTTTTCGACGCGGAAGGCGAAAAACTACGTCGCACCGTCGCTGATTTCGTGCACCTGCCCTGAACGGAATGAAGCGATGAAACAGGAAAAGGTCACATTCTGTCGTATCTGCGAACCCGCGTGCGGCCTGATCGGCGTAGTCGAAGACGGGAAATTGCTGGCCTTACGACCGGACAAGGATCACCCGCTCAGCGCGGGTTTCGCTTGCCCGAAGGGCATCGCACACGCGGCCACGCAGAACGACCCGGACCGCGTATTGCACCCGATGCGGCGACAGTCCGACGGTTCTTTCGAAAAAGTGTCATGGAACGAAGCAATGCATGACATCATCGCGCGATTGCGCGGCATTCGGGAGAAATACGGCGCGGAGAGCCTCGGCTGGTATTTGGGTAATCCAGGCGGACTGAATTATAGCCATTTGCTGTGGACACTCGGTACGGTAGAAGCGCTGGGTGTTTCGCATTTCTACTGCGCGGCATCGCAGGACACGCACAGCCGGTACGTCGCAAGCCAGCTGCTCTACGGGCATCAGCTGATAGTTCCGATCCCGGACCTCGAAGCCGCCGAAACCGTCGTGATCTTGGGCGCGAACCCGGCGGTCTCGCACGGCAGCCTGGCCGCCATTCCCCGGTTCACCGACAAGCTGCACGAGGTCGAGAATCGGGGGGGCCGGGTGATCGTGATCGACCCGCGCCGCACCGAAACCGCGCGCTCGTTCGAATGGACGCCGATCACCCCGGACGCCGACGCATGGTTGCTGCTGTCGATGCTGTACGTCTTGTTCGAAGAGAATCTGTTCGACGCGAAGGCCCTGACCGAATGCACCGGTGAGCGGGAACTACGCGCGGCGGCAGCGCGGTTCGCGCCGGAGGTGACGCAGGCCCGGACCAGTATCCCGGCCGAGGTCGTGCGAGATATCACCCGCACGATGGCGCGCACCAAGGCGGTTCTGTACGGCCGCACCGGCACCTGTCTGGGCACCAGCGCGACGCTGGTCAACTGCCTGATGGACGCGGTGAATCTCGTCGCGGGCAATCTCGACAGCAGCGGCGGCGCGATCTTCGGCGCCGAAGTAATCCCGATGCGCGCGGCAACGGCAGCGAGTCTCACCTACAACACCCGCCGGAGCCGGATCGGAAACTTGCCCGAGGTCGCCGGCATGGAGCCGGCCTACAACATGGTCGCCGAAATTCGCACGCCGGGTCCCGGGCAAATCCGCGCGATGGTGATCGCGGCCGGCAATCCGGTCCTGTCCACGCCTGGTGGCCAGCATCTCGGCGACGCGCTGGACGAACTCGATCTGGTGGTGTCGCTCGACTTGTACATCACCGAAACCAACGCGCATGCGCACTATGTGCTGCCGGTGACCGCGATGTACGAACGCGAGGACCTCATGCTGTTCACCCAGCCGTACTATCCGCAGCCATTCGTCCAGGCGACCGAGGCGCTGGTGCCTCCGGCCGGCGCGGCGCGGGCGGAGTGGGAGATCATCGACGAGATCGCACGCGGTCTCGGCACTCGGGCGCTGCCCAACCGGGCACTGCGCGTGGTGGCGAAGGCCGCGGATATCGTCGGCAAGCCGCTCACGCCACAGACGATGCTGAAGGCGATGATCCGGGTCGGCCGCGGTGGTGACTTGTTCGGACTGCGGCCTCGGGGACTCACCTTCGACAAGCTGGTGCAGGACAATCCGCACGGAATTCTGTACGCCGAGGAGCCCGTCGCCGGCCGGCGACGAAAGGTGATCCGGCACCGCGACCGCAAGGTCCATTTCGATCATCCTGGGATCTGGGCCGAGATCGAGCGATTGGAGCGGCGCACCAGTGATCCCGAGTTCCCGCTGTTCCTGATCGGGATGCGTGAATTGGGCTCGGAGAATTCCTGGATGCACAATGCCGCGCAGTTGCGCGCCGGGCGGCCGGCCCACGCCGCGCGTCTGCATCCGCTCGACGCCGAGGCACTCGGTGTGGCGAACACCGAGACCGTGCGACTGGTGTCGAAGCACGCGGCGATCGAACTGCCGGTGCTGATCACCGAGGACATCCACCGGGGTGTCGTTGCCGTGCCGCACGGCTGGGGCCACAACGGCAAAGGGCGCTGGAGGACCGCCAACCGAGAAGGCGGTGTGAGCGTCAACGATCTGATGACCACCGAGCCGTCGGATGTCGATCCGCTCTCCGGTGTCGCACATCTCAACGGGGTACGCATCCGCGTAGAGCGGGTCGAAACCCATGTCGGGGAAGGAATCTGATCGATGGCATATGTGATCGCCGCGCCGTGTGTCGCCGACTACTCGTGCTTGGAGGTGTGTCCGGCCGATTGCATCCGGCCACGACCGGATGACCCGGAGTTCATGCGTACCGAACAACTGTTCATCGACCCGCAATCGTGTATCGATTGTGAAGCGTGCGTGACGGCATGCCCGGTGCAAGCGGTATACGAGGCGTCTCGCCTGCCGCGGAAGTGGGTGGAGTACAAGAACATCAACGCCGAGTACTTCCAGGCGCGGACTTGAAGGCGCCACTGCGGGTCGCGGTCGTGGGCGCCGGACCGGCCGGAATGTACGCCGCCGGGCATCTCCTCGAAGGTCCGGCGGGCACCTACCTGGACGGACAGCTCCAGCGTCTGACCGACCACCCGATCGAGGTGGATGTGTTCGACCGGCTGCCGACGCAGTGGGGACTCGTCCGGCACGGTGTCGCACCCGACCATCCGGAGAAAAAGCTCGTCCAGACCGTGTTCGAGGCGGCGGCCGCGCGACCGGGCTTCCGATTCTTCGGAAATGTGGACATCGGCAACCACATCTCGGCCCAGGAGCTGTCGCAGTGGTACGACGCGGTGATCTACGCGATCGGCGCGTCCGGTGATATGTCGATGGGCATCCCCGGCGAGGAGGTGCCGGGGTGTCTTGCCGCGCGGGTCTTCGTCGCCTGGTACAACGGTCACCCGGACTACCGCGATGTCGATGTCGACCTCTCGCACGAGCGCGTTGTCATCGTCGGGAACGGGAATGTCGCCCTGGATGTCGCCCGGATCCTGGCCATGCCGATCGCCGATCTGGAACGTACCGACATCGCACCCTACGCACTAGAGGCGTTGCGCACCAGCCGGGTTCGCGAGATTGTGCTGCTCGGCAGGCGCGGCCGCGTGCACGGCGCGTTCAACAACGCCGAGCTGGACGAGCTCGGTGAGCTGCCCGGTGTGGACATTGTCGTCGAGGGCGACCCGCCGTCCGATCACAACGCCGTTCTCGGCGACCAGGACCCGGCGACGCGACGTAAAGTGTCCACCCTGCGGCGCTACGAGCATCGGCCCGTCGCCGGGCACGAACGCGCAATCGTGTTGCGGTTTCTCACCTCGCCCGTACAGCTACTCGGGACGGATAAAGTGACCGGACTGCTGGTGTCGCGCAATCACCTCGAATGCGACGACACCGATCGTGCGTGCGCGCGGCCCACCGGTGCGACCGAGATCATCGGTACTGGTTTGGTTCTGCGGGCGATCGGCTACTGCGGCATCCCGCTGCCCGGCCTGCCGTTCGACGAGGTGCGCGGGGTGATCCCGAACCTCGACGGTCGCGTCGTCGAGGACGGGCGAGCGATGCCGGGTACTTACGTGACCGGCTGGATCAAGCGCGGCCCGCGCGGAATCATCGGGACCAACAAGAAATGCGCTCGAGACACCGTCCGGGCGCTGCGCGCCGACGCCGTGGCCGGCGCGTTGCCCCGCGACGGTACTTTGGCGCCGGCAGCGGTGGAACGTCTTGTGCGACAACGGTGCCCGCAGCTGGTAGACCAGCGCGGATGGTTGTGTATCGACGACTACGAGCGCCGGGCGGGCCGAGCGCTGGGGCGTCCTCGGCACAAACTCACGGATATCGCCGAACAGCTCGCAGCCGCTGCGAGGTAGGTGCAGCCAATTCGGTGTCGGAGGCGTTGATATGGCTCTTACTCCGATATTGCAGCAATGGATAATATGCACGCTATTCGGATAGATTTACCGTATTTCCGGCAGTACGCTGACTTTTCGGAGCGAGCGGCAGGAGGCCGTTATTGAGCCAGGCGGATAGAGCAGCCGAAAAGGCTCGACCTCTTCGAGAAGCTGCCTGAAGGTAATGCACTGAGGACCAATCGGGCTTATTTTCTTTGCAAGCATGCAACAGATTGCCATTTTTGAAAACAGATTTTTCGGTGAATTGACAACACAGGCGGTGGTCCCGCGATGACGAGCCTGGAGAACGAGAACGGAGAGGAGGACTCGTATGGTGCACGTGACCCCGAAAATCAGTCAGACGGAAGTCGACCGGCGCGTATTCGCCGATGACGAGATCTATCGGCTGGAAATGCAGCGGCTGTTTCGCGACGGCTGGACCTACGTCGGGTTGGAGGCCGAAATCCCCGAGGTCGGTGACTTCCGCCGGTCCTGGATGGGCGATCTGCCGGTGATCATGACCAGATCCCGGGATGGTTCGGTGAAGGTGCTGGAAAATGTGTGCACCCACCGTGGCTCCCTGGTCGCGCTGGATCAACGTGGCAACTGTTCGACCTTCACCTGTATTTATCATCAGTGGGTCTTCGGTGATGATGGCCGGCTCCTCGGCGTCCCGATGCGTAAGAACTACACCGAAGGGCAGCACAAGGAGCGCGGTGGTCTGCGGGCTGCACGTGTCGAGACCTTCTCGGGGATGGTTTGGGCGACTTTCGGCGAAGGCGTCGAACCGCTCGCAGAGTATCTCGCGGACGCGGGACCGCACATCGAGGATGTGCTGCGCGGTGGCGACGTGGAAATTCTCGGATACCACCGGTTCGAGGTGCAGGGTAACTGGAAGCTTTTCTTCGAAAACACCCAAGACGCCTACCATGCCGCGCTTCTGCACAATTTCGCGATGGCTTTGGGCGTCAACCCGGTCGGCGAAAATATCGTATTCCAGAACGGTCACGGAGTGCTCCAGTGGAAGACCGTCTCGCTGTCCGACGAAGTGATGCGTAAGCATATGGCCACGAATACCTTCCAGATGCAGGATTTCTCGCTCTTCCAGAGCCATGATCGGCCCGCTGAGAACAGCTGGAACAGGGTCATGGGTCTCTTCCCGAACGCCTTGCTGCTCGAAGAGTGGGACATGCTCAATGTCCGCCATATCGTTCCGAAGAGCCCGACGCGCGTCGAACTGCACACAGTTTCGCTCGGACACAAGGGGGAGTCACCGGAGAAGCACGCCAAGCGGGCCCGCGACTACGGCAACTTCTTCGGTCCAGCCGGGTTCGCCGGTCGCGACGACGTTGTCGCGGTCGCAGCGGTGCAGGCGACCGAAGGGGTGTCCAGCGTGGACACCAGCTTCATGGCGCTCGGTGACCTCAGCACACCGAGCGGCGACTTGGAGGGTGAGTACACCGTCCGAGGGTTCTACGACGCGTACCGCAGTCGGATGGGGTGGTGACCGTGACCGAAACAGTGCATACCGTGGCCCCCCGAGGCGGCGATGCCGTCGTGGAAGCCGAAGTGCGCGAACAGGTTCTGCGCCTGCTGCACGAGGCCTGCGCGACACTGGATGAACGGCGCTACCGGGACTGGATCGAACTTTTCGCTCCGGACGGGCGTTACGTCGCCATCTCGGCGGAGAACTTCGAAAACAGCTGGCCGCTCTCTGTCATCGATGACAACCGTGCGAGCATGCTCGACCGCGCCGAGTTCATCGAGAAGTACTGGTCGATCGAGCCCGGCCGCACCCGCCGCATAATCGGAAACGTCGACATCGAAGCCGCAGGACCGCAACAACTCAGGGTTCGATCGGTATTCGTGGTGTACCTCACCAATTCGGACGGCCGGGTGGAAATCCAGGCGACCGGCACCTATCGGGACGAACTGGTCTATCGCGAGGGATGGCTTTTCCAGCGACGCACCGCCGTACACGACAACGATCTGCTGACCCGCCCGGTCACCTATCCGTTCTGAGGCCGGTTTATTCACGAAGGAGCGACTGGCGGTGACGCAGACAATAACGATACCGACGGCCGATGGCTGTCAGGCGAACGCCTACCTGGCTCCGGCCGCGGCGGACCGCCGCGTGGGTGTGGTGGTCATCCACGAGATCGAGGGCCTTACATCGCACTTCGGCTCGCTGTGCGAGCGGTTCGCCGAAAACGGCTACTCGGCCATCGCGCCAGACCTGTTCTCCCGTGACCCGGGAATCGTGGATCCGGTCGCTGCCGGCGATTTCGGCGCGGCGCTGGCTAGGTTCTACGCGCTGGGATCCGAGCGCTGGCTCGGCGATCTCACCGCGGCGCGGGACGCCTTGGTGGCCCGGTGCGGCGTCGACCCGGGCCGGGTCGCGGTGCTGGGCTTCTGTCTCGGCGGTTACCTCAGTCTGCTCGCTGCCACCGACCCGAACGGTGGGTGGGCGGCCGCGGCCCCGTTTTACGGGCCGCCGGCAGGTTACGGCAACTTCGGTGCACCGGCAGAGCCGAATCCACTTGGCCGTGCGAAGGACCTGTCCTGCCCGGCCCGGCTTTTCTACGGAAAGCGCGACAATCATATTCCCGCGGAAGACGCGGTGGCCTTCGCGGCCGCAGCGCGGGCCGCGGGTGGACAGGTCGAGGTCGTCCTCGAGGAAGCCGGGCACGCCTTCTTCAATGACACCCGCGACACCTATGACGAGATCGCGGCACAGCATGCCTGGATGGCACTTCTCGAATTCCTCGGAAATACTTTGGAAGTGGCGAAATGAAGCGCGATCAGATGGTGGATCTGTGGGAGCGGCATGCGTCGTATGAATTCGTGGTACGCGACGCCGACCTCGCGGTCTCTACGATGGTCGCCGAGGCCAGCGTGATGCACCTACCTACGATGAGCGGTGGTTTCGGAAAGGAATTCCTCCGGCATTACTACGCCGACATATTCATTCCTGGAATTCCCGCCGACACTATGAACGATGTGATCGCCCGGACGGTCGGTGACGACTGCGTCGTCGACGAGCAGATCATGACGACGAATCATGACATCGAAATTCCCTATCTGTTGCCCGGGCTGGCGCCGACCGGTAAGACGATCGAGATCCCGTTCGTCGTCGTCGTGAATTTCCGTGATGATTTGATGCTGAGCGAACGGCTGTACTGGGATCAGGCGGCGGTGCTGAGCCAACTCGGCCTGGTCGATCAGAGTCGGCTGCCGTTCGCCGAGTTTTCCGCGGTGACCTCATTTCTGCGCGAAAAGGTCGCGCGATGATCGCGCGCGGCTCGTCGACCGGTGACCGGCGGGTGGTCATCGCCGCACTCGATCACAGGGCGTGCACGGAGGGGAATGTCCTGTTCCGACGCGACGGCGAGGTCGTCCTCGACACCCTGCTGCGGTTGGGCTGGACGGCGCCCTACGCCTGCCGGCGCGGCGGTTGCGGGGTTTGTCTCATCCGGATTCATCGCGGCGAGGTGCGACACGGGCCACATACCCAGCGGGCCTTGTCCCGGCGCGCCGAGACCGAGGAGCGGCTGGGGCTGGCCTGTCGCGCGTTGCCGACGACTTCGGTGGTCGAAATCGACTTCTGCCGCGGAGACGCCGAACGGGGCGCAGCTATTTCTGATTCAACCCGGAGCTTTGCAAAGGAGCAGTGAACGATGAGTGTTCTGAGATTGGGTTACGTGCATTTGGCCGTGACCGACATGCCGACGGCGCACGACCACTACACCGACGTGGTCGGTCTGGCCAAGAGCGCCGAGACACCGGAGCAGCTGTATCTGAAGGGCTGGGACGAGTGGGATCATCACTCGTTGGTCCTCGAGCAGGGTGACGGGGGACTGCTGGCGATGGGCTGGAAGGTCCGGGACAACGATGCGCTGGCCAAGGTCGAGAAGGCGGCGCACCGGTTCGGTGCCACAGTGCAACGCCTGTCCGACGGAGAACGCACCGCGGTCGGCGACGGTTTCCGGTGCGTATTGCCGAGCGGCCATGTCGCCGAGTTCTACTCCGAGATCGAGACAGTCGGGACAGCGGTCGGCACACTCAACCCCGACCCCTGGCCGCGTGGAGGATTGCCCGGTATCGGCGCTCCCCGGCTCTCGCATCTCGCGCTCTCGGCCGACGACGTCGCCGGCATGGAGCGATTCATGGTCGAGGTCTGTGGATTCCACGTCACCGAGCGAATCGTGGCCGATCCGGACAATCCAGACCCGATGGTCTCGTTCATGAGCTGTGGTGAGCAGGCCCACGACATCGCGGTCCAGAAGGGCGAGGACGGTCGGCTGCATCACATCGCCTACGAGGTGGAGAGCTGGAATGCGGTGCTGCACGCGGCGGACGTGCTCTCGATGAACGACGTGCCGATCGACATCGGTCCCACTCGGCACGGCATTACGCGCGGCGAAACCGTGTACTTCTTCGACCCCACCGGAAACCGCAACGAAGTATTCGCCGGCGGCTACCGATCGGGACCGGATATGCCGTGCATCACGTGGACGGCCGACCAGTTGGCTCGCGCGATTTTCTATCACGATCGCCGGATTTCCGAGCAATTCATGACAGCGCAGACCTGAGCCGCGCCGTGACCAGACCACCTACGAAAGCAGCGAAGTGATGACCCCAACAGCTGACAGCCCTGCTATCGCCGCCCCAGCATCCAGCAGCACCCCCGAATTGATCGAATCGACTGTCGAGCACGACGGCTACCGCACGCACTATCTGCAGGCCGGGTCCGGACCGGCGATCGTACTGCTGCACGGCTCCGGCCCGGGCGCCACCGGACGCGCGAACTGGGCGTTGACCCTGAATTCAGAGCTGGCTCAGCGGTTTACCCTGATCGCGCCCGACATCGTGGGCTACGGCGCGACCGACCAGTCGCCCGAGGTAGGTCTGAGCCACGATAACCGAGTGGAGCACATCGCGTCGTTCCTGCGCGCACTCGACCTCGGACCGGCCCGCCTGGTGGGTAATTCGATGGGTGGCAGTATCGCGCTCGGGATCGCCGCCCGGTACACCCGACTCGTAGCGCGCATGGTGCTGATGGGGACGGCAGGAGTGTCGTTCCCGGTGACCCGCGAGGTCGACCAGCTCTACGGCTACACACCGAGCGAAGAAAATATGCGCGGGATCTTCGAGCTGATGGCCTACGACCGCGCACGCGTCACCCCGGAACTGGTACGCGCACGCTACCAGGCGTCCAAGGCGCCTGGCGCGGCCGAGCGGTGGGCGGATATGTTCCCCGCCCCCAGGCAACGGCACATCGATGCGGCTGCCTTGCCGTTCACGACCCTGGAGCAGATCACCACCCCCACTCTGCTGATTCACGGCGTGCAGGACCGGGTGGTTCCATTGGCCGCGACCTCGCTGCGGCTGGTGGAGGTGTTGCCGAACGCCGATCTGGTGGTGCTGGGCCGGTGCGGGCATTGGGCGCAGGTGGAGCGCGGCGAGAAATTCCGTAGCGAAGTCGCCCGGTTCTTCTCCGAAGTGGAGTGACCCACCATGATGGATGTCGATCTCACTATCGAGCTTTATGTCAGCCGGGCCGAACAACTGTTCGCGGATACCGAGATCATCGAGAGAACCGGGTCCGGTGACATACGCACCAACTACGGCGAGGTGATCGCCCGGGCTCGTCGGCTGGCGGCCGGCCTGCAGGGGATCGGGGTGCGCCCGGGCGAGCGTGTCGCATCGCTGTCGTGGAACACGATTGCCCACTTCGAGTGCTATCTCGGCATACCGTCGGGTGGGTTCGTGCTGCACACCTTGAATTTCCGGCTTCCGGTCGACGATCTTCGGTATGTCATCGACCACGCCGAGGATCAGGTCGTGATCGTCGACCCCGATCACTTGGATCTGCTCGACGAAGCGCTGGAAGGTCTTTCGCACGTCCGGCACATCGTGGTGACCGGCCCCATCCCGGACACGCTCGGCGCGAACATCGCGCGACGTGAGGTGGTGTCCTATGCCGCACTGCTCGATGCGGGGGTCCCGGACTATCGTTGGCCGGCCTCGGCCGAAAAGCAGCCGGCCGGTCTTTGTTACACATCGGCCACAACCGGTCGGCCGAAAGGCGTGGTCTACACACACCGTTCACAGGTCTTGCACGCGACGACGATGTGTACCGCCGATGCGTTGGCTATCTCCGAACGCGATGTCATCCTGCCGATGACTCCGTTCTTCCACGCAAACGCCTGGGGTCTGCCCTACTCAGCGGTCATGACCGGGGCGAGGCTGGTGCTTCCTGGCGTGCGTCCGACACCGGCCGATATCGCCGACATGATCGAAGCGCACAGCGTGACGGTGGCTGCGGGCGTTCCGACGGTATGGACGGGTGTGCTGGAAGTCCAGCACACCCGGGAGCGCGACTTCGCCAGCTTGAACCGCATCATGTGCGGAGGTTCTGCGATTCCGCGGGCGCTGGCCGAGGAGTTCGAAACCCGGTACGGCACCCTCTTCATCCAGGCATACGGGATGACAGAAGCCTCGCCGTGCACCCACATCTGTCGACTTCCGGTGTCCATGAGGGATCTCCCGACAGACGAGCAACTCGCTGTTCGTTCGACACAGGGCCGACTGCTGCCCGGCCTCCAGATGCGGCTGGTCGACGATGCGGGCGAGGTTGTCGCACCGGGCACGGGGCCCGGGGAGATCCAGCTGCGGGGTCCGTGGATCGCCGATGAGTACTACCGCGACGAACGAACCGAAACAGCGTTCCGGGATGGTTGGTACGCGACCGGTGATCTGGCAACGGTTGACCGCAACGGGTTCGTTGCGCTGGTGGACCGCAAGAATGATCTGGTCAAGTCCGGTGGTGAGTGGATCAGCTCCGTCGAGCTGGAGAACGCGTTGATGGGGCACGACGCCGTCTTGGAAGCTGCGGTGGTGGCTGTGCCGCATGAGCGGTGGGGCGAACGACCGCTCGCTTTCGTCGCGTTGCGCCCGGGGACGCAGGTCAGCGGCGAAGAGTTGCGTGCCCATTTGCGTGACCGGTTTCCCGCTTTCTGGTTTCCCGATGAGGTCCGATTCATCGATGAGGTCCCGAAGACCGGCGCGGGCAAGTTCGCCAAACGGGTGTTGCGCGATCTCCTGCGGGCCGAGCGTGGGGATTCGGATGGGAAGGCGATAGACGCCGCACCGCGGCTGCAGACTGGAAGTTCAGTATGACCGCACCGCTGCAGTCGTTGCTGGTGACTTCGATCGTATCCGAAGCAGAGGGCGTGGCCTCGGTCGAACTGCGCCACCCGCAGGGCGGCGAGCTGCCGGCCTGGGAGCCGGGCGCCCATATCGACATGTACCTGCCGTCTGGGGTCATCCGCCAGTACTCGCTGTGTTCGGACCCTGCGGACCGGACGCGATACCGCGTCGCGGTTCTGCGCGTTGCCGATGGCCGCGGCGGCTCGATAGAGGTGCACGACACCGTGCTCGTGGGCCGCGAACTCAAGGTCGTCGGTCCGCGTAATCATTTCCCGCTGCGCGCCGCGGAGAACTATCTGCTGATCGCAGGTGGGATCGGCGTGACGCCGCTACTCGCGATGGCCCGGCAGCTGACGCGGCAGCGGCAGCGGTGGTCGATGATCTACGGCGGCAAGTCCCGTAGGCATATGGCGTTTACCGCCGAGCTGGCCGAGCTCGGTGGTCCGGTCGATATCGTCGCGCAGGACGAGCGTGGATTGCCCGACTTGGCAGCGTCGATCCGCGCTTGCCCGCCGGGCACCGCTGTGTACTGCTGCGGTCCCGAAGCGATGCTGCAAGTGGTCCAGTCGTTGTGCGCCGAGCATCTCCCCTCCGATGCCCTGCATATCGAGCGGTTCGGAACAACTGCTGACAGTGCTACACAGACCGGCGATGATCAGGAGATCGAGGTCGAGCTCGCCCGTTCGGGCCAGGTACTCACGGTGCCTGCGGACCGCACGGTTCTGGACGTTGTCCTCGAGGTCCAGCCCGGCACACCGTATTCCTGCAAGGACGGCTACTGCGGTACGTGTGAGGTGGCGGTGCTCGAGGGCACGCCCGATCATCGGGACGATGTGCTGACCGACGCCGAGCGGGAAAGTGGCGAAACGATGATGATCTGTGTCAGCCGCGCCAAGTCGCTTCGGCTGATCCTGGACTTGTGAACGCTACGCGTCAGAGTAGCGAATAGCGTTTGCGCAAGACAGCGTGCCGAGACCGGTCCACAGAGGTACGGGCGGTTCCTTCGCCATTCGAGCCCCATGGTCGAGTTCACGTTCGATCAGATCCCGGTCGATCGCTTGCGTCGATATTCCGAGTCTCGTCGCCGGGACCCATCCGCTCGGCCATGCCCGACGCGATAGGCGCCGCCGCGCCGCGGCCGACCTGATGCGCGGCAGCGACCAATGCGGCCTGCGAGCGGGTCGAGCCGACTTCCGCGCCCCGGTGCGCAACATGATCACGGAGATGCGGGCCGCGTCGAAGTCGACCACCACACGGCTGAGAATTCCGTTGACCGCCGCCCATGCACCCGTCAGGGCAGTGAGCGAGCTGCGCAGGGCGGCAAGGTATTCCGCAGGCGCATCGGTGACCCGAGCGAGCCCAGGTCTGCCGTTCAGCGAGTTCGTTCTGCACCGCGCGTACCGTGTCGGCAGCGGAAGGCCGTTGCCAGCCGGAGGGTACCTCCGATGCCCCGGATGTCGATGTTCTCGTGTCGAGTGCTGCGGGCTACGTGCTCGAGACGTCGCGACGGCGGGCTCGGGTGGCGACCCACACACCGGCGCCGACGGCAGCAGCTACCGGCCATTCCAGCAGTCCGAACACGGCCGCCGCGCCGAGTCCGCCGTACAGCAATGTCGGCTCGGTGTCGGGCACACGGTGCCGCACCGAATCACCCATCGACGAAACGCTGTGGGTGACCTTCGACGCCATCGACTTCGGCGCGGGGATGCCGGGAACGTGTGCCATGTGTATCCCGACCGTCGGTACCGGGACACGCATCCCGTCGCCAGCCGGCTGCTGTTCATGCTCCGACGACCCGGTCGGCTCCTGCTGTGCGGCGGTTTCGTGAGCGGGTTTCGTCGCGCTGTTGGTCATCGATGTTCCTTTCTCTCCATGTATATATGTCTCAGTACTTCTAGGCGGCGATCTGGTTTGCGACCGCGCCCCCATGGTCGTCGATCCGATCGGCTCTGCGGGCGGCGGTATCTCCGCCGAAGACTTTCGACGGATGCAGATGGTCGAGGGGACCGATATCGCGGGCGGACTTCACTTCCACCATCATGTGCGTCGAGCGCCAGTCGAACTGCGCGGTCCCGCCACGTTTCGGGCCGTACGTGACCAGGACGAGCCCCGATGTCATCGGGGCGTCCGTGTCTTCCAATCGTTCCGGTATCTCCGTATCTCCAGCCTTGCCTGTGCCGGACCGCTGGCGACAGGGCCGGACGTCCCATGAGACGGGGGCCGATGGTCTATGTGCTCGCGTCGGGTGAACTTCGTACCTCGACAGGGCTGCAACCGGCGGCCGGAATTTCCTCCGGCATCGAGGCATGGCCGGTCCACCACCGTGTTTCGGTCGGATAATCCGCCGCATTGCGTGTGGCCGGTTGGCGTGCGGATTCCCGCATGAGCACGCTCCAAAATTGTTGCAGCACATCTGGTAGCGGGTAGCATCGGGACGTGGATGGTCACCGCCGCAATCGGTGAACCGGGGCGGGTCATGGCAATGGATCCGTGCTCCGCGTCGGACGACCCACGCGTCGACGGAATTGCCGACCGCGAGTTCCCCGGTCGCGAAACTGTTTTTCCCACCTTGCCGCGCGCAGTCGGCCGCGGCCACAGACCGCCACCGCGAGGTGACCGGAATGAGGGTGTCACTACTGGATGGGTGGTTTCCCTGGGCACTGCGGATCGCGTCAGCGAGCCTGGTGGTGCTTGCCGCCGGGTGGCGCAATCGCCGGTGGCGCGCGCGGTGGTTGCCGATTGCTGCGGTGACCGCGGTTGCGGGGGGCATTGGCGGGTGGGTGGCTATCCCAGCAGCGCTGGCCTTGACCGATCCAGTACCGACCGAGGCGTGGATCTGGTTCGCGGTGCTGCTCTTTGTGACGCTCACGCTGGTCGTCGGCTGGCACGGCGACCGATGGTGGCGCCATGGTGTTGCGTTGCTCGCCGTCATGGTCACCACCGCGGCGATGGTCAACGCCGTCAACACCTCGATCGGCTACTATCCCACGATCCGCGACGCCTGGCGCACGATATCCCATGCACCGATGCCCGCTGCGGTCAACCTCTCCCAACTCGGCAGCGTTACACCCGAAACGCTCACCGGCCGAGTCGTCGCCGTCGCTGTGCCGGATACCCTCAGCCACTTCCGGCACCGCCAGGAATTCGTCTACCTGCCCCCGGCCTGGTTTCGCCGTCCTCGACCGCACCTGCCGGTACTCGAGCTGATCGGCGGTGTGTTCGCCGCGCCGGATGACTGGATCCGCGCGGGCCACGCGGTGGAAAACGCCGACGCCTACGCTCGCCAGCACGGCGGGCTCGCACCGATCCTCGCGTTTACCGACGCCACCGGCGATCTCATCGCCGACACCGAATGCGTCAACGGCACCGCTGGCAACGCCGAGGACCACCTCGTCAAGGACATCCCCGCCTACGTGGTGTCGACATTCGACGCCGCCCCATCGCCGCGCGACTGGGGTGTGGTCGGTTGGTCCATGGGCGGCACCTGCGCAGTCGACCTGGTCGTCGAGCACCCTGAGACCTTCGACCACTTCGTCGATATCTCCGGCGATCTCGGCCCGAACCTGGGTGGTAAGCAGGACACGATCAGCAAACTGTTCAAGGGCGACGCCGTCGCGTGGGCCGCGCACGATCCACTCACCGTGCTCGCCCACCACGGCCCATACCACGACGTGACGGGGCTGTTCATCTGCGGCGCCGCCGAGCTGGCACACGTTCGCCACGCCGGCCAGCTCGCCACGGCCGCGCGGGAAGCCGGTATCCCCACCGAAGTCACGATCCTTCCCGGCGAGCACACCTGGAAGTTCGCCGCACAAGCCTTCGCCGCAGGCCTGCCTCGGCTTGCCGCCCAACTCGACTTCGAACCGCCGTAGCTACCAACCTGGACCCGGTGCTCGCGCGATGACGATCTATTCGCCGCCTGGTTCGCGGTCGACATCCCCTCGACACCGCATACCTCCACCTCATTGCCGAACCGGCCGGACGCCGCCCGTCGCGAGCTTGGTTCCATGCCGCTTTTGGTGAGTTCCGGCGATGCGCTCTATGATCGACGCGATGATGATTCCTTCTGATCGCAGATTGGGGGTCCCGTCCGTCCAAGGTGAGTGCTGATGCTCACTGTGAAGACGAATAGGGACGATTCCCGCCTTTCCTTCTGGCCGCGCGTGCGTGAGTTCGCCGTGCCGCCCTCCATGATCGAAACCGCTACCGCTCGGCGTCGCGCCGGAGATTGGGCGGGTTCCTGTGCCGCAGCGGGTTTCGACGTCGATATCGATTTATGTTCCGTGGCAAAGACTTACGGTGGGGAGCTGGCTGCCGATGTCCGTTCCGATCTGCGGAATTTAGCTCCGGATCTGCTGCGCTGGCACCTGCCGAGAGTTGCTCCCGATGGTTTGCTCCGGCCGGGGCTGACGATCACGCTTGCTCGTTACCCCAGGGGCACAGCTGGTTTCGTACATTTGGTGGTTCGTACCGCGCCGGCTTGGGCGGATGCCGGGCAGCGGGTCGGCCTCGCGTTGTGTGATAGGGCCACGACCGTGGTCGGCTTGCATCCGCATCCCCGGCCGGACCGACGTTTCCGGATGGACCTGCACCGTCACCTCTGGGATGCGCGCAGGGCCGATGAGCTGCGAGTACGGTGTGGAGCCGAGCCAGGCGCCGACCGGTCAGCACTGGACCCGGCTCTGCTGGAGACTGCGCCGCGCGATCGCGGCTACGCCGTTGATCGCTGGGGTGCCGAGGCGCGAATCCTGCTGGATTCCGAAGGGCGGCAGGAGAATACGTTCCTGGTGCGGTTGGGTGCCCGGCAACGGGTGATTGCCGAAATGGGGCCTGCTGGCTTGCGTATCGCGGCGGCATATCCGACCGGAGCTGTCTCGGCGCTTCCGGTACTGCCCGACGCCGCGACCTGGCAATCACCCGACCTGGAACTGCTTCGCGCCGGCGTGATCTCGCTCGAACGACTGCATCCGCTGGTCGCTGCGGCGCTGGTGCCGGACTATTCGCCGAGCGAGCCCGTCTGGGGGCCACCCCAGGCGGAGCGAACACAGCTGGTGGAATGCAGCGGCGAGCAACACCGAATCGGCTTGGTCGGCGGTGCGTTGTCCGCGCTGGACCACGACCGGGCCGAGATCCGGCGCGAGGAACTCCTGGCCGCCTTGACCGGCGCCCCGCTGCCCTGCCTGCAGGCCATCGATCGGGCACATCGCCAGCCGGACTGCCTCCCAGGCGTTCGCGAACGTCTCGCACACGGCGATACCGCCGGCGCACTCGCTGTCGTCGAAGGCTTGCTCGGTCCCGAAGCGATCCAGCGTGACGGCGCTCTTCGGGACGAATTGGTAGCCACCGCGCAACAGCGGGTCACGTATGGGCTCTACCGATCCGGCCTGTCCACAGCGCAACTCGCCCCCCACTACTCCGGCGTTCGCCGTCCACGAGATCGCCGCGCGCACCCGCGCAACGCGACGAGCTACTAAACCTGCCAGAGCGGTGCGCTCCGGCGCGAGGCGACTGCTTCCCGATCTTGCCACTACTGCGCACAGCCGCCCGGCACGACCGCCTAACGGCCCGCAATGGCGCGACTACTTTCCCACCGTCGTATCGGTTAATCCTTCTACAACACAAGGTGGTTCATATGTCTGCTTCTGTAACGCCCTCCGCTGCTCACACCTCTGCGGATGGCGCTTCCCAGCTCGATATCGCAGCTGATCTACTGACTCTGCTCGGCGAGACCACCACCGAACCGTGGCCCAACACCCAACTGGAGGCCATCACCCTGGCAGTAGCCGCTGACCTGCCGGTGCTGCTGTGGGGTGAGCCGGGAATCGGTAAGACCGCGGCCCTGACGCAACTCGCCCAAACCCTCGATCTTCCGCTGACCACGGTAATCGCGAGCGTGCATGAGCCGTCCGACTTTTCGGGTCTGCCCATCCTCGGCGACGACCCGGCGGAGCGCGGTGTTCCGATGGCGCCACCCGACTGGGCGGTGCGATTGGTCCGGGCGGGCCGGGGACTGCTGTTCCTCGACGAGCTGTCCACCGCGCCACCCGCCGTGCAGGCTGCCCTGCTGCGGCTCGTGTTGGAGCGGCGGATCGGTTCACTGAAGCTGCCGCCCGGCGTCCGGATCGTGGCGGCAGCCAACCCGCGTTCGTCGGCGGCCGATGGCTGGGAGCTGAGCCCGCCGCTGGCCAATCGGTTCGTACACCTGCAATGGATGCACGATCACGATGTGGTCGTGCGCGGTCTCGGCGGCACCTGGCCGCGCGCGACACTGCCGCAGCTCGACCGGGAAAAGCTCACGGACGCAGTGTCGTTCGCGCGTCGCGCGGTGTGCGTGCTGCTCGCGGCGCGCCCGAAGCTCGTGCATCAGATGCCGAGCAGTGAAGTGCACCGGGGTGGCGCCTGGGCTTCACCTCGCACTTGGGAGATGACGCTGCGGCTCATCGCATTCGCCACGGCCGCGGGGTCGTCCAGGGATGTGCTGTCGCTGTTGGTCCGGGGTGCGGTCGGGGATGGCCCGGGTTTCGAGCTGCTGACCAGCCTGGACCGGATGGACCTCCCGGACCCCGAGACGCTGCTGGCCGATCCGGCGGGCGCTGAGCTGCCCGAGCGCGGGGATCTGCGCCAGGCCGCGCTCGACGGTGTGGTCGCGGCGGTGCGTAAGCGCCCGGAGCGGTCCCGCTGGGATGCGGCGTGGGCGCTACTGGTCAAGGCGATCGAAACCGGGGCGCCGGATCTTGTGGTCGTCCCCGCGACCACGCTCGCAGCACTGCGCCAGGGAAATTGGGAGGTGCCGGCGTCGATCGAGAAGCTGGCGGGCGTGGTGTCGGTGTCGCAGCGCGCGGATCGTGCCGCCGATCTCCTGCGGGCGGCCCGATGACTGTGCCGGCAGCGGTTCAGAAACTGGATCGGGAAAAGCTCTTCGCCGCTCGGCTGTGCGCCGTCCGAGTCCGGCCTTACCTGGCGACCGCCCTTTTCGCTCTGCACATCGTCGAATCGCGCCACGTCCCGACGATGAGTGTGGACCGACACTGGCGCTGCTACGTTTCGCCCGCGTTCGTGGACAGCATGCCGGTCGAGGAATTGGCCGGGGTCTTGGTGCACGAGGTCTCGCACCTGCTGCGCGACCATCACAGGCGTGGTGAGCGCTTCGCCCGCGAGCACGAGCTGAGCGGGCCGGGGGAACGGCTGCGCATCAATATCGCCGCAGATTTCGAGATCAACGACGATATCTTCGGCGACGGACTCCTCCGCCCGGAGGGCGCGATCCTGCCCGCCGACATCGACTTGCCCGCAGGCAAACTCATGGAGGAGTACCTGCGGGAGTTCCGGTTCCGAACATACACGCCGGGCATGGCGTGGCTCGATTGCGGTAGCGGCGCCGACGGCCTGGAACGCGAATGGGAGCTGGGGCCGCTCGGCGCGGACGGCCTCAGCGAACAGGAACGCGACGGCGTGCGCTTCCGGGTGGCGCAGGGCATCATCGGCCGTCCGGGCAACGTGCCCGAAGGATGGCGACGGTGGGCGCAGGAAGCATTCCATCCACCGCAGCCGTGGCGCGACCTGCTCAGCGCCGCACTTCGCGCGGCCGTCTCCGCACCCGGGGTCGGCGAGGACTACACCTACGGTCGGCCCGCGCGACGCTCGGCCGGTGTTCCCGGTGTCATCCTGCCGAGTCTGCGGTGCACGCCACCTCGCGTCAGCGTGATCATCGATACCTCTGGTTCGGTCAGCGACGCCGAACTCGGCAGCGCCCTACTCGAAGTGACCGCCATCGGCCGCGCGGCGGGCGGCCGCCGCGACCTGCTCACGGTGTTGTCCTGCGACGCCGCTGCCCGGATCGCACACCCGCTGTGCGCGGCCGAGGGCATACCGCTGGTGGGCGGTGGCGGAACCGACCTACGCACAGGCTTCGCCAAAGCCCTTCGCGCCCAACCCCGTCCGGACGTCGTCGTGGTCCTCACCGATGGTCAGACACCCTGGCCCGAGACCAAGCCGTGGTGCCGCACCGTCGTGGGCCTGTTCCGCCGGGCCCCTTCGTGGAGTGAACACGATCCCGATTACGTTCCGGACAGACCACCGGCGTGGGCGCGAGTCGTCGAAATCGGCTAGCTCGCGCTGTTCGGTGCGTCCCGGGTGATTCGAAACAGCCACTGGGGAGAAAGGGGGTAAGCCGGTGAACGATACGCATTCCGTTCAGTGCTGCCAGCCACCCGAGCAGGACGTCGGCCTCGGTGACCTGATAGTCACGACCGCTCTGCAGCACCAGGATCGGCCGGTCCAGGGCCGCGGCGGTGGCCACCTGATCGAACCCGCCCAGGTCCAGCCCGTAGGAGGCGGGCCAGCCGAACAGCAATTCCGCGCTGGGGGTTTCGGGTGACAGGGCCGAGGCGTAGCCGTCACCCCGGGGACAACCGTGGTTCATACAGGGTGTCCAGGATGTGCGGTGTGGCGGGAGCGAACGGAAACGGCCTGGCGGGCAGTATCGCCTGTGCGGTGATGTCTGCGGTGCTGTTCGCCGTCTCTGCGGCATTACAGCAGGACACCGTACGGCAGGCGGCGACTGCGGAGCCGAGCGGCGTGCGTGTACTCGCAGTGGGTCCGCTTGCGCGGCGGATCCTGACCAGCCGGCGCTGGCTGGTCGGCCAGGGCGCGAGCGTCGCAGGGTTCGGATGCCATGCGGTGGCGCTGCGGCTGGGTGCGTTGCCGATGGTGCAGGCATTGCTGGTGGTGCAGCTGTTGTTTGCGCTGCCGCTGGCCGCGCGACAGCGGCGGCGCCGACTGCTGCGCCGGGATTGGGTAGGCGCCGCCATCGTGTGCGCCGGGCTGGTCTTGCTGATCGCTCAGGGTGTCCCGCACGGGGTGCCGCGCCCGGAGACGCTGCCGCGGGCGGGCATGGTGGTGGTGATAGCGGTGGTCGTGTTGTTCCTGCTATCCCGGGCGACCCGGCCGACCCAGCTGCGCGCCTCGCTGACCGCTGTGGCGGCAGGCTTCTGCGTCACCAGCACCGCGGTGCTGGTGTCCGTGGGCACGTCGGAGCCGCATCGGTACGGTTGGATACTGCTCGGTGTTCCGGTGACCACCATCATCGGCGGCATCCTCATCCAGGAGGCATTCGCGCACGGCTCCCTGCCGACCGCGCTGACCACTGTGACCATCACCGATCCGGTGCTCAGCTACGTCGCCGGCCTCACCCTCTTCGCCGCGGCCACCGAACCAGACCCGCTCGCTCTGGCGGGTGCCGCCGCCCTGATCCTCGGAGGCGTTGCACTGCTCGCGAATTCACCCACCCTCCACGACGAGCGTGACGGCAACATTCATGACCACCGCGACAGCGCCGTTCCCGGCCGACACGACGGCGACATCCACGACGCACCCGATGGTGACCTTCGCAGTGGACGCGATGGCGATGCCGACGACGGGCATGGCGGCGACGTTCGTGGACAACGTGACGGCGGCATCCGGGACCGACGCGGCGATACCTTGTCTATCGACCGGGTGGGGTGAAATCCGTTCTGGGTGCTTGGATTCGTTCCTCATGGGGACAGGCGGAGATCGCGCCGGGTTCGAGGTCGGCGTAGAGCGCGAGCATTCCGGTAACGGTAATCGACCAGGGAAAACGTTCGGCGCTGCGGCGGGCGGCCTGGCGGCGCCGATCGGCGGGATGGGTGAGCAGGGTGCGCACACCGTCGGCGAGACCCGCGGGGGTGCCGTCGCAGTCGACGCCGGAACCCGCGGGACCGAGCAGTTCGCGGGCGGCACCGTCGCGCGGGACCACCACGGGCGTGCCGCATGCGAGCGCCTCGAGCACGGCGAGGCCGAAAGTCTCGGCGGGGGAAGGGCACAGGGCGATGTCGGCGTGGGCGAGTGTGGCCGCCACCAGGTTTCGATCCGCGATATGGCCGAGGAAGGTCACCGGCAGGTCGGCCGACTGGCGCTGCAGGCATTCCCGCAGCGGTCCGTCGCCGATCACGGTCAACCTGACCCGCATACCGCTGTCACACAACAGTCGGACGGCATCGATCGCCCGGTCGGGACACTTCTCGCGGGACAGCCTGCTCACCATCGCGAGCTGGACTGTGCTGCTCGGATTGTGCTGCGCCGAGTGGAACTTCCGGTGTGGCAGGGCATTCTGGCCGGAATTCCACGGTGCGGACCGGCCGAGGTGTAATGAGTTCGCGGCGGGGTCTGCCGGAGAGTGACCGGTGGGGTCCACCGGGGTTCGCCCGGAGCGATTCGGAAGATTGTTCTCGCCAGGGTCTGATGCCGGGCGCGACGCTGTGTTCGACGCGCGTGGCGGACCTACTATGCGCGGCAACCATCGTGTGCGCTGCGAGCGGGGGCAGGCGGAATGCGTTGTGCTGTTACCCTTTCGTGGTCGCGCCGACGGCTGGACCACCGGTGTGGAGCGCGAGACCGTGGCGATCGTCGTCGTGTGCCCTCGCCCGCCTACCGCACCGACTACGCCGGGATCGATTGGGCGGAAGGTGTCCAGATCCACCCCGAGCGGGATCCGGCGCACATTCGCGGCGCCGATGCGGGTAAATTCCGCAGCCGCGAAACCCGAGGTGACGACGATATGTTCGGCGCGCGCGGCCAGCTGGCGGTTGGCCAGATCCGCGGCCGTGACGAGTGGAAACCCGGGTGGTACCCGGGTGCGCAGGATGGCGTCGATGCGTTCGTGTGAGAACAGCACCACTGGAATGCCCTTACGGCGAGCCCACGGTGCGAGCCAGCGCATGCTCAGTTTGTCGCTGCATTCGAGCACCTCGGGGCGCACGCTCTCCAGTATCGGGAGGGTGCGCGCGGAGGTGAGGACATGGTAGCCCGCCGCACCGAATCGGCGGCCGCGCACCGTGATCCGGCGCCCGGATGAGGTGAGCTCGTCGGCGTCGGACAGGCCCGGCACCACCAGAACCCGATCGTGTCCCGCAGCGAGATAACCGCGGCCGATCTCGTCGACGCAGGTGCGCAAACCTCCGGACGCCGGGGTGTAGAAGTTGGCGACCTGCACGATTCGCATCAGCCGATCACCTCGGCATAGGTGGCCGGGCGCGCACCCGCGGAGAGCGCGGCATCGATTCCCTTCAGCGCGGCATCGCGCAGCCCGGGGTAGTGCAGATCGTCGGGGTGCAGGGCGATTCGGACCAAGCCGTCGCGCTGCGCGGCACGTCCGGCCAGCCGGGGCAATAGGCCGGCCGCGGTGCGTTCACCCCATCCGCCAGGGCGTTGCGACAGCGCGAACCCGCGCACCCGAAGGCCGGTCCGCAGATCCCGCACGCCGAAATGATCGGTGGTGTGCGAGAAGCCCGCCCGGCGCAGCGCCCAGTCCGAGGCCGGTGAGGAAAGCCAGCCCGGCGGGGTGAAACCCGTTGTGGTCAGGCCCATCTCGTTCATCACCGTGATGGCCTGCCGGAGCCGGGCGTCGGCCGCGGCGACGTCGAGCGCGGCGAATTCGGCGGCGCCGCGCGCCACCATCCGGGCGACCGCGCGGCGGGCAAACGAACCCTCCTTCGGGGCCCGGTGTTCCCAGCCGTGCAGCATGATCTCGTCGCCGTGCGCGCGGCGCTCGCGCAGGAACTGCCCGTATTCGGGCGCGTCGGCCAGGCTCGCACCCCGCCATGGACCCGGGATCACCAGGATCGACACCGGGATGCCGAAGACGTCGGCGTCGGCAATCCAGCGCGCGGTTTCCCGCTCGGATGCCGGAGCAACATCATGAACACTCACCACCAGTCGTGCAGGCACGGGCGCAGGTTAGCAACGAACAGTTGCGGCCAACTGAACAGCAGGGATGCGTTGCCTGGCGAATCGAAACCTGTAGTGATCATCGGGTGCGGGCGGCTCTGCACCAGCACCGGGTAAGAATGAGAGGACAAAAGGCGTGGAGTGATGAGATCATCGCCGCCCGTATGGTTTTTGGCGGTCGTGTCGGCGAGCAGCCAAGACTGTGGGTCAGTTCAAGCAAGGTCAGGGCTTCGACAGTGGGGCGGGTGCGATGCGGAGTAGTTGTTTGCCGAGGTTGCGCCCTTCGAAGAGGCCGCGCAGCATGGCTGGCGCGAGTTCGAGGCCCTCCTGGACATCTTCGGCGTACATGATATGGCCTTGGGTCATCCATTCGTGTAGCCGACCGAATGCCTCCGGGAATCGGTCGAGGTAGTCCAGAAAGATGAATCCCTCCATCCGTGCCCGCCTGAGGCCGAGTTGCATGTAGTTGCGTGGTCCAGGAGGTGGTTCGCCCGCCTCGTAGCCGGAAGAGATGCTGCCGCAGACCACGATTCGGGCTCGCTCGGCGATATTCGCCAGTCCAGCATCCAGGATGGCGCCGCCGACGTTGTCGAAGAACACGTGGACACCGTCAGGAGCCAATTCGTGCAACCGCGCCTCGACGTCGTCGGCCTTATAGTCGATGCACGCATCGAACCCGGCGATCTCGGTGACCCAGGTGCACTTGGCGGTTCCGCCCGCGATCCCGATCACCCTGCATCCCAGCGCCTTCGCGATCTGGCCTGCGATGGACCCGGTCGCTCCGGCGGCTCCGGACACCAGCACGGTATCCCCGACCGAGGGTCTGCCGATATCGATCATGCCGAAGTAAGCGGTCAGTCCGGTCGCGCCGAAGATGCCGAGCATCGCCTTGGGCTCGATGCCTGGCGGAACGACATTCAGTCCCAGCAGCCCCTGACCCGAGGCGATCGTGTAGTCCTGCCATCCGACCATCCCGAAAACCCAGTCTCCCACCGCGTAGTCGGCGTTGCGGGATGCCACCACCTGCCCGACGCCACCGGCGCGCATCACGGCACCGAGTGGCACTGGATCCATATAGTTCGGGCCGTCATTGAGCCAGCCTCGCTGAGTCGGATCGAAAGCCAGCCAGACCACCCTGACAAGTGCCTCATCCGGGCCGGGGATCGGTATAGAGCCACTCCTGAGCTCGAAGCTACTTTCGTCAACCATGCCTACCGGTCGTTTGACAAGAATCCACTGGCGATTCACCCGGCGAAGCTAACCCGCCTATCCGATTACTGTCATCCGAATTTACCGGCCTCGCACCTGCCGCGGGCATCATTCAGTGCTGTTCGGCGAAGCCGCGAATGAGTGTGCCGGTGCTGTCGGGCTCCTCGATCATGGTGTGTGACCGAAGTCGAGGGTCTCGATCCGGACGTCCGGGATGAGGCGGTAGTCCTGGAAGGACGCCGACGACCAGCGCTTGTCCTGGGAGCCGTAGATCACCATCGCCGGCAGGCCGAGGTCCACAAGCCGACCCGTACGCGGGCGCCGACACCCTATTCGGCTCCAAGGTGCGCTGGACAACAGGATCGCGCCGTTGGTCTCCATCCAGGTATTTCGGCGTGCTAGTCAAATTGAAGTCAGTTCAGTATGCTGGCGTCGAAACCGACCGAGGAGACGTCGCCATGACGCAGACCACAAGCCGTTCCGAGTCATCTGATCGAGACCTGGACGGATGCTCCGTCATGCACCACTGGTCAACTCACCCAGGCGGTCCCGGAAGCCGAGGACACCTACGCGCACGCGGTGGGCACCGGGGCCATGGGTGAAGCGGCAGCCCGTGGGCGGTGGTCGGACAGGACGGCAAGGTGCACGGCCTCGATGCGCTATACATCGCCGACGCGTCGGTGCTGCCGACCCTTGTCGGTGTGCCGACCTACACCACAGCGATGATGATCGCCGAAAGATGCGCGGGCTTCATCGAGGATACATTCAGGTAGATCAAGACATTTCGAGTCGTACTGATCAGGCGGTAGGTGGGTATATGGCGATCGACTTGGCGTATTCGGCTGAGATCGCGGCATTGGTCGAACGGACCCGAGCGTTCATCCGCGAGGTTGTCGTTCCGATCGAAGACCGGCATGGTGGCGATATCACCGCCGCCGGTGGCGATATCGTGCGTAAGGATCTGCAGGCGGCCGCCCGGCGCGCGGGCATATTCGCCCCGCATGTGCCGGTCGAGTACGGCGGGCTGGGATTGTCGATGTCGGATCGTGCGCCGGTCTTCGAGGAGGCCGGGTATTCACTTTTCGGTCCGACGGCGTTGAACATTGCGGCGCCCGACGAAGGAAACGTCCACCTGCTCGCGCATGTTGCGAGCCCTGAGCAGAAATCGCAATACCTTGCGCCCTTGGCGACCGGTGAGATCAGGTCGGCGTTCGCGATGACCGAGCCCGCTCCGGGCGCGGGCGCAGATCCGTCGGCGCTGACGACCCGGGCCGAGCGGACACCGACTGGGTGGCGCATCAACGGACGCAAATGGTTCATCACCGGAGCCGACGGTGCCGGGTTCTTCATCATCATGGCGCGTACATCGGGTCAGCCGGGGGAGCGTGGCGGCGCAACGATGTTCTTGGCTCCGGCCGATACGCCAGGACTGCACGTCGGGCGGCACATCCCAACGGCGGACCGCTCGATGCTCGGCGGTCACTGTGAGGTCACCTTCGAGGATCTGGTGGTGCCCGATTCCGCGGTGCTCGGTGCAGTCGATCGAGGCTTCGAGTACGCGCAAGTTCGACTGGGACCGGCCCGGATGACGCACGTCATGCGATGGCTCGGAGCCGCGCGCCGTGGCCACGATATCGCCCTCCGACATGTGGCGCAGCGTGCGGCATTCGGCGCGAAGCTCGGTGATCTCGGCATGATTCAGAAAATGGTCGCCGACAACGAGATAGATATCGCGGCAACGCGGTCGCTGCTCGTCCGGGCGTGCTGGGAACTCGATCGCGACGGTTCCGCGTCCAATGCGACATCGATCGCGAAAACCTTTGCCGCAGAGGCGATATTCCGAATCGTCGACCGCTCGGCCCAGATGTGCGGTGGCCTCGGCGTGGCCGAGGATCTGCCGCTGGCGCGGCTCGCTCGTGAGGTGCGACCGTTTCGGGTGTACGACGGCCCCTCCGAGGTCCATCGCTGGGCTATCGCCAAACGCAGCGTGGGTGCGGCCAAACGCGCGATTCGCGAGGATCGCGCATGACGCTGCCGGTCATGGATGCCGAAGCGCTGCACCGGTTCCTGGTGGACAGCGGGGTCGAGGTGCGTGGCGAGCTGGTGATCGAACCGATCAGCGGCGGCCGGTCGAACCTGACTTACAAGGTTCGCGACGACGAGTCGGCGTGGGTGGTTCGTCGCCCGCCGGTCACTGGGCTGACACCCTCCGCACACGATATGGCCCGCGAGTACACCGTTGCGCACGCCCTGCAGGGCACCCGGGTGCCGACCGCCGCAACCGTGGCGTTCGATGCGGCGGGCACCGCGCTCGGCGTACCTATGACCGTCGTGGAATTCGTTGCGGGCCAAGTGGTGCGGGATCGACACGACCTCGCCGGCCTGACCGACGCGCAGGTGGAGATGAGCACCTCGGCGTTGGTGGCGGCGCTGGTCGAACTGCACGCTGTCGACTACCGCGCCGTCGGCCTCGAATCGTTCGGTCGGCCCGACGGATTCCTTACCCGTCAAGTGACGTTATGGGCAAGTCAGTGGGAACGGGTGAAGACGCGCGAACTCGGTGACGCGATGACTCTTTTCCGTGCCCTCGCGGAACGTGTCCCGAAGGCGTCGGATGCCGCAATCGTGCACGGCGACTTCAGGATCGACAACACCATTCTCGATCTGACTGGACCGGACATCGTCCGCGCCGTGGTGGACTGGGAGCTCTCGACGATCGGCGATCCGCTCACCGATGTCGCGCTCATGTGTGTCTACCGGTCTCCGGCATTCGATCACGTCCTCGGAGCCGAAGCAGCGTGGACAAGCCCGCGCTTTCCTCCTGCGGATGCACTGGCGCAGCGGTATGCCGATGCATCCGGCCGAGACCTGGGCGAGTGGAACTTCTATCTCGCCCTCGCCAATTTCAAGCTCGCGGTCATCGGTGAGGGAATCACCCACCGCGCTCGGCAAGGTGCCGACGCCGGGAACGGCGCGACCGCTGCGGCCGAGGCGACACCGGAGTTCATGGCCGCAGGCTTACGGGCACTACGTCGGAGGTGACCACGGCGGTCAGCCAGCCGCGACGGCACCGTCGGCTGCCGCCCGGTCGGCCGCGACAAGTCCGAATACGAGCGCGGCGGCGATTCCGCCGGTGTACGCGCGGTCGTAGAGACCGCCGATATCGGCCCCCGCCGCGAAGAGTCCATCGATGGTGCCGCCGCGTGCGGCAAGGACCCGGCCGTAGCGATCGATGCGAATGCCGTGAAATGGAAAAGTCAGGGCGGGGCGCACCTCGATGACGTAATACGGGCCGTGGTCGAGCGCGTGCGCGTCGTAGGTTCGCGGCGGCTGCGCGGCGGCACCCGCTGCGTTTACAGCGCGGATCTGCGCGGCGATGTCAACGCCGTCGTAGCCCCATTCGGCGGGCAGATATGCGAAGTCGTCGAGGCTTTCGGCGATGCCACAACGGGCGCCACGGCGTTGTGCCAGATCGAACTTGTCGAGCGCCTGCGCGCCTTCGACGTAACTTCCAGTGATCCAGTCGCGGTAGACCCGCTCGTCGGCAACGAGCAATCCTCGGGACTCGGGTTGGTCCAGCAGTTCCATGGTGGTCAGGTGATCGCCGACGGTTTCGTCGGTGAACCGGCGGTTGTGGAGGTTGAACAGCAGAGCGTGCTCGCTGTAGTACAACGACAGCGCGACGAAGTCCGACGGATCGCGGAACTCCAGCCCGGCGGGAATGAGGTGGCCGTAGAAACCGGATCGTTGCGTGCCCGTCGCGGCGCCGACGTCCTCGGCAAGCCGAAGTCCGTCGCCGACGCTGGTCGGATTGGACCGCAATTGCATCGCGCTCGCAGCGGGATGGATGTACTCGTCGACCAGCTCCGGATTCGCCTGGAACCCGCCGGTCGCGAGTATCGTTGCACCAGCGCGAATCTCGCGTTCGGTTCCATCCGGAAGTCGCACACGAGCGCCGACGACGCAACCGTCCTCGGTGAGCAGGGCTCGAGTGTCGGCCTCGGTGAGCAGCTCGCCCTCGGCACGGATCCGTCGGCGGCATTCGTCGATGTACCGGTTGGTGTCGAATTGATGGCCGCAACCGTAGCGCAGGACGGTGACCGCATCCGCGCATTCGATGCCGAGCGATCGGATCCACGCGATACCAGGACCGAATCCGTCGACAAGTGCGCGGCGCAGCTCGATATCGCCGCGCGGGTTGACCTCGTCCATGATCGCGTGGGACGGGGCGGTCCAGGCATATCCCGCGAATTGCGCGGATCCGCCTACTGCGGCGGCCTTTTCGACGACGATCACCGAATTGCCTCGGTGCAGTGATCGAGCCGCCGCGGTTAGCCCGGCCATTCCGCCGCCGATGACGAGTACGTCGGTGTGTACCTGTGGCATTCGATGCTCCTCACGCGTCGCCTTGGCTACCCAGCCGTGCTGGCCACCCTAACCATAAAACTGAAGTCAGTTCAAGTATTGATTTGCTTGTGAAGCCGATCACAGCTCCTGTACGGTGATACCCGAACCGAGTTCAACTCAGTTTGGTGCGGCGGCGGTACGCCGACGATTTGGGAACCTTTGTCGTGTACGGCGTACCGGCCGGACGCGGTCCGGGCATTAACGCCTGATTCCAGAATCAGTAGTAATGCCAACTCTTTTCGACACATGAAGAACCGATGAGGATTCGACCAATGAAATTCAAGAAATTCGCGGTAACGGCTGCGCTAGTGACTACCGGACTCGGGATCAGCGCTGGAACCGGCCACGCCGCGCCCACCTCCGGCCACGGTGACATCGATTTCACCGCTTCGGCGACCGACCGGTCAACGATCATCACGACCAGCGCGGGATCGATGGTTGTCGAAGATGGTGTATTCAAGATCAAGGCGGCCGATGGGGCCACCCTGGCTGGTACCGAATTGCGGTTCCGTGTCGATGATTTCGAATTCCCGATCGCCGCGGAAATCAACGACCGCACCGCGACCATGACCCCGCAGTTCGATACGGCACACGCAACCTACAAGCCGGTCGCGTTGCCATATGAGGATCAGGCGCCGTGGAAGACCCAATATGACCGTGAGCAGGCCGCCTGGAACCGACTTACCAGCACCATCAGCACGGGTGCCACGATCGGCACGCTGGTCGGCGGTCTGGTCGGCGGTGCGGCAGGCTGCGTGCTCGGTGGCATCGCGGGTGCGACGGTCGCCGCGGCGACCATCGTCGGCATGTTCGGTCCATTCATTCCGGCCGCCGCCATCGGTTGCCTGGGCGGCATCGTCGCCATCGGCGCGCTCGGAACTCTGGCCGGTCAGATCTTGGTGACCGCGCCCGTCGCGATCGGCGCGGCCATCCAATACTTCACCACCATCAACCAGCCGATGACCGCCCCGAAGTAGTTCGCCGAGTGCGACAGTAAAGCAACGGTCGAAAGTCACGCCCCGCCCGGATCCCCAGCCGAGCGGGGCGTGAGCGGCCACAATGTGCGGTCACCCGCACGGTGAGCGCCGCGCGCCCGATCGGCCGGTCATGTCCGTAATCGCCTGCGGCGCACGTATCCCTCCGCGACCGCGTGCGACACGCGCCATGGTACTTCTGCATCCCCGGCGCCGCACAACCGCCGGTCCTGCGCGCCTATGCCGAATGTCGCGCGATTCGAACCACTCGGCGACATCCGCTGGCGGCGTGAAAGATCATCGGGCGCAGGCAAGCTTGGCCCGAGGCCCGAGCCAACGTCCGCAGCCAGCCTCAGCTCGCTGATGGTCGCGTGTCCACTGCGCGCTGCCACAGTTCTTCGGTCGAAGCTCGCCATGCACGCCACCGTGCGCGGTGGCGACCAGACGATTCCGCAGCCGTACTGCACCGATCCGTAGCGACCGGGATGCCTGACGAGCCGGGACGAGTTCTTCTTCAACTGGATTCACTTCACAAATTAGCGCTCTTTGTGATTGACACCACATGGGGCTGCGGATAGATTCTCAAACTGAGATCAGTTCAGTTTCGGAGGTTTGATGTCTTTTTTACTCGCGCACGGAGCGGGTATGGCCGCCTCCTACTGGGATCGCTTGCTGCGCTTGCTCACTGGGCCGACGATCGCCGTCGATTTGCCCGGCCACGGAAAGCGGTCCGACCGTGACATCTGCGGGATAACCCCCCGGAGTGTCGATCTCGCGGGTGCTACCAGAGTTGGCGGATCGCATCCAACACGTCGTGTTCGCGGCCACGGTCGTGCCGCCGCATGGGACACGGGTGCTCGACCAGATCAATCCGGCCGTCCAGGCTGCGGTGAAGCAGTGATCGTCGGCAAAATTTATCACCAAGACCCCGCTGCCGCGGTTGCCGTGTTGTGCAACGACGTGTCATTCGAGCAAGCGGAATGGACCGCCGATCAAGTCATCGATGATCGGGCGGCGCTGCTCGCGGCAGCGGCAGATCTCTCGGGCCTGTCGGCCGACCTTCCGCGAACTTATATTCGCCTCACCAACGATGCGTGCTACTCGCCGTATCTGCAATCGCGGTCCGCCGACCTTATCGGCGGAAACACCCGATTTCTCGAATCGGGCCATATGCCCAAGGTCTCGATCCCGATCGATCTGGCCACCCTTCTCGATCAGTAAGGAAATAGATTCCGTGATGAAATCGCTGACCAAGGCGGTCGCGACTCTCGCGATTGTCGCCTCGACATTCGGTCTGGCCGCCTGCGGAGGGAATTCGTCCGCCTCGAAGCCCGTCGAAGGGAGCTGGGAGGACGTTGTCGCCGCGGCCAACGAGGAGGGCGCAGTGATGCTCTACTCGAGCCAGAAGCCGGCCAACCTCGATGCCCTCAAGACCGCGTTCCAGGCCCAGTATCCGCGGATCAAGCTGGACTTCGTGCGCGGTACCGACGCTGATATCAACCCGCGGGTGGAGACCGAGAAGAAGACCGGGAAGGGCACCGCCGACGTACACATGCTGACCGATGCGGCATGGATTGCCAATGCCGCGAAATCGGCGACGTACTCCACCGAGTTGGTCGGGCCGGACTTGAAGGCTCCCGAATATCAGCCGGACAAGAGTGTGCTCAACAACCGGTTCTTCCTGACGAGCGCGGCGGTTTACGCAGTGGGCTGGAACACCGGTGCGGTCCCGAACGGCCTGAAATCTCCCCAGGACATACTGAATCCCGCCTATCGGGGCAAGATCGGAATCGTCAATCCGACCGGCATCGCCTCCTACGTCGATCTGTACCGGTACTACGCGCGCACCTACGGCGCGGAGTACTGGAAGCAACTCGCAGCCCTGAAGCCACGGATCTACCCGAGCGCCCTGGGCGTCGCCCAAGCGCTGACCTCCGGTGAAATTGTTGTCGCGCCTTCGGTTCAGCCCTTGGTGACCGAAGTAGCCGCCGGCGCGCCGGTCGATTGGACCCTGCCACCGTCGCCATGGGGCACCCCCTGGTACAGCCAGGTGACGAGCGTGGCGCCGCATCCCAATGCCGCTCAGGTACTGGCGAATTTCATGGTCACCCGTGTAGGACAGACAGCGCTCAACGGGGGATACGCGGCGGCGTTGGCCGATATCCCAGGCGCGGTGGCGCGGGCTCAGGACATCGCCGCACCCGACACCACTGATCTGACGCCCGAGAAGATCGAGAAGTACTCCCAAGAGTGGTCTCAACTTTTCCAGGGCTGACAGTGGACAGGAGTACTGCATTGCTCGGAATCAACGTATTGGTCACCGGAGCAGCCGGCGGAATCGGCGGCGCGACCGCCGAATTGTTCGCGAGCAAGGGCGCGACGGTGTACCTCACCGACGTCGACGACGCGGCGGGGGAGCGCCGCGCACACGAACTGGGGCCGACTGCGCTTTACCGTCGGCTCGATGTGACCGCCGAATCCGATTGGCAGGCAGTCACTTCCGAAATGGATCGCGCGGGACACCCGCTCCAAGTACTGGTGAACAGCGCCGGAGCGGCGATGAAAGCGCCGCTGACACAAACTACGTTGCAGCAATTCCGCAGGATGATCGACCTCAATCTGGTCGGCACATTCCTCGGACTGCGGGCGGCCGCCGCGGCGATGGTTACCGGCGGGGCGGTCATCAACATCTCGTCGCTGCGAGGCGTACTCGCGACCGCCGAACTCGGCGCCTACGGCGCGTCGAAGTTCGGTGTCCGCGCCCTGAGCAAGGTCGCGGCACTGGAATTGGCCGATCACGGCATCCGCGTCAACACGGTGTGTCCGGGCAGCATCGACACCGAGATCACCGCGGTTCCCGACTTCGCCGCCGACGATGTCGAAGCGTATGTGCGATCCATCCCCATGCAGCGGCGTGGCAGTTCCATGGAGGTCGCGACGGCGGTCTTGTTCCTTGCCGGTGACGACAGCAGTTACGTCACCGGGATCGACTTGCTCGTCGATGGCGGTATCGCCGCCGGCGTCCGCACACCTAAGAAGCAGACCTAGAAGGCATGAGATGAGCTCGCAGTTCACAGTTTCCGGTCTCACCAAGACCTATGGATCGAATGTCGTCGTCGACCGGCTCGACCTCGCGATCGAGGAAGGCGAACTTCTCGTACTACTCGGCCCGAGTGGCTGCGGCAAGACAACCACCTTGCGCTGCCTCGCCGGATTGGAGACACCCCAGGATGGTTCGATCACCTTCAAGGACCGGCGCGTTTTCGACGCCGAGGCGAAGCTGAATGTGCCGGTCCACAAACGGAATATCGGAATGGTGTTCCAGTCGTACGCGCTGTGGCCACATATGACCGTGCGCAAGAACATTCGATATCCACTGCAGGTCCGCAAATTGCGGAAGGAGATCTCCGGCGGCGCCGTCGAAACTGCCGCTGCCATGGTCGATTGCACAGAGCTGCTCGACCGGTACCCGTCGCAGCTCAGCGGTGGACAGCAACAGCGGGTTGCGGTGGCTCGTGGCCTGGTGGCCCGGCCCGATCTGGTGCTCTTCGATGAACCATTGAGCAATCTGGATGCCAGATTGCGGGATCAGGTTCGTACGCAAATCCATCAATTGCATCGAAGTCTCGGATTCACAGCGGTTTTCGTCACCCATGATCAGGCCGAGGCATTCGCCCTCGGCGACCGCGTCGCTATTATGAAAGCGGGCAAGATCGAACAGTACGATGCTCCCGAGCAGGTTTTCGAGCATCCGGTATCGGAGTACGTTGCCGCGTTCATCGGTATGGCCAACCGGCTGGAACTGCGCCGCGGTCCCGGTGGCTGGATGACCTCGGCCGGCGACGATATCGACCTGACGCGTGCGGTGGTGCGTGGACGAGCCGACGAAGGTAGGTCCGCGGTCGCGCGGCTACGTCCCGACGATGTCGTGGTCCACTCGTCGATCGACCAAGTGCCGCAGGGCGATGTGGCACTGCATGCCGAGTTGGTGACCTACGAATACGGTGGCCGCCACTTCGATGTGACCGTCCGCACGGGTGGCGAACAACTCGCGATGCGGGTCGATGCGGCCGCCCACGGCGCCACGTTGCGCCGAAGCCGTCCAGGAGATCCCATGATCGTCAGTTTCTCGCCGGCGAGCTTGCGCGTGTTCGCACAACAGCCAGACAACACGGGCGCCGACCTGCCAGTGCTGGCGACGGCCGGCGCGGGAAGGCACTCCTGATGGCCACAGTGACTGCCACCCCGATCAAAATCCGCGCGATTCCCGCGCACTCGCGGGCGAGAATCGGATATCTGGCCTTGCTGCCAGTTCTCGCCTATCTGGTCGTATTGCCGATGATCCGGCTGCAATCGCTGGCGTTCGAAAACGGCGCGCAAGGTTATCGAAACCAGTACGGGCGCTTCGATATCGCGGATACGATCGCGACCACCATCGCGCTGGCCCTCGGAGCGCTCGTGATCGCGATGGTGCTCGGCACGGTGCTGGCGTTCGCGGCGAGCCGACTGCCGGACCGCCTCGGCTTTCTGCGGATCATTCCGATCCTGCCGATCGTCATGCCCGCGGTTGCCAACATCGTGGGCTGGGCCTTCCTGCTATCGCCAGGGCCCGGCTACTTGAACCTTGTGCTCAGGAAGTTGCCGTGGTGGAGCGGATCGGATTCCGGACCGATCGATGTCTACACCGTTCCGTGGATCATCATTCTCACCGCTTTCGGGCTCACGTCGTTCGTGTACCTATTCGTCAGCGCGGGCATGCAGAACGTCAGCTCGGAACATCTCGAGGCAGCACAGGTGAGCGGGTCGTCCACGCTCGGAGTCTTCTTCCGGGTGGTGCTGCCGTTGCTGCGCCCGTCGTTGATCTATGGCGGCGGCATCGCGTTGTTGCTGGGCCTCGGCCAGTTCACCGGTCCACTGCTGCTCGGCCAGAACAGTGGCGTCAAGGTACTCACCACCGAGATGTATCGGCGCGTGTCCGAGTCACCGTCCGACTTCGCCGCCGCCGCTGCGGCAGGTTCGCCACTGGTGATCTTCGGGCTCGTACTGGTGCTGATCCAGAAGGCCTTGCTCGGCAACCAGACTCGCTTTGTCACGCACGGCGGCAAGGCATTCGCACCATCCACCGGCCGCGCTACCTGGGCCGTAGTGACGATTGCCGGCTACGCGTTGTTCGCCCTCGTCATCCCTTTGGTCGGCTTGATCATCGTGGCCTCGACGCGGTACTGGTCCGGGTCACTGTCGTGGAACCTGTTCACGCTCGACAATTTCCGAGAGTTGGCCGCTACCGACGCGATCGTCGAATCGGTGATCACGAGTGTGCTGACATCGCTCGGCGCGGTGGCGATCTGCGTACCCATCGGGTATGTGATGGCCAACCTGTCGGTACGCGGCCGACGCTACAAAATACTGGCGCTCATCGGTGATTTCATCACGGCATTGCCGCTCGGCATCCCGGCGGTGATCTTCGGCGTCGGTTTCTTGCTCACCTACACCGAGCCGCCATTGATTCTGTACGGCACGCGAACGGTGATCATTCTCGTCTACGTCGTACTGATGTTGCCCTTCACGACGCGCATGCAGATGACCGCGATGCTGTCGCTCGGCAACACCTATACCGAGGCCTCGGCAACCAGCGGAGCATCACCATTCGTGACGAACGCGCGGATCATGCTGCCGTTGATGCGTCCCACCATCCTCAGCGCGGTTGCCTTGATGTTCATCCTGCTCACGCACGAATTCGCGGCATCGCTGCTGGTGCGCGCGTCGACCACCCAAGTGATGGGGACCCTGCTCTTCGATATGTGGCAGAACGGTTCGTACCCGCTGGTCGCGGCGATGGCGTTGCTCATGACAGCGGTGACCACGATCGGCGTCGCACTCGCCATGCTGGTCGGCGGCCGCAACGTCCTCAGCAAGCTCTGACCACCTGGCGCCCAGCTCGGACTTCGAAAGGACTGTGCAGCAATGACTCTCGGTGTTTCGAGGCTCGATGGCAAGGTCGTGTTGGTGACCGGTTCGACTGGGGGAATCGGCGTCGAAATCGTGCGCCGCCTGGCCGAGGAGGGGGCCTCGGTCGTGCTGACCGATGTCGACGTCGAGGCGTGCGAGAAGCTGAGCGCCGGCCTGGAACACGGTGCGCGGCATCAGGTTCTGGGATTGGACATCACCCAGGAGTCGCAGTGGCAGCAGGCGGTGTCCGCGGTGTCCGAACGCTTCCCGAGTCTGGATGCCGTCGTCAACAACGGTGCCATCGGCAGTCTGGCGTCGGTGGTGGACGAGGATCTGAATCGGTACAACCGGGTGATCGAGGTGAGTCAGACCGGCACCTGGTTGGGCATGAAGCACGCGGGTGCGCTGATCGAGCGGACCGGCGGCGGATCGATCGTCAATATCTGCTCGATCCTCGGCACCGTCGGCGGTCTCGGCAACAGCGTGGCCTATGCCGCGGCGAAGGGTGCGGTGCGCAGCATGACGAAGAACGCCGCATTGCATTGGGCGACAAGGGGAGTACGGGTCAACTCGATCCATCCCGGATTCATCGAAACGCCACAGTTGCTCGAACGGTACGAGGGCACCGCGCGACACCAGGCGATGGTCGCGAACACCCCGATGGGCCGACTCGGCCGCGCCGAAGAGGTCGCCGCCGCCGCCGCATTCCTCGCAGGCGACGATTCGACCTTCATCACCGGCACCGAACTCTATGTCGACGGTGGCTGGACCTGTGCCTGACCGACGAAGCTGTCGCGTCGCCGACGATGGTGCGGCGATCCCCGCGCAACGGAAAGTCCCGCACCTCGATCACCTCAGAGGTACGCGCTTTCTGTGTGGGAGCGGCTCGTCATATGATGCGTTGTATCCACGATCAGCGGGCGCTCAGGCGCATCATGCGGCTACCCGGAAGGCCATAACGCCGTCCACATCCTTCGCGGACAACACATTTCGGGCGACCAGGACATCCAGATGCGCCATCGTCTCACACGTCGCAACCATCTGATTGAAGTCGTCGAGCATGCTGAACGGGCGGTCGCGCCGCGTCCAGGTCAGAGCGCGGGCCACCGCGACGCCGGTGCACGGTCCCAGATTACCGACGACAGTGCGGATTTCGTCGAACCGGCGGTCATGGTGGGCAAGAAGTTCACGAGTCCGCTGCCCGACACTGCCTCCGGCGGGCCCGTGCGCGGGCAGCATCTTCTGCTCGTCATCGTTTTGCAGCAGTGCCAATGACCGGAGGAAGTTGTCCAATGGCAGTTCCCACGGGCCCAATTCGAATCCGATCGATGGGGTGATAGTGGGCAGCACGTGGTCTCCCGTGAAGACGAGCCCTTTCCGCCGATCCTGAAAGATCATGTGGCCCTTGGTATGCCCGGGTGTCGCTATCGCATGGAGATCGAGCCCGGGGATAGCCAGCGCGCCGGGGCACAGCCAGTGGTCGGGCTGTTCCCAATCGTCGCGTTCGAACGGCTCGGCGATGCCGGCCGCATGAGCTCGTTGTGCGATATCGTCCGCGCCGGCCCGCCTCAGTTCCCGCAGCGAACTATCGGGCACATTGCTGTTCAGCTGATGGATGGCGCTGAGTCCGCCGGCTTCATCGGCTCCGAGATGAACTCGACAGCCGTGCCGACGACGGAGTTCGATGGCGAAAGTGTAGTGATCGCGGTGGATATGGGTGACGAAGACATCGTGGATTTCGGCTGCCGACCGACCGATTCGAGCCAGCGCGTCGGAGAGCTCCCGGAAGGTGTCGGGCCGGTGCCAGCCGCCGTCGATGAGTACGAGGCCGTCGTCGGTTTCCAGCACGTAGACGTTGACCGCGCGCAGACCGTCCTGCGGCATCTGCAGCGGAACGCGGTGAATCCCTTCGGCTATCGGATAGCACCCGGGTTCGGCCCATTCGGCGCTCATTCGACCGACGGGGCGAGCGGCACCATCGTCTGCTCCGCGCCGTGCCAGATCATGCGACGTCCCCGCATGGTGCCCACGTTCTCGACGGCGGCCTTCCATTCCGGGCTCGCCAATGCGGCGTCGAGCGCCGCGCGGGATTCGAAACTCAGAATCGACAGACCGTCCCAGCCGGAGGACTTCTCGTCGAAGGATTCGAGGAGTTCGGTGTGCTGCCAGCGCAGCAAGCCCGGCAGCGGGTAGGTCACCTCCGCGTGTTCACCCCGCCACCACTCGATGAACTGCTCGTGGGTCCAATCATTGGGACGCGCTGCGAGGACGATCATGTTGTACATGCGACTCCTAACTGAATTCTGTTCAGTTTCAGTGAGCGTAGAGCCCCACCATGTAGGAGGTGGGATCTCAGTTACGCACTATCCGTACTGCTGCTTCGGTCACCGACTCGGTGATCTGCTCGAGGGTGACGCTGCCCCTCGGCCGGTACCAGCGCCAAACGCTGATCACCAGTCCGAGGACCATTCGACCGAGCATGCGGGGATCGCCCGGAGTGAAGACACCGGCCTCGATGCCGTCCGAAATCAGCCCGGTCCAATTCTGCTCGATCTGTCGCACGAGCTCACGCGACCGCAGGCGTTCGGCCTCTTCTTTGGCCGACTGACGCGGGGCGGCAAGCAAATCCATATGATTCTGCAGGATGCGGCGCTGCAGGGCATCGGTTGGCGAGGCGGTCAGCGCCGCGGCGATGGCGGCGCGCAGCGCTTGCTCCGGGTCGGCCTGATCGGCGATTGCGGTGTTGAATCTTTCGGCCGAATCGGCCAGTTCGAGTCGCATGATCGTCAGCAGGCAGTGGGCCTTCGACTCGAAATAGTGGTACAGGGCGGTCTGACCGATGCCGACCTCGTCGGCGATCGACGCCCATTTGGTGTGCTCGTAACCGACTTTCCCGAACTGCTCGATGGCAGCGGTCAGGATTCCGCTTCGTTTCGAGCGCGCGCTTTCGCGGCGAACGTCCGAGTCAACGGTCATCAGCGTCTATACCCCGCATTCAATGGTGTGGATTCGACATGACTCTACCGGAACTGAGGTGAACTCGGGTCAACTGCGGTGGCCAGCTGTGTTGCCAGCCGCACCGCGTCGGGCCGAGACAACTTCCCCACGGTGTTCTGCGGTAGGTCTTGCACCGTGAACAGGTACTCCGGCCATTTCGACTTGGGAAAGTCCGCCGCCGCGAGCTGATCGGTGACGGTGGCCAATGTCAGCGATTCTCCGTCGGTGACAACCAGCGCTGCCGCTCGTTCGCCGAGCATGGGATCAGGTACGGGGACTACACACACCTGCACGATGCCGGGCACATTAGCGATGGCCGATTCGAGTTCGTTGATATCGATATTGCGCCCGCCTCGGATAATGATCTGCTTCTGGCGTCCGGTCACCCGGATCGAGCCATCGATCGCGACCTCGACCAGATCACCGGTCGGGAGGAAACCATCCGCGGTGAGGGTCTGGGGAATCGCGACGCCGCCGCGGGCGTAACCGACGAACAGGGACGGTCCCTGTACCTGCGCATCGCCGATCTCACCGGCGGCCACGACGTTCCCAGTGGTGTCGACCGCCCGTACGACGGTGCCACCGAATGGTCGCCCGTCCCGGCCGAGCCTGATGGCGGGCGGATCATCGAGTTGTGGTGTGGTGTGTCCGAGACATTCGGACATACCGAAAACCCGCAGGAACGTGGTACCGAGCTTTTCCTCGGCCGCACGCAGCGCGCGTTCGTTCATCGGACCGCCGCCGACGGTCATCGCTCGCAGGGCGGACAGCGCGCCTTCGGAGCCGTCGGCCACCGACAGCTGCAGCGCCATGGTCGGAACCAGCATCGTCCAGGCGACGCGGCGCTCCGCCATGGCCGCCAGGGCGGCGGCAGGTTCCCATTTGCCGATCGACACCATCGAGCCGCCGAGATAGGCAGGCAGGTACATACCGAAACAGAAGGCGGCCACCGAAGACAGTGGCACAAACGCTCCGACTGCCTCATTCGGCTGCAGTCGAACGGCGTCGATGGTGCACTGGCAGGCATAGCGGATGGCTTCTTCGGACTGCACAACACATTTGGGACGACCGGTAGACCCGGAGGTCATCGCAATGGCCGTGCCTCCACGCCAGCGGTCCACCGAATCGAACGGTCCCGTTCGCGAGCGCAACACGCGTCCGTCGAAGGCGGCCGCCCGAATCGGGAAGCGATCCTCCCGCACACCCCAGCGCTGCAGCGAGTCCGGCGCCGCGACCACCAGATCCGGGGCAATATCCTCGACAGCGAGCGCGAACTCGGATTCGGTGGCATGCGTGCCGAATACCGCGACCACACCACCACGCAGACCGATTGCCACGGCCGCCGCCACGGTGCGCCAAGTGTTATCGGCCTGGATGAGGGCAGTGGGTGGGGCTGGATCGATGGACTCGATCCGCTCGGCCAGCGCTCGGGCCGCCGCGACGATCTTTCCGAGGGTGTGGCGACCGAATTCGTCGACGACCGCGATCTGCTCCGGCGCGCGCTGTGCCCGCTCGATCATTTCCTGCGCAAGTGTCTTCATCGGCCCACTTCTCTCGCATCGCTCGATATCTGTTTACTCGCTTCCACGGGCTGTGGTGCGTGGCTTGTCAACAGCGGTGGCACGAGTACCGCGCGTCCGGTGACGGTCCCGTCCCGCAGGCGTCGGTAGATGTCGACCGCGTCCGTGAGCGGATATGTCGTGGCCTCGACGTGGAGTGTCCTGCCGATCGCCATCTCGACCACGGCCTCCAGATCCGATCGGGCACCCCAGAACGGTGCGTCCACCTGCCACCCGGCGGCGAGGCCGATCCGTTTGCCCACAGCCAGACGGCCGCCCGCACTGCCGACAACCGCGAGTCGCCCACCTGGCGCGAGCACTCGCGCGGCCGACGCCATCGTGTCGGCGGTGCCGACGAAATCGAGGATCAGGTCTGCGCCGCCGTCGAGTGCCGGAAGCGCCGAGGCGAGATCGGCAAACGCCGCATCGCTGCCCAGCCGCAAGGCGACGGGCAGTGTTTCCTGCCGGTTGTCGATGGCGAGGACCCGTCCGGCACCGAAGTGACGCAGGATCTGAATCGCCAGGTGACCGAGCCCGCCGACACCGATCACGACACAGATCGCGGATTCGTCGATGACATCGGCGTGCCGGCGCACGGCGTGATAGGCGGTCGTCCCGGCATCCGCGAGTGGAGCGGCGATGGCGGGCTCGAGATCGCCTGTGCGAACAAGCAATCGGGCCGACGGCACCACCATGGCCTGCGCCAGACCGCCGGGATAGCCGAGGCCATTGCCGATCGGGGCCAGTCTGCCGTCTGGACGAGGTTGCAGCGTCAGACAGTAGTTCTCCCGTCCACGCGCACAATTGCGGCAGCGGCCACAGCCCCAGATACCGTGGACCACAACGGCTTCGCCGATCCAGGACTGATCCGCATCGGGACCGGTATCGATCACCGTGCCCGCGACTTCATGGCCGAGGGTGAGCGGCAGCGGATAGTCGAAGCTCGATTCGGCGGCATCCATGACGTGCAGATCGGAGCGACACAGCCCTGCCGCGGTGACCTGCAGCAGGAGCTCTTTCCCACGTGGCTCCGGAACGGCGACCTCACTGAGGTGCGGTTCGGAACCCCACTCGGTCAGTTGGACGGCCAGCATCAGCGAGCCGTCCAGCCGCCGTCGACAATGAGCGTCTGGCCGGTCATATACGACGACGCGTCGGAGGCGAGAAACAGCACCGCGCCGTCGATTTCGCCGGCGTTGCCACCACGGCCGAGCATCGTGTTGCGGCGCACCCACCCCGCCGACTTCTCGTTGTCGAACAGGCCATCGGTCATCTCGGTATCGAACCAGCCCGGCACGACGGCGTTCACCCGAATCCCTCTGCGCCCCCACTGCCCGGCGAGTTCCCTGGTGAGTCCGAGTATCCCGGCCTTGGATGCGGCATAGCTCGCGCCACCGATCGGTGCGGTCGAGACCAGTCCGATCACCGACGAAATATTGATATACGACGCGCGTTCCCCCTCCGGCAGTCGTGTCGCGGCATAGGTGGCGAGGTGGAATCCCGCGACCAGGTTGACCTCGAGGAGCGCGGCGAACCCGGCTACCGTTTCGTCTTCGGCATGCGCAGGACCGGGCTTGCCCGCGTTGTTGACCAGCACATCGAGCCGTCCGGACTGCTCATAGCAGCGGTCGACCAGCATTCGGCGGTCCTCGTCGGATGTCACATCACAACGAACCGGAACGACCCGGGGATCATCCGCGGCCAGCACAGCCAATCGGTCGAGCCGGCGAGCCGCGGCGTACACGGTGGCCCCGGCACCGGCGAGAGCCCGCGCGAAGCCCATCCCGAGACCGGACGACGCGCCGGTGACGACAGCGACCCGGCCGGACAACCCGAACAGGTCGTCCAGCGTCGTTCCGGTGGCACCCATATCGTTTCGCATGTCAGTACACCGCGGTCCGGCCACCGTCGACCGGGATGATCGCACCGGTGGTGTAACCGGCGGCGGCGCTCGCGAGATGGGCGACCAGACCGGCGATTTCCGCTGGCCGGCCCAACCGGCCCGCGGGCAGGCGGTCGATGATCTTCCCGACGAACTCCTCGTCCCAGTTCTCGGCCATATCCGTGGCGAATCCGCCTGGCATCACGCAATTGACGCGTACAGTGGGCGCGTACTCCTGAGCGAACGCCATGGTCAAGGCATTGAGTCCGTTCTTGGCCGCGGCGTACATCGCCTCGGGCGGACTCGGCCGGACGGCCCCGATACTCGAGATATTGATGATCGACCCGCCACCGGCGGCGGCCATCCGGGCACCGGCAACCGCCATCAGGCGAAATGGGCCCTTCAGGTTGACCTCGATGGTCTTGTCCCACAACCCTTCCGAGACCGACAGCAGACTGTCGGCCAGCGGTGCGATGCCCGCATTGTTCACGACGATATCGAGACTCCCGAAATCGGCGATGATCCGATCCACGGCCGGTTCGATCGAATCCCACTTGCCGACATGCAATTCGAACGGGTGCGCGCTGCCCGGCCCGTCGCCGAGTGCGGCAACGGCCTGCTCGCACGCGCCACGTTTGCGGCTGGAGACAATCACCGTGCAGCCCGCGTCGCGCAGTTCGCGCGCGATGGCCAGTCCGAGGCCGCGGCTGGCACCGGTGACCAAGGCGACCTTTCCGGTCAATTCCGTTGTGCTCATGTGTGCTTCTTCAATTCGAGGCGGGCGATGGTACGCAGATGTACTTCGTTGGGACCGTCGGCGATCTGCAGCGCCCGAGTGATCGCATACAGGCGGGCCAGGACGGTGTCGTCGCTGACACCGGCGGCACCGTAGGTCTGCACCGCGCGGTCTACGACGGTGTGCGCCACTTCCATCGCCGCGACCTTGATGGCGGCGACTTCCGACCGGGCGGCCGCGTTGCCGTAGTTGTCGATGAGCCACGCCGACTTCAGGACGAGCAAGCGAATCTGGTCGATTTCGATGCGGCTGCGGGCAATCCACTCGCGCACGACCCCGCGATCGGCCAGTGGACCGCCGAAGGCGATGCGCTCCAGGGAGCGTTGGCACATCATGTCGAGCGCCCGCTCGGCCATGCCGATGGCGCGCATCGCGTAGTGCATCCGGCCCGGTCCCAACCGGCCCTGGGCGATGGCGAAACCGTCGCCTTCGGCGCCGAGCATGTTCTCGGCCGGGACGCGGACGTCGGTGAACTGGACTTCGCCGTGGCCGAGCCGGTCACGGAAGCCGAACATCGGAAGATCGCGCAGCACTTCGATTCCCGGGGTGTCACGGGGAACCAGAATCATGCTCTGCTGACGATATGTCGCTGCCCGCGGATCCGATTTGCCCATGAAGATGATGAGCTTGCAGTCCGGGTCGAGAATGCCGGAGGTGTACCACTTGCGGCCATTGAGCACGTACTCGTCGCCGTCGCGAACGATGGTGGAGGTGATGTTGGTGGCGTCGGAGCTGGCCACCGCGGGTTCGGTCATCGCGAATGCGGAGCGAATAGTGCAGTCCAACAATGGTTTCAGCCATTGCTGCCGCTGTTTCTCGGTCCCGTACATGGCCAGAATTTCCATATTGCCGGTGTCGGGAGCCGAGCAGTTGACGGCTTCGTTTCCGAGGATGGATCGACCGACTACCTCGGCCAGTGGCGCGTACTCCAGATTGGTGAGTCCGGCGCCGAGGCCGTCGTGGGTCATGAACAGGTTCCACAGACCCAATTCGCGGGCCTTGACCTGCATATCTCGCATGACTTGCGGCTGCTCATGCGGGTTGTCGTTCGCCGCGATCTGGGCGTCGAATACCTGCTCCGCGGGATAGACGTACTCGTCCATGAACGATTCGAGTCTGCCGAGCAGATCCTGCGTGCGGGGAGAATAGGAGAAATCCACGGTGCGGCTCCTGAACTGGTGCGGTCGACATCAACCGGCGAGTAGCGCGGTCCCGGTCTCGATCAGTCGGTTGATGGTGGCGGGCAGCTTTTCCTGGTCGGGGTCGTAGTGCCGGCCTTCCCGGTGCCGGCGCAGGTTGTGGCCCATGATCGCGGCCATCTTGAGGCGACCCAGCGCGTCGAACCACGTCATTTCGGTGAGCGCGGGCCCACCTCCGACGTACAGGTCGACCAGCTCTTGGGCTGAAGGCAGCCCGGGCACCGCCCGGCCGACGCCGGGAAAGTTGCTGCTGTCGGCGAAGACGAGGAACCAGCCCAATTCGACCCGAGGGTCGCCGGCGCTCCAGATCTCCCAATCGATCAACGCGGCCGGTTCGACGCCGTCGGAGATGATGTTGCCGAGGCGGTAGTCACCGTGCACCACTGTCGGTGTCGTCGGTTCGGGTGTGCTCCGGCCGAGTAACTCGAGCAGCCGGTCACCACCGGCGACGAGGTCGGGCGGGACCGCACCCAGGGTGCGTGCCCAGCGGGCGAGCTCGGCGTCCGGCGTGAGCGGGGCTTGCGCGCCGGGCACGGTGCTCGGATCTATCGTGTGCAGGCGCGGCAGAATTTCCGCGGCACGCCGCATCCTGGCCGCAGCCGAGCCAGGTTCGACGGCTGGATCGTCCAGTACCGGTTCCAATGCCTGCCCGGCCACGAATTCCATGGCGAACCAGGCCGGTTCGAGGTCGTCGACCGCGACGACGCCCGGCACGGGAACCGGCGTGTGCGCCAAGGCCTGCATGATCCGGGCCTGCCGCAGCATGTCGTGTCGGCCGATGGCCTGCTGTCCCTCAGGAACGGCCTTGACCACGAAGTCACCGCCGGTCGTTCGCACCCGGTAGGTCAAGCCGGAATGTCCGCCGAGTAGCGGCTCGAAGGTGATGACCGTCGCGTCGAGGTCCGCCTGCAGCCGGGCGCGGACGCGTTGCTCCACGGTGTTCGCCCCACCGCCACCCCCCACGGAATCGCTACGCGATGCTGAACTCATGGGCGTGGCTCCCTCGGTAGTCCGAGTACTCGCTCGGCGATGATGTTGTGTTGAATCTCGTCGGTTCCCCCGGCGATCCGGTAGCCGGGCGCGCCGAGAATGTGCTCGGCCCACGCGAAGGTTCCCCAGCGACCGGAGTCCACGGTGAGCTCTCGCCCGAGTAGCAGGCGCACTACCTCGGAGGTACGAGCCATCGTGTCGGTCGCCAACAGTTTGCCGATCGAGGCCTCCGGTCCCGGGTCCTGGCCCGCCACGACGGCGCCCGCCACCCGCATATTGCCGATTCGCTGTAGATAGCTGCGTATTACGAGGTCGGCGACCTTATCGCGTTCGATCTCGGACAGCTCCCGTCCGAGATGCTGGGCCAGCGCTACCGCCCGATCCGCGTTCGCCAGACCGAGGTTGCCGCCGTCGAGGCGTTCGGCGGCCAATACGGTGAGCGCTACCGGCCAGCCCTGCCCTACGGGTCCGAGCCGGTAGCTGTCGTCGAGTCGTACGCCGTCGAGGAAGACCTCGTTGAACGAACTGCCACCGGTCATCTGCCGGATCGGGCGAACGGTCACCCCGGGACTGGTCATCGGCACCAGGAAGACGGTGAGCCCGGCGTGTTTCGCTGCGGCGGTATCGGTTCGGCACACGGCGACGCCGATATCGGACACCCGCGCGCCCGAGGTCCACACCTTGTGGCCGTCGAGCGTCCAGGTGCCGTCGGCGGATCGGACGGCACGTGTCCGTACCGCTGCCAGATCGGAACCGGCCTCGGTTTCCGAGAACAATTGGCAGGCAATGATATCCGTGCGCAGCATGGCTCGGACGTAGCGCGACCGCTGCTCATCGGTGCCCCATTGCTCGACGGCGGGAGCGACCAGTTGTTGTGTCACCGAGAACATTTCGGTGCGTCGCGGCACATCGAAATCCGCTTCGGCGCGCCGGAAAGCAAGGACGTAGGACATCGGCAGACCGCGGCCACCGTAGCTCTCGGGCCAGTTCAGCGCGCCCCAGCCGGCGTCGAATTTGGCGCGCTCGTACTCGCGGATCCGGTCGGTGTGCGCGCGTTCCTCCTCGGCGTTCCAGCTCTCGAAAACGGCGACCGAATCCGAACCCGAACCCCAGATCGATTCCGCTCGGGGGACTGCCACACTGCGCAACCAGGCGACGGCCTCATCGGTGAAGCCGACGAGGTCGGGAAATGTTTGTGTGGTCACTGATTCACCTCGAAAGTGTCGTCATCTCACACCGAAAGCACGGTGCAGGCGCTGATTCCGGGCGCCCCGTACACATGCGTGAAGCCGACCCTCGGCGTGCCGGGCACCTGGCGATCCCCGGCTTCGCCGCGCAGTTGGGTGACTATCTCGTGCACTTGGCGGAGACCGGATGCGCCGATGGGTTCGCCATTGGCGATGCACCCACCGTCGGTATTGACCGGCAGTCGCCCGCCGATCTCGGTGTGGCCTGCCGCGATCATCGACTCCTGTTCGCCGTGCTCGCAGAAGCCGCATTCGGCCATATGCATGATCTCGGCCCCGCTCTCGGTGTCCTGCAATTGCGCGACGTCGACCTCCGTGGGGGAGATGCCCGCCAGTTCGAAGGCGGCCGCGGCCGCGTCGGCGCTCACGCTGGTCGGTTCGCCCCCGCCTTGGACGGCCGGGCTGAATACTTCGAAAGAGCCGAACCGCCGGGTGCGGTGGCTGATCGCGCGCAACCGGACCGGCCGAGCGCCGAGTCTCCGGACGGCGGCCTCGGTGGCGACGATGACGGCGGCCCCGCCCTCGCCCGGGGAGCAGAACATATATCGCGTCAATGGGTCATTCACCATATCGGCGGCGGCGATCTCATCGGCCGAGATCGCCGCACGTCGCCAGGCATTCGGATTCAGGCTGCCGTTTCGATACGCCTTTTCGGCAACCTTCGCCAAGGTCGGACCGGATATCCCGTATTCGCGCATATATCGGCCGATCTTGGCGCCGAAGAACTGCGTGGTGACCATGAGCCCGGCCGAGCCGTATCCCTCGGATAGTCCCCACTCGGCGGGTGTCGGATCGAAAGCTCCGCGCGGGTGTTTATCGAATCCGACCGCCAATGCGATTTCGGCGGTGCCCGAACGGACCGCATTGACCGCCGAGAACAATGCACTGCCACCGGTGGCGCAGCCATTCTTCACATTGCTGAAAGGTATTCCGGTGAAACCGAGTTCGGCGACAAGTGTGTCGGCGAGTCCCGAACCGTCGCTACCGCCGAAGGCAATCTCGATGTCGGTCCAGGTCACCCCAGCATCGTCGAGCGCGGCGGCGATCGCGCTGACCGCCATCTGACGGCCGGTGATGCCGGGCTGCCTGCCGAACTTCGACAGCCCGGCTCCGATGATCGAAACTGCTTGGGTCACTGCGCTTCTCTTTGCTGTGGAACGACCGCGAACCGGGGCACCGGTGCGGTGCCGACGAGGTGCACCGGTGCCCGCTCCAACTCGGTGAAGTCCTCGCATTCCAGGATTGCTTGAATGCGAATACCTTCCGGAAGTTCGACATAGCCCACCGCGAATGGGGAAAAGCCCTCGGCGGGCGGAATATACGGTGGTGACTTGGGTGGGAACCGTTGCACGGTGTAGGCCCACACCACTCCCCGCGTGCTCAATTCCATTGCGATGGCCGTCGGCTGGACACATCGTGCGCAGATGGTGGTGGCCGGATAAGCGACGGTATTACAGACCGTGCATCGGCTACCTTCGAGCACCGATGTTGTGTGGTCGCCCATGTCGATCTCCTCTTCGAGTCGTACGCTAGCGGCGTTTGGTCAGCGACCGACCCACTTCGGTTCGCGCTTCTCGAGAAATGCGTTCACACCCTCGCGTGCGTCCTCGGACTGCAGGGCATTGCCCACCGCGAGATGTTCCATCACCATGAGCGACTGGATGTCCGCGTCCAGACCGCGGTCGATGGTCATCTTCGTGAGCTTCATGGTGAACGGGCTCTTGTCCACGATCGGTGCGATGAACTCGGCGACCAGGTCGTCGAGCTTATCCGCGGGCGCGGCGGCGTTGATGAGATCGAAGTCCACGGCTTGCTTGCCGGACAGCAGCTTTCCGGTCAGCATCAATTCCTTGGTCTTGCGGATGCCGATCATGCGGGGCAACCGGTAGATCGGACCCGCGCCACCGAAAAGCGCACGCCGAATGTGGAAGTCACCGATCAGCGCGTCCTCGGATGCGACCGCGAAGTCGCAGGAGATCATCAGCTCGAAACCGCCGGCCGTCACATGCCCCTCGAGAACCGCCAGGGACGGCGTGTTCATCGAGTAGAGGCGATCGCACACCTTGGCCGAAAGTACCGCGACATCCATCGCGTTGGTACTGCCGACATAGTTGGCGAGCAGTTCGTCCAGGTCGAAGCCCGAGCAGAACGTATTGCCGCGGCCACGGAGCACCAGAATCTTGAGCTCCGGGTCCCGATCGACCTCGACGATGATTTCGTCGAGTCGGTGCAGGAGTTCGACGGTGACGGCGTTCTTCTTGTGCGGGCGGTTGAGCCACACGCGTGCGACGTCACCGTCCTTCTCCAACACGATGTGGTCGGTGTCCACCATCTCGAACCTCTTTCTTGAACTTGAACTGGATTCAATTCAGTTTTACCTAGCCGATCGCTCCGCGTCAACAGGGGAGCCGGCGCCGTTCGCTGCTTCAGATTCCGATGAGAGTGGCGATTCGCGCTCGGTGCGCACGTGAATCACCCTGTAGCGCTTCGTTTCCCATTGCCCTGCGGAAGTAGGAGTGCGCGGGGTGTTCCCAGGTGAAACCGACGCCACCGTGCAACTGGATCGCTTCTGCCGCCGCGTGCACCGCCGCATCGGTACATACGGCGCCGGCGACCGCCACAGCCAACGAGGCCGACCCCGGGTCCTGCGCGTATAGCGCCGCCGCATAGCGGCAGGCCGATCGAGCACGTTCGAGGACGACCAGCAAATCGGCCAGCCGATGTTTGACGGCCTGGAACGAGCCGATGGGGCGACCGAACTGGCGCCGAGTCCGCGCGTACTCCACGGTCATCTCGAGTAGGCGGTCGACAATGCCGGTGTTCTCGCATGCCAGCGCCAGCGTTGCCAGTTCGTCCAGCCGCGCGGCGGTCGCCGCGGTGGCATCGACGTCGGTAAGCGCGTTCGCCGGACTCTGATCGAAGGTGATATCTGCGCGACGGCGCGTGGGGTCGAGCACTCGACGCTCGGTTCGGGCAAGCGGTATGCCCGGCTGGGTGGCGAATAGGCGGCGACCGTCCGGGCATTGCGCCGAAACGACGGCCACATCGGCGTTGCCGCCACCTACCATGCTCGCCGTACCGTGCAATCGCCACCCGGCCCGCGTCGGCTCCGCATGCACATGGTCTGTGTCGGCAGACAGGGCGCTGACCGTCGCGAGCAGGCTGCCGTCCAGAACTCCGGCGAGTACGTCACCGTCCTGACCGGGATCCGCCGAGAGCAGTGCGTGGACACCGAGGACCGCCGAGGTGTACACCGGTTCGCACGCGAGCGCGCGACCGCATTCCTCGAGCACGATCCCCAGCTCGACCATGCCGTAGCCGAGCCCGCCACGGTCCTCGGGGACGGTCAATGTGGTCACCGACATGTCATCGACGAGCGATTTCCACAGCTGTGGCGAATAGCCGAGGTCGGTGGAAGCGACCGTTCGCACCTGCTCGATACCGCTATGTTCGGCGAGTATGCCACGGACGGCCGCACGCAGGTCAGAATGCTCCGGTCCGGGTGTCAGCGTAGGTGGGTCCGCGTGGGGCCATGGCACTTCTATCGCGAGTGAGGACATCCAACCTGCCTAAATTGAGTTCAGTTTGATGGTTCGAGAGTATCGCGCCGACGTCTGGACAAGAAGGAAGTTATTGAACTAAGTTCATTTCATGAGTTTGGCCATCGAGGGCTACTACGCAACCTTGGACAGTGGGCGATTGGACGACGCGGTGGCGTTACTCGCTGCAGACGTCGAGTTCGCGATGCTGTTGCCCACCGGAGTGAAACTCGGGCATGGCCGTGCGGCCATGCTCGATTACCTGCAGGGCCGACCGAAGGTGAACCGCAAGCATCGGCTGTTGCGGGTGGCTGCCGACAATGGTGTGGAGTTCGCGCACGGCGCCGTCACCGAGAACGACGTGACGACAACGGGTTTCTTCGTCGGCGCGATGCATATCGATGCCGACGGGCTGATCGACCGCTACCAGGTGTCATTCAGTACCGAATTCGCGCTGATACCAACAGATTTCGACTGTCGCGGGAGTGGCCGGATGACTACTACAGAACCACCCGTGCTGGCCAAATGGTTCGAATACATGGATTCGGACGACCCCGACCGCGTACTGGGCATGATCTCGGGCGACTTCGCGATGTCGGTGCAGTTCTCCAAAGGGGCGGGGCAGTCCGCCGAATTCGTGGGGGACCGCGACGGATTGGTCGGCTACTTGGCGCAGCGCGAGAAGAGCACGCTGGTCCATCACATCGACACCGGTGCGGTGGTGGGTGATTACGAGTTGGTACTCGGTCGGACAACCCGCGGCGGGGCGTTCGAGGCTTCCTTCAACGCCACCGCACAGCTCGACGCGGACGGCAAGGTGCGACGCCTTCTCATCGCTCGTACCCCCGAACTGTCCTTCGCGCGCTGAGTTCAGAAAACCGATCCGGACGACAAGCTGGAACTTTATCGACAGAGGTACATCTCGGCGAAGCAGCCGAGCGTGGCCTTCTCGAAATCTGGGAACCAGCTCAGCATCGGGCCGTTCACGGCGCGCGAATGACGGCCGAGGGCCACGAACTAGTTGTCGGCGCGGGGCCGCCCTGTCTTCCGCCAGGTCAATCGATACCGGCGATGCGGCGCCAGTGTGCGTGTGCGGCGGGTGTCGACTCCGCGCGCAGGTCGCGCAGTCGTTTGGCCGCGCGCTGTCCGCGCCAATCGGGGAGCAGGACCTCGGGGAGCCGTGGATCCGTATATGTCATGCGCCGAAGGGCGTCCGCGAGTTCCACATGGGCGAACAGCAACTCGTCGCCCGATCCGTAGTGGCACGAATCGAAGCGTTCGAGTAGTTCGTCGTAGGCGTTTTCGGCGGCGTTGAGATCCCATGATCGGCGCACGAGTTCTTCTTCGGAAATGCCTGCGAGAGAGGTTGTTCCGATGAACGACACGGTATTGGCGGTCAGGCCGAGGGAGTCGATCGCCTTCGCGGCTTCGGCTGCGCGTCCGGTGTGGGGGGTGACCCACACCCCGGGTGCCGGATTCCCGAATCCGGCCCAGCGCAACGCCGCGTATAGCTTCTTGCGCGTCGAGCGGTGCGATTCGGGGATGGGTACGTTGACGACGAGCCACTGGCCGTCCCATTGTGTGATGTCGACGTCGGTGGACAACACCCGCACATCACCCTCGCTGAACAGGCGATGCGCCTTGTCGGTGAGGGTCCACAGGGTCTCGCGCCCCTCACGTCGCGCCGCGATCAAACCCGCCGCCCCGGTCCGTGCGACCGCCTGCCTGCCAGCGTGCGACCCGAATCCCAGCCCGTTCAGCACATAGAGCAGCGCCGCGGTCCGGACCGGCTGTCCGCAGGGTTCGACCAGTTCACCGAGCACCGTGATGAGCACGGAACGGGCACTGGGGCTCGACGGAGTGTCCTTGGTGGACGTCGGCATCGGATCGGCGTCAGGCATATCCCCATCGTCGCGCACCTTGTCGATGCGGTGCCACCGTGCCCCGCTCGTCTCGGGCGCCGGCACGCTTTCCGCCGGTAACATGACGACCTGCTCACCAGGCCTCACCCCATTCCTGGAATACGGTCTCCGTATCACAGCCGGGGACCCGGGGCGCGACATAGGTTGCGGCAGGCGCGCCGGCGAACCGTGGTGCGGCCGCGGCCTGGTGCTGTCCGAAGGCCTCGACCACGGTACCCCGGGCCACGATCTGCGGGTGCTGCGGAACCTCCGTCAGCGACAGCACCGGTGTCACGCAAGCGTCGAGTGTGGCGAACGTCTGCTCCCACCCGTCGCGATCGCGGGTACGGAAGATTCGCGCGAAACGCTCTCGGACGCTGGGCCATTCACTTGTGTCGTACTGGTCGGGCAGCTCCGACGCGGTGAGACCGAGGCCCTCCAGCAACCGGGCGTAGAAGACGGGTTCGATGGCGCCGACCGCGATGTAGCGGCCGTCCGCGCATTTGTAGGTGTCGTAGAACGGGGCCCCGCTGTCGATGACGTTCGTGCCGCGCTCGGGCGACCAGAGATCGTTCTCGGTCAAGGTCCAGCACATCGACATCAGTGAGCTCACACCGTCGACCATCGCGATATCGACCACCTGCCCGGTGCCGGTCCGGGCGCGTGAGTGCAGGGCGGCGAGTATGCCCAGTACCGCCAGCATCGACCCGCCGCCCAGGTCGGCAACCAGATTGAGTGGCGCGAGCGGCCGTTCACCCTTGCGGCCTATGGCGTGGAGCGCGCCGCTGAGCGCGAGGTAATTGATGTCGTGCCCGGCCTGCGAGGCGAGCGGGCCGTCCTGCCCCCAGCCGGTGATCCGGGCGTAGATCAGCCGTGAGTTGCGCTCGGTGCAGACCTCGGGGCCGATCCCGAGCCGCTCGGCCACGCCGGGCCGGTAGCTCTCGATCACCACATCCGCCTTGTCGATCAGCTTCAACACCCGGGTCAAGTCGGAGGGTTCTTTGAGGTCGGCGCTCACCGAACGCCGGTTTCGCAGTACCGCATCCTTGTCCGCTGGCAGCAATTGCGTTACGCCACCTGGTCTTTCGATGCGGGCCACATCGGCACCGAGATCGGCGAGCAGCATCGCGGCATGCGGCGATGGGCCGATCCCGGCCAGCTCGACCACGCGCAATCCTGCGAGTACACGCTCCATCCGAATCCTCCTGAATTACCTACAACATTTGACATATACAGCTATGTTCTATCGAATAACGTATCATCTAAGCGGTTGCAGCGGCACTGACCGAGCGCACAGCCGTCTACGAAGCCGAGGTGCCGGATATGAGCGAACTGGATCCGACGGTCATGTCGGCGCTGCGAGCGGTTGCCGACGATCCGACGCCGTACGCCCAGGGATGGAAGGCCCAGCATGGGGGGCGTGCGATCGCGTCGTTTCCGATGAACTTCCCCGCCGAGATCATCCATGCCGCCGGCGCGCTGCCGGTGATCATCCAAGACGACCCAACGCCGATCACCGCGGGCCGCAGCCTGCTCGCCGAGTTCTATTGCGGCTACACCCGCAGCGTGGCCGACCAGGCGGCGCTGGGCCGGCTCGATGTCTTCGACGCGTTCGTCGCCGCGGATCACTGTGTGCAGTTACTCGGCGCGGTCGATGTGATCCGCTGGGTTCGCCCGGACAAGCCGGTGCACTTCGCGCAATTCACCAGCGCGATGGACGATGCGTGGACCAAACCCCGGGTGGAAGGGCGAATCGAGGAACTGAAACGGGAGATCGAAACGGTTCTCGGTGTCACCGTGACATCGGACGAACTGGCCGCGAGCATCCGTCTGTTCAACGAGAATCGCAGGCTGCTCCGGGCGCTCTACGACCTGCGCCGGTCCGGCCGTGCCCGGATCACCGCTGCTGACATGCAGGTGCTGGTCAAGTCCAGCATGGTGATGGATATAGCAGAGCACACCGCCCTGCTCGGCCGGGTGCTGGCGCCGTTCGATCCGTCCGCCGAACCTCGCGCCGATCTGGTGCGGCTGCATCTGTCGGGGCACTTCTGCCACGCTCCACGCACCGAGATTCTGGATGTGATCGAGGAATCGGGGGCGCTCGTTGTCGACGACGATCTATACACCGGATTTCGCTATATCTCGACCGATGTGCCCGAGTCGGGTGATCCGATCCAGGCCCTGTCGGAGTGGTACCTCGACCGCAACCGAACCGCGCCCTGTCCCACCCGGGTGACCACAGACGTCGACTGGGACACCTACCTGATCAACTCGCTTGGCAGGAGCCGTTGCGACGGTGTCGTCGTGCTGATGGCGAAATTCTGCGAGCCGCACATGCTCTATTACCCCGAATTGCGCAAAGCGCTGGATGCGCACGCAATTCCGTCACTACTTCTCGAGACCGAACACGAGGGTAATCCGGTCGAAACCCTGCGCACGCGGATCGAGACCTTCATCGAACGCATTCGTCGGCTGCCGGCAGTTGTCCGATCCTGAATCCGATTTACGCACGAAGGAGTTCCCCGTGGCGATCCAGCAATCGAGTACGGAAAAGGCCAATCGGCTGGCCAGCACCCGAGCAGGCGGCCGCATGGTGGCCGAATACTGGGATAACATCTTCACCGCCAAGGAGCGGGGTAAGCATGTCGTCTGGTACAACGGTGCCGCGATGAACCCGCTGTTCCAAGCGGCGGGATTGGAATGGTGTCACGGTGAGGCGTTCGCCGCCCGTTTGGCCGCGCAACACCTGGAAGGGCCCGCACAGGCCGCAGGTGCCGAATACGGGTACATCGGTGAGCTTTGTTCTTATGCGAGAACGCATCTCGGATGCGCCGTGCTGACACACCAGAGCGGCAGCAGGCAGTCGACCGGAGTAGTCGGAGTGGTCGACCAGCAGGAGTTGGCCGCCAAACTGCCAGCGCCTGACTTCTTCGTCAACGGCTATGCCGGCTGCAGTACCGGCCAGCAGTGGGATGCTATGACCTACCGGGTCTTCGACCGCAAACTTCCGCTGTTCAACGTCTCGATGCCGATGCTGTGGGGCAACAAGCCCGACGCAGGTTACATGCGGGGCGAAGAGTGGACCGAGGTGAGTCGGTATGTTGAGGGGCAACTGCGCGAGCTGATCGCGTTTCTCGAACATCAGACCGGGCGGCCATTCGACTGGGATGCGCTCAGCGAGAGCATGTTCTACATCAAGCGCGCCTCCGAACTGCGCCTGGAGGGTATGGCGCTGTGCACTCGGGCGCCCACTCCCGCGACCTACTGGGACTGGGTGGCGAGTATCGCACCGATCAACTTCCTGCCGGGCAACCAGGCGCTCGTCGATTACTTCGCCGGCGTGAAGGCGGAGATCGAGCAACGGGTCGCCGCCGGCGTGAGTGCGGTGCAGAACGAACGGTATCGCGTGTACTTCGACGGCATCATGAATTGGAACAAGCTCGGTTTCCTCACCCGTAAGTTTGCCGAGTACGACGTTGCGGTCGTCGCGGGACGCTATACCCATGAATCCTTTTGGCAAGAACCGCAACTCATCGATACCGACAATCCGTTGCTCGGAATGGCGCAACATTATTTGCTGTGCCCGCTCAATCACGGATTGAAGAATCTGCAGGAGCTGTTGCTGCGCCGCCTCGACGAATACGCGATCGATGGCATCGCGTTCCACTCGACACGGACATGCCGGGCGATGACCAATCCGCAGGCGATGTTGGCCCGGAGCGCAGAACACGAGCGCGGTGTGAAGTCGTTTTTCTTCGAGGGCGATGTCGCCGACGCGTCCTTCTACAACGATGAGCTCTTCGACAGCCGGCTCGAGGCCATGCTGGAGGCCATCGACGTACAGCGGATGAAATCAGTGGTGTAGGCGATGACTGTTGCGCGGAGAAACGCGTCATGAACGCCGGCGGCTGGTTCGTCATGGGGGTCGACCTCGGCTCGACCACGGCCAAAGCGGTCGTCGTCGATTCCGACGGCGCGCTGTGCGGGGCCGACGTCGTGCAGATGGGCGCGGTGAGCCCGGCGGCCGTCGCCCGCGCGATCGAGGGCGCCTTACGGGCCGCCGGTGTCACCGGCAGCGATATCCGCCGGACGATAAGTACCGGTTACGGGCGCAAACTGGTTCCGGGCGCCGACCGCAGCTTCACCGAGATCACCTGCCATGCCCGCGGCGCCGCGGCGTTGCGCCCGGGTGTACGGCTCGTGATCGACATCGGCGGTCAAGACAGCAAGGCCATCATCGTCGACGACGCCGGCCTGGTGGACAGGTTCGCCATGAACGACCGATGCGCGAGCGGGACCGGGCGGTTCTTCGATGTGCTCGCCCGGGCTCTGGAGGTGGATGTCGGTGCGGTGGGCGAGCTGGCCCTGTCCGGTTGCGACGACCTCGAGATCAGCAGTATGTGCGCGACATTCGCTGAGACCGAGGTTATTTCGCTACTGGCGCAGGGACGTGCGAAAGCCGATATCGCGGCGTCGGTACACAAGGCGGTCGCGGCCCGGACACTCGGGTTGGTGGCACAGGTGGGCAAAGCGTCGCCGGCGGTGATGACCGGTGGGGTAGCCAGGAACGCGGCCGCGCTGCACTACGTATCGCGAGCCCTGGGCGGGCCGGTCGAATTACTCGAGCAACCCCAGACCGCCGGCGCGTACGGGGCGGGCCTTCTCGCTCGCGATGAATACCTCGGTGCATCCAGATCGCCCGGCGACCGGGATACCGTGGCCGAAAAGCAATTGATGGCAACAACATCGGCCGCCACGCCGCATTGTGTCGACTGTGACGGCGAACTCGATCACGCACCGCACACGACCACCGGGCCGATCGCGCTCGAATTGCGAAGGAGTATCCGATGAGTGGCAGTACGGCCGAACCTCGCGTGCCGGACCCGGCCCAGTCGACGGTGTACGTCGTGGGCGGCACGAGTGGCGTCGGCCTGGAGGTCGCGCGCCGATTCGTGGCGGCTGGAACGCAGCGCATCGGTCTGGTGGGCCGCAATACCGAACGGGGGGAGCAGACAGCAGAGCAGATCCGATCCCTGGCGCCCGGTGTGTGGTGCATGTTCGTCGCCGCGGATGTGAACGATCCCCCCGAAGCCCGGCGGGCCGCCGAGGAGCTACGCGCCGGCCTGGGGGCGGCCGACATCCTGGTCAACAGCACGACAAGCGCGTTCACGCCGCGGCTGTTTCACGACACGCCCCCGGAAGAGGTACCCGCCATTCTGATGCAGCAGGCGCTCGGGCCGATCAATATGTGTCGTGCGGTGCTGCCGGAAATGCGCTCACAACGCAGTGGCGTGATCGTCAACGTGGCCTCCGATGCCGCGAAATGGCCGACGCCGGGCGAGGCTGTCATCGGCGCGGCGATGGCGGCCATCGTCACCTTCACCAAGACATTGGCGATGGAGGCCAAACGTGACGGTGTGCGGGTGAACGCCGTGACGCCGTCGCTGATCCGCGACACCGGTGCCTACGATCGCGTCATGGCCGAGCCCTTCAGTGCCAAACTCTTCGAAAAGGCCGCGCGTGCGGCATCACTCGGCGTGGCGGAGGCGATCGACGTCGCCGAGCTCATCGTCTTCCTGTGTAGTCCCCAGGCGCGCCGGATCACCGGTCAAGCGGTGAGCCCCAACGGCGGTATCTCGGCGGGATAGCGGCAATGCCACTCGGTTTGGGCTGTCGGGCCGGCGGTTGAGGATGTGGACGGTGATGGTGGTTCGGCAGCCTGGATTACCTGGTCACGGGCGGTATGCAGGGAAACCGTGGATTAGCGGAGCCCCCGCCGTCGCGACTTCCTCGACGGCGGTGCGCAGCCCGTGGGCCCCGGTAGCTATGGTCCGACCTTAAAAAATATTAGACAATTTTGTTGATACAAGATCCGAATCTGTACTACATTCAGTGTGACCGGCGCCATACTTTGAACGCGTCGGGTAGCCCCGCACCGGCGGCGCACGGATCCACAGCATCATTCAAAACCGCACAGCCAAAGGCGGATCGCACGATGACCCTCACACAATCCTTCTGGCCGGCCTCGACAAGCTCAGGTGTCCGCGACATCACGCTCGGCGATCTGCTCCGGCAGGCTGCGGCTGCGGTGCCCGACCGGGTGGCGCTGGTCGAGGGCGATACCGATCCTGCCAACCGGACCGAATGGACCTACCGCGAGCTTCTCGCCGAGGTCGAAGAGGTGGCTTGGGCGTTGCTTACCCACTTCGTACCTGGTGAGCGGATCGCGATATGGGCTCCCAACAGTGCGGAGTGGGTGATCCTGCAGCAGGCGATCGCGATGTCCGGGATGGTGGTGGTCGGCATCAACCCGGCCTACCGAGCGCACGAGTTGGAATACATCCTGCGCCAATCCGGCGCCACGGGACTCTTCTTCCGTGAGAGCTATCGCGGAGTGGAGCTCACGAGCGTCCTCGGCGAAATCGCCGGGGCGCTTCCCGAGCTCCGGAAGGTGGTGCCGACAAGCGGGTGGCGGGAGTTCCTCGCCACTGCGGACCGGACCGCGCAATTACCGGCGGTCTCGCCCACCGACCCGGTGCAGATTCAATACACCTCCGGCACGACCGGTTTCCCCAAAGGTGCTGTGCTGCACCACAAGGGAATTGTCAACGAGGCGACCTTCGTATTCGAGCGCGCCGGACAGGCCGGCCCGGTGGTCTGTGTCAATGCGATGCCGATGTACCACATCGGCGGCGGGGGAGTTACCGAACTCGGCACCTTCGCCGTGCACGGAACCTATGTGGTGATTCCGGGTTTCGACGCCGCGCTCATGCTCGAGATGCTCGAAACCTACCGGGGCACACACTCGTTGATGGTCCCGACCATGCTCATATCCCTGCTCGAGCATCCGGACTTCGAGACCCGCGACCTGTCGAGCGTACACACGGTCATGTCCGGCGCGTCGGCGGTGCCACAGGCGCTGGTCGAGCGCGTTATCGAGCGGCTCGACTGCCGATTCACCATCCTGTTCGGGCAGAGCGAGATGCACGGCGTGATCAGCCAGACCCGGATCACCGATGATCCGGTCGATCAGGCCACTACGGTGGGGCAGCCGCTCCCCGAACTCGAAGTCAAGATCATCGATCCGGTATACGGCACTATCGTCCCGATCGGTGAGCAAGGCGAAATCTGTTGTCGCGGTTACCAGAACATGCTCGGATATTCGGATATGCCGGACGAGACAGCCACGACCATCGATAGTGAGGGCTGGTTGCACATGGGTGACCTGGGAACCATGGACGATCGGGGCTTCCTGCGAATCACCGGCCGCCTGAAGGACATGATCATTCGGGGCGGCCTCAATATCTACCCGCGCGAAATCGAGGAACTGCTCTTCCGGCATCCCGCGGTGGCCGAGGTGATCGTCGTCGGCGTACCCGACGAGAAGTGGGGCGAACAGATTGCAGCGGTGCTGCGCGCCGAGGATCCCGCCAACCCACCCGACGTCGCAGCGCTCAAGGCCTGGTGTCGTGAACGAATCGCCGCCCACAAGACCCCGTCGCTGTGGTATTTCGCGACGGAACTGCCGATGACACCATCGGGAAAGATTCAGAAATTCCGCGTTCAGGACGATATCGCGTCGGGGCGACTCATTCCCGCGCCCGCGCTCGAGGAGTCGCCACGATAGGGGCCGGGCCCCGGTCCAGATAATCTCAACCCATCTATTTGATTATTCCATCGAATAGTTGGCCTGTTGTCTGTCTGTCGTGATGCCGGCTGGCACATAAGAGGGTGAAGAACATCGTGAAGACCGCGTCTGTCCTCGGCACGACATACTGTGCGGCAGTGGACCGCACGCTCGGCCAGCAGTTCGTCCGTTATCTGGCCGAACTGTATCGGTTCGACTGGACGCCGCATCCGCTCGATACGAGCGCGTCGAGCATTCCGACTATCGAGCCCTGGTGTCGAGTCGGCTTCGGTGCGAATAACCACTGGTGTGCGGTGCGCCCGTCGCGCCGGTGGCCACCCCGCTGCACTCGAACAAACTCGCCGAACACAGCAATGCGGTCCGACCGCGTCACCATCCGCGACATACCCCGAACGCATCGCCGCGCACGCGACCCATGGACCGGCCTACAGCGGCAAGCCCGCTCGCTCACCCGGCCACAGCAACGCCTGAAACGACCCCACCGCGCCCGGGCCGGTGATCATTTCGGGCGGGGTTTGCTGATGGCGTCTTTGGCGCGGTCCATCATGGCCGCGAATGGTCCGACGAGGAGATTCGCGCTCGCGGACTCGACACCGGGGTGCGGACGTGTCGGTGCCATGGCTTCGGCGAATTTCACCGCGTTGCGCAGACGCACCAGCTCGTCGGGTTCCAGCTGGGAACGCAACCTGTTGAACTCCTCGTGCTCCTCGTGTTCGGCGTGTGCGAGCACCCCGTCGCGCAGGGCCGCGAGCTTGGTGTTGAACTCGGGAGAATCGATGTCGACCGCTTCGATATCGGCGAGTTGGCGCTTGGCTTTGTTTTCTTCCTCGAGACGCGCCTCGATGATGTCGGCGCCGTCGTGGACTTCCCGCCGGAAGCGCGGGTGGATGACTTCTTCCTCGGCGGTTTCGTGGACCGCTAGCAATCGGCGCAGTTCGTAGAACTTCTGTTGCCGCTGTTCTGCCGTCGGGGCCTGCTCCACCTGGCCGAACAGTTCGCGGATGCGCACATGCTGCTCGATCAGGAACGTGACGACATCCTCGGTGGTATTGATCGACGTTGCTTCCACGATGGTCTCCTTTGGGCGAGTAGCACAGTCAGCGCGAATTGCGCTGGTGCGGCCTTACCCGCGGAAAGGAGCAGCAAACACCTCGCAAACTGGACAGACGAGCTGCGTCCGACTATCGCCGCAGGTCGGGGTCCGCCGGGCCTTTGTGAGGTCAGAAAATCAGCTCTTCTTGACCACGCTGGATTTGAGTTGCATGGGGCCGATGCCGTCGACCTTGCAGTCGATATCGTGGTCGCCGACACCGTTGACGAGCCGGATATTGCGGACCTTGGTGCCGGCCTTGATGCCGGTCGGGCTGCCCTTGACCTTTAGGGTTTTGATAACGGTCACGGTGTCGCTGTCGGCGAGGACATTGCCGACGGCGTCGGTGATGGCGGTCGATTCGCCGGGTGTGGTCGTGGCCTGCCATTCGTGGGCGCATTCGGGGCAGACCAGTAGCGCACCCATTTCGTAGGTGTATTGGCTCGAGCAGGCGGGACAGGGCGGTAGGGGCTCGGTCACCGAGTCGTCCTTTCGGGAATTGCTATGCGGCGGTGAGGAATTCGATGATCACGCGGTTGACTTCCTCGGGCCGCTCCAGGTAGCCGAAGTGTCCGCAGCGTTCGATCTCGACGTAACGCGCGCCGGGGATGGCGGCGGCCACCTCCCGGCCGAAGAGAACGGGTGTCATCTGGTCATCGGCGAATCCGACGACCAAGCTGGGGGCGGTGATGCGCGCGTAGTCAGGCAGGCGGTCGCGGGAGCGGTCCATGCCGATCTGGGCTCGCACTCCGGGAGTTGTTTTGCCGGTGGTGAATTCGAAGATGTCGAGCCATTGCTGGGCCTTGGCTTCATCCTCGAGGGTGTGCGGTGACAGGTTCAGGATCGCCTTCATGGCCGCCGCGTAGGGTGCGGGCAGTTGAATGTCGTTGTCGTACAAGGCTCGTTCGCCGAGATTGAGGGTGCGCGACAGGGGGTGCGGTCGCCCTGCGGCGCCGAGCATGACGGCCTTGGCGACCAGGTCGGGTCGCGCCAGCGCCAATTCCTGCACGACGCGCGCGCCCATGGAGTGGCCGACCACGTGCGCGCGTCCGCCACCGAGATGCTCGATCAACGCGGCGGTGTCGGCGACGAGATCGTCGATGCCGAAGCCGCCGGCGCATTCGTCGGAGGGCGCGATCCCGCGGTTGTCCAGCGTCGCGACCCGGAATCCGGCCTCGACCAGCGCGGGCACCTGATGGAGGCGCCAGACCCGGCCCGGACTGCCGGTCCCCATGACCAGCAGGACCAGCGGGCCTGTTCCGGTGACGTCATAGTTGAGCCGGATCCCGTTGAGGGTGGCGATGGGCATAATCCTTCTTCCGTCTGGTGACACATCGGGTGAGCCACGGTGTTGTGGCGCCGTAGGTTCAGCGGTGGCTGTGGGTGCCGAACGACGTGTCGGTACCGACGAAGGTCAGCGCGTGCGCACGACAGCGCGGGCACGCGGAATCGGCTGTCGCGACCGCAGAGGTTCGGCGCACAGTCCGCGCAGCGCAGGATCGGTCCGCGTAGTCGGCTGACCGGTGTTACCCGCATTCCGTTCACCTCCCTGATTGCTTGCGCAGATTAGCAAGTGTCTGAGGGTTGGGTTGAACAGGTTCAGGCGCGACCGTGGCGGCGTTCGTAGGCTTGGCGCTCGGCTTCGGCGCGTTGTTGTTTGGCGCCGGATTCGGCCAGGGCCGGGTCGAGGCCGTGTTTGATCAGACGGTGGCGCCGATAGACGTACATCAGTGCCAGGGTGAAATAGATCAGCGGCAGATACAGCAGCGCCATCATCGCCAAGCCCATCCATATCGGGCCCGGGATCAGCAGGAACAGGCACAGTACCGGGATCACCGGGATCAGGAAGCGCGTCAGGTAGCGGTGCACCGCACCGGGTCCGGTGAGGTCGTTGCGCACCCAGTCCGACATCGACGCGGGCAGGGTCGCCCCGCAGATGTAGCCGATCCGCTGATGGAAGGTGGGGGTGTCGCGCTCGGTCATCGGCTCAGCATTCTGGTCGTTGTGGGCAATCTCGCGGTCGTACGCATGTCCGCGTCGGCTGCACTGTTTGCTAAAGTTCGCAACCAGGATATCGGTTGCCCGAGCCGATGCCGTACATCGCACGAGTAGTGGGTTCACCAGGTGCCAGGATCGCATCCGTCGCTATATCGGATGGAGGCCAGGCAGGTCGGCGCGCCGGACTGAGGGTAGTGGCCAGGATCACCCGTCATACCCCCGGCGACTGATTGCATGATTTCTAAAATAGACACCTAGCTAGTCTCGTAAGGAGAAGACCTGTGACCGATCGCTTCGCGTCTACGTTGGTTCCGGCGGCACCGACCGATCATCCGGGCGTCACTGCCTGGGTCGGTGAGGTGGCCGAGCTGACCGCGCCGGATCACATTGTCTGGTGTGACGGCTCACCTGCCGAGTGGGATCGGTTGACCGCGGAACTGGTCGAGAAGGGCACCTTCGTTCCGCTGGAAGGGAAACCGAATTCGTTCTGGTCGGCGTCGGATCCGGAGGATGTCGCGCGCGTGGAAGACCGCACCTTCATCTGCTCGCAGGACCCCTCGGACGCGGGCCCGACGAACAACTGGGTGGACCCGGTCGATATGGACACGGTAATGACCGAGCACTACCGCGGCGCGATGGCCGGGCGGACCATGTACGTAATCGCCTTCTGCATGGGTCCTTTGGATGCGACGGAGCCCAAATACGGTGTGCAGATCACCGATTCGGCGTATGTCGCGGTGTCGATGCAGATCATGACACGCTCGGGCGCGCCGGTGTGGAACAAGCTCACCAGCGATACGGAATTCGTGCACTGCCTCCACTCCGTGGGTGCGCCACTGAGTCCCGGCCAGGCTGATGTTCCGTGGCCGTGCGATAAGACCAAGTACATCGCGCATTTCCCGGAGACCCGCACCATCTGGAGTTACGGCTCCGGTTACGGCGGTAACGCGCTGCTCGGTAAGAAGTGCTTCGCGCTGCGCATCGCCTCGGTGCTCGGCCGCGACGAGGGGTGGCTGGCCGAGCACATGCTGATCCTGAAACTCACCTCCCCGCAGGGCAAGACGCATTACATCGCGGCGGCGTTCCCGTCCTCGTGCGGCAAGACCAATCTCGCGATGCTCGAACCGGCGCTGCCGGGCTGGAAAGCCGAGACCATCGGCGACGATATCGCCTGGATGCGCTTCGGCGCGGACGGGCGCCTCTACGCGGTGAACCCGGAGGCTGGTTTCTTCGGTGTCGCACCGGGAACTGGCGCGAACACCAACCCCAACGCGATCGCCACTATCGACCTCGGTAACTCGATCTTCACCAATACCGCGCGCACCGATGACGGTGACGTGTGGTGGGAGGGGCTGACCGAGCAGCCGCCCGCGCATCTCACCGACTGGCGTGGTCAGAGCTGGACACCGGAATCGGGTAGCCCTGCGGCACATCCGAATTCGCGCTATTGCACACCGATCGAGCAGTGTCCGTCGGTGGCCCCGGAGTGGAGCGACCCTGCGGGTGTGCCGATTTCGGCGATCTTCTTCGGCGGCCGCCGCGCCAGCACAGTGCCACTCATCGCGGAGACCTTCGACTGGGCGCACGGGGTGTTCACCGCGTCGGTGCTGTCCTCGGAGACCACCGCCGCGGCGGCGGGCAAGGTCGGTGTCGTGCGGCGCGATCCGATGGCGATGCTGCCGTTCCTGGGCTATCACGTCGGGGACTACTTCGCGCACTGGCTGAAGCTGGGGGCCTCGGCCGATCCGGCAAAGCTGCCGAGGATCTTCCAGGTCAACTGGTTCCGGCGCAGCGCCGACGGCAAATTCCTCTGGCCGGGCTTCGGCGACAACGTCCGCGTGCTGAAGTGGGCGCTGGAACGCCTCGACGGCACCGCTACGGCCGAGTGGACACCGATCGGGCATGTACCGACCCCGGACGCGCTCGATCTCGATGGTCTCGGTGAGGGCTACCGCGCGCTGGTCGGTGACGCGCTCACCGTCGACACCGAAGAATGGGTGGCCGAAGCGCGGTCCATCGACGAGTGGTACGCGACCATCGGTGGTAATCGCCTACCCGAGGTGTTGCGTGAGCAGCAGGCCGCGTTGAAATTGCGCCTGCTCGGTGCCCGCTGATCATGCGAGCGCTGCTGCCGACTTGGTCGGAATGGAAACCGGCGGTCCGTGCCCCGGGTGCGGATCTGATGGCGGGTGTGATCGTCGCGTTGGTGGCGCTGCCGCTGGCGCTGGGTTTCGGGATCAGCTCGGGCTTGGGTGCGGCTGCGGGTCTTGCGACCGCGGTGGTCGCGGGCGCGCTGGCCGCGGTGTTCGGCGGTTCCCGATTCCAGGTATCCGGGCCGACCGGCGCCATGACCGTCGTGCTGGTGCCGATCGTGCACCAGCACGGCGCGACCGGAGTGCTCGCCGTCGGATTGGTGTCGGGTGTGGTATTGGTCGTACTCGCGGTGGCCGGTGTCGGTCGTGCGGTGCGCTATATGCCCGCACCGGTGATCGAGGGGTTCACTGCGGGGATCGCGGTTGTGATTGCGCTGCAACAGTTTCCGTCGGCATTGGGCATCGCGCATGCCGACGGGGACAAGGTGTGGCAGTCCGCGGCCGATGCCGTACGCCGCTTCGTCGACGAACCCAGCTACGCGACGCCGGTGACCGCGCTGCTGGTCGCCGGCGTCATCCTTATCGGTGGACGCTTCTTGCCGAAGCTGCCGTTCGCGCTGTTCGCGGTCGTCATCGCGACGATCATCACCACCGTGGTCGGGTTGGACCTCACACGAATCGGGTCGATCCCCTCGGGGCTGCCCGCACCGTCGCTGAGTTTCGTGCACCTGAACGAATTGGGGTCGTTGATCGGGTCCGCGCTCGCCGTGGCGGCGCTGGCCGCCCTGGAGTCGCTGCTGTCGGCGACCGCCGCCGACTCCATGTGTGTGGGCACCCGTCACAATCCGGATCGGGAGCTGTTCGGGCAAGGTCTGGCCAATATCGCGGCGCCGCTGTTCGGTGGTGTCCCCGCGACCGGCGCCATCGCACGCACTGCGGTCAATGTCCGCTCCGGTGGGCGCACGCGGCTGGCGGCGCTCACCCATGCGGTGCTGCTGGCCGCGATCATCTATCTGGCCGCGCCGCTGGTGGCCGATATTCCGGTGGCGGCGCTGGCGGGCGTGCTGCTCGCGACCACGGTGCGGATGGTGGAGACCGCATCGATGCGCGCGATCGCGCGTGCCTCGCGTGGTGACGCGATCATCATGATGGTCACCTTCGGTGTCACGGTCGCCTTGGATCTGGTGACCGCGGTCGCGGTCGGTGTCGGGTTCGCGGTCGCGCTGGCGTTGCGGTCGGTCGCGCGGGAGGCCCGTCTCGAGCAGGTGCCTCTGGATGAGAGCGACAATCTCGCCGAGGAACATGAGCTTTTGCGCGATCACATCGTCGCCTACCGGATCGACGGACCGCTGTTCTTCGCCGCCGCGCACCGGTTCCTGCTGGAGCTGGCCGAGGTCGCCGACGTCAAGGTCGTCATTCTGCGCATGTCGAAAGTGACCGCCCTCGACACCACCGGTGCGCTGGTGCTCGGGGACGCCATCACCAAACTCGAACACCGCCACATCACCGTGTTGCTGTCCGGATTACGGGCCGATCACCGGCGTCGACTGACCGCCATCGGCGCGATACCCGCCGGGGGCGAAGATAGCATCTTCGCCAATACCCGCGAGGCTATCGATCATGCTCGCCGGTATGTGCCGGTGTCGCACACGACCGCCGTGGTCTGATGGCCGCAGGTATGCACCTCAGAAATCCTGCAATCAGAGGGTAGGTTTCACCGGGCTCATGCCGAAGCGTCCGAATCAGCCGGTGGACTCGACCACGAGGCCGGGTTCGGACAGCTCCTCGAGCAACTCGGCCTGCCCGGCGACAACTCCGGTAAGAATCGCCCGTGCCACCGCCAGCAGCTCCGCGACCCGTGGCGAAGTCAACGCATACGACACCGAAAGCCCCTCACGGCGCGCGGTCACCAGACCTGTACGCCGCAGAATGGCCAGCTGCTGCGACAGATTCGCCGGTTCGATACCGACCTCCGGCAACATCTCCGACACCGCGTAATCGCGTTCACTGAGCAGCTCTAACACCCGAATACGCGCGGGATGACCCAACGTCTTGAAGAAGTCGGCCTTCATCCGATAGAGCGGTTGGCGCGCATCCGCCATGATGTCCTCCACCCTCCGAATAACCACCTACATTGAGATTACTTTCTAATCTTAGCAACTCGCGGAATACGAATCGGTCGAGCATCGGCCAGCGCTCTACTGCCGTCGCGAAGGCCGTGGCCGGGTCCACCACGGGACCGATGAAGGCATGCATCTGCCAGAATTCTCCTGGTTCGTCGTCGCGAGCCTAGGAGTCGTAGCCGAGATCCTCGACGCGCCGCCACAGGCTCGCCCCGGCCGGATCCTGGATCACATCACCCAGCCGCACGTCTCTGACAGCCACCTATTCGCTACGCGTATCGGGAAGTCTGGCACACCCCAATTCGGTCAACGACTGAGCGGCTCCTGACGTCCAGACGCTGGCCACGTAGTCTCGACGCAGGCGCCGAAGCCCTCGCCGGACTCGCGCCAGGCGTAAGTCGTTGTGTGGCAGCAGATTACGGACGAGGGTGCGGAACGAGCCGGCCAAAGTCGCCCATCATGCGGCCTGGGACGACACGCCGAGCCGCGGAAATGTCCGAGCAGGGGTGCCACTATTCTGCGGTCGGATAGCCAATGAAAACCATTAGCAATCTATCGACAATTCACACGATCGGGTAGTCGGAACTACGTCGGCGCATTCAACGAGACCGCCGCGTTGCCATATTCGGACCTCGCTTTTCGATTTGCGCCCGTGGCGAGTGACTCGAACACGCGCGTTTGCGTCTCGGCCGCTGGAGTGATTCGGGCATCACGAATTATGGAATCACGAGTATGCTGGCAACGCACTGGTTTCCGCAGGAGGGAATTTACCGCTACCTACGACGACTGGGGTGTGGGTGATGAGCGTTGCATCGACCACCGTGGAAAAGCTAGGGGCTACGGCGTCGGCGACTGTCCACGTGGTCGAGGCTGCCGGTGGGGCGGCGGTCGGGGCGGTGGCCGGCGCAGCGCGCGGCACGGTCGAGGGCGCTGTGTCCGGCGCTCGCAGCGGGATCGATGTACCGACCGCGACTGTGCTCGGCGCCGTTGCGGCGGGTGTGACAGGGCTGCTCGAATGGCCACTAGCTGTGGCCGCGGGCGGGATGGCTGGTACGGCGTACTTGCTGCGGCGCGCGAGAACCGGATCCGGCAAGCAAGACGCCGCCGAGAGGCCGCAGCCGCAGCGTACAGGTACTCGGCCGAAGAAATCCGCCGCCGCTTCTCAGCGGGCGCGAACCCGCGCGGAGTGATGGTGTCGCTACAGGGTCTGGCCACTGCGCCGATCCGGCTGCCCCTGGCAGCCACCGCAGCCACGCTGGGATTGCTCCGGCGTCCGTTCGCGCTCGCGGCTCGACTGCGGGACCCAGCAGTCGCCGAAATGGCCGCCGAACTCACCGAGGGCGTCGGCCGGGAACTGAGCGCCCTCGTCGATCCGCGACGGATGCGCATGCAGCGGCGGACCACGGTGCATGCCAACCGTATTCACGCCGAAGTTCGCGGCTTGCAGTCGGCACAGAACGCTCGGGTCGCCGAGTTGGTGCGCAAGCACCTCGAGCAGGAACCGGACGTGTGCTGGTTCCACATCAATGCCGCCACTGGACGGGTCATGGTGGCCGCGGACCCGCAACGCCTGTCTGCGGCACAGCTGGAAACGATTCTGGAACGCGTCGAAGATCTCGCCGGAACCGGCGCGGCCCCATGGAACCGCCGGTTCGAGCACCCCTCCGATCGCGAGCCGGTACTGACCTCGGCGCTGCAGCTGGCCGGCGATGTCATCGGCATCGGTGCGGCTCTCACCCGACAGGTGGTCCCGGTGCCTCCGCCAGCGCACGTGCTCCGGGGGGCGGTCGCATTGGTGGACGGACAGCCGCGGTTGCGCGGTGCACTGGAAGCTCAGCTCGGCCGCCACCGCGCCGACACGGTGATCGTGATCGGAAACGCCCTGAGCCAGGCCATGGACTCCCAACTGACCGCCCTATGCGCCGATGCGATGCAGCGGGCGGTGCGGCTGGTCGAGACCGCCGCTCGCTTCGCGCAGTGGCGGCGCTGGGAACAGCTGATCGCTGTCCCGGACCTGCCCGACGTCGACGGATACGACCCGCCCGAACCGCGGCCGATACCGCTGCCGCATGGACCGATCGAGCGCTGCACCAGCCAGGTCAGCAGCGCGGCAGCACTGGCTTCGGCGGCGACGCTGAGCGGCGGCCGCGGCGTCGCCGACGCCGCCGACGCCGTGGCGGCCGGCGTGCCGAAGGCGGCGCGAGCCGGTCGGGAGACCTTCGCCGGTGCCCTGTCGACCCTCATGGCCGCGCGCGGGGTGTTGACCCTCGACCCGCTCATGTGGCGGCGCCTGGACCGTGTCACCGCGGTGGTCATCGACCGGGACGCCGTGCGCGGTCAGCAGGCCGTGGTACTCGACGCCGAATCCCGCGACGACAGCTGGCCGTTCGAACACGTATGGGGCGCCGCCCAGCGGCTGCTCTGGCGCAACGGTGAGAAACTGCCTATCCCGCCACCCCCTCGGCACCAGCGTGACGATCTGTACTTGAGCGTCGGTGCCCACAACGACCGGTATCCACCCGGTACCGACCCCGATCCCCCCGGCCCAGGAGACGATGTCGGTGGCCCGCGCTGGTACCTGCTGCACGAGAACCGACGTGTGGTCGGGCGGGTGCTGATCGGTAGCGAGCCACATCCCGGTGCCGCCGGGCTGCTGGCCACCGCCCGGCGGGCCGGGCTGCGGGTGGTACTCATCGGTGACGAGAGCACCGGCGAATTACGGCGCAGTGCCGACGAATTCGTGCGCGCGGGCGGTTCGGTGTCCCGGCTGGTACGGCGACTGCAGCAGCAAGGACATGTGGTGGCGGTCGTGAGTGGCGACGCACATCGCGCCCTCAGGGCCGCCGATCTGGGAATCGGTATCGCCACCGTGAGCCCCGGCGCCCCGGCTCGGATCCCGTGGCAGGCCGATGTGTTGTGCCCGGATCTGAGTTCGGTACGACAGATCATCGCCGCCAGCGGCCCAGCACGCTACGTCAGTGAGCGCGGCCGGGTCCTGACACTGTCGGCGGCCACACTCAGCGGTCTGCTACTCGCCTCCGGTCCCGCTGAGGCCAGGGCGATGCGCGCCACCAGCCCGGTCGCGGCGGCCACCCTGATGGGGTGGGCCACAGGCCTGAACTCCGGGCGCCGGGCCGCCCGCATGGCAGGACCGGCCGACGTGCGGCTGGTGCCGTGGCATGCGCTGGAACCGGACGAGGTGCTGGCCCGACTGCCTGCACCGCACCGGCCGCCACCGCTGCCTCGCTCGCACGTCACCACCGCCGCCAGCCGCATGTCACAGGTATTGGCCACGCCTGCAAAGACTCTCACCGATCTGGTCGCGGATGTGCGCCGCGAGCTGGCCGATCCGATGACACCGCTGCTGGGTGTCGGCGCGGTCGCCTCCGCGCTACTGGGCTCGCCCACGGACGCGGTGCTTGTCGCCATGGTGCTGGGGCTCAACGCCACAGCCTCGGCCCTGCAGCGCCGCCGCGCCCGGCTGTCGCTGCGCAAACTGCTGCTCGGCGAGCGATTGACCGCTCGACGACTCATCGAAGACGGCGAAATCGAAACTCCCGCAGACGATCTGCTGCCCGGTGACGTGATCGCGCTCGCCACCGGCGAGGTAGTCCCAGCCGATGCGCGGCTGCTGGAGACAGACGGACTGGAGGTGGACGAATCCGGCCTCACCGGCGAGTCGGTAACCGTGGAAAAGCAAACCCCCGCTACACCCGGCGCCGCGCTGGCAGAACGCACCAGCATGGTGTTCGAGGGCAGTATCGTCGTGAGCGGCGAGGCGCGTGCGGTCGTGGTCGCGGTCGAAAACGGAACCGAGGCCGGCCGTGCTCTCGCCGCCGCCGGGCTGCCCCCCAGCGGCGGCGTGCAGGAGCAGCTACACAGCCTGACCGGACGTGTGCTGCCATTCACCCTCGGCGGCGGAACCGCTGTCACCGTCACCAGTTTCCTGCGCGGACTGGCGCTGCGCCCTGCCCTTGCCGACGGCCTCGCCGTCGCCGTCGCCGCCGTCCCCGAGGGACTGCCACTGGTGGCGACGGTCGCCCAACTAGCCGCCACCCGCCGCTTGTCCCGACGCGGCGTGCTGGTCCGCTCCAGCCGCACCATCGAGGCGCTCGGCCGCATCGACACCATGTGCTTCGACAAAACCGGCACCCTCACCGAGGGCCGGTTGCGGCTCGTCGCCCTTGCCGGGCTCGACCAGCAGTGGGACAGTGATCATTTCGCGAGTACGCCACAGTCGCGGGTACTGCTGCGCGCCGCCGCCCGCGCCTGCCCCGACCCTGAAGAAACCCCACTGGTACACGCCACCGACCAAGCCGTCGTCGAGGCAGCACACACCCACCTGGGCCAAAGACCACCCCACACCTGGGATCCCATCGACGAAGTACCGTTCGAGAGCTTCCGCGGCTACTCCGCGACCGTGGGCAACACCGGCCGCCACATCCGGCTCGCCGTCAAAGGCGCGCCGGAAGTGCTCCTGCCACATTGTGACCAGATCCTGCGCATCGATGACGAAGATCGCCATCAGGTTTCGCCGTTCACGCGCGAGTGCCGCACCGCCGCGGAGACAGCGGTGCGGCGGCTGGCCGCGCAGGGGCTGCGGGTCCTGGTGGTCGCACGGCGCGATTTCGCCACCGCCCCCGACGACGTCACCGAAGAGATCGAGCAACTCACCCTTCTCGGCTTCCTCGGCATTGCCGACAGCCCCCGCCCACAGGCCCTGGAACTGCTCGCCGAACTGGCCCGCAACGACATCAGCGTGCGGATGATCACCGGCGATCACCCGATCACCGCGCGCGCGGTCGCCCAACAACTCAACATCCGTGCCGACACGGTGGCCACCGGCGCCGACCTGGACGCACTCGACGAGGACAGCCAAGCCGAACTGATCGAGCAAGCAACGGTTTTCGCGCGGGTATCGCCCGAACACAAAGTGCGCATCGTCTCCGCACTCCAGCGGCGCGGACACACCGTGGCGATGGCAGGCGACGGTAGCAACGACGCGGCCGCCATCCGCACCGCCGACGTCGGTATCGGACTGGCTGCCCGAGGATCGGTCTCCGCGCGAGAGGCCGCCGACCTGATCCTCACCGAGGGCGTCGACCTCAATGTCCTACAGGAGGCACTGGCCGAGGGCCGCGGCATGTGGCAGCGGGTACGCGACGCGATCGGCGTTCTGGTCGGCGGTAACGCCGGCGAGGTAGCGTTCACCGTCCTCGGCACACTACTGTCCGGTCAAGCCCCGATCGGCACCCGCCAATTCCTAGTGGTCAACCTGCTCACCGACCTCGGCCCCGCAATGGCGATCACGCTGGCAGACATCCAGCCCGCCGACGACACGGACACGACCGGCACAACACTCGGGCCACCACCGGGCATCGGCACCGACTTCCTCCAAGCCGTCGCCGTACGCGGCACCTGCACCACCATCGGCGCCGGTGCGGCCTGGCTACTCGGCCGCGCCAGCGGCCGGCGCCGCCGCGCCGAAACGATGGCCCTGGCCGCCCTGGTCGGCACACAGCTCGGACAGACCCTAGTGATCGGCCGACACAGCGCCTTGGTCTGGACCACCGTGGCAGGCAGCTCCCTACTCCTCGCCACAATCATCATGACCCCCGGAGTGAACCGGTTCTTCGGTTGCGTACCTCTCGGGCCGATAGCCTGGTCGATCGTGATCGGCTGCGCCGCAACCGGAACCACCGCGGCCCTCATCACCGGCCACGCACTATCCCAACCGCGCTCAGGCCAGAACACGTGATACCGGCGGGGCCCGCCTAACCGACGCTTCTGTGGAGAAGAGGACGGCCTGCGCACGGTCGGCTACTCCAAGAAACGCCGCGTCAATCCACGGGTTGCGGCTTAGAACGCCGAAAACCTCCTCGCCACCACGGCTTCGGTGGCCCGGTTGCGATGTCGGTCTGTAACCACCGGTCGGTGGATTTCGATCCCTCGATCACACATCGGTACTGGGGATCCAGCGACTGAGCTTCTCGAAGGCGGGGCAAATGTGGAACATTCTTTCTATGGCTTAAGTGGTCAGGGTCCCCATAGCGCGGTCGATAAGTGTGGCGAGGGGAATAGTGCCATTACAAGCCGTCCAGGCGTCTGTCGCTGCATCCTTGCATGCGAGGGCCGAGGCGACGAGCGCGCGAGCGCGGGGATCCTCAACGGCCGTTGGGTCGATGCCAAGTCGGTGGGAGACCTCCGGCACGAGAAAGTCGTGCCAAGTCTGTTGCTTCTCCCACTGTCGGGCTTTCAAGGATGGGGTCTCGCAGAGCATACGTACATAAGCCAATGCCTTCTCGGGTTCGTCGGCATTGAACTCGGTCAGAACGTCGAAGGCGCGGCGCAGCGACTCCCAGAGGCGCTCGTCGGCGGGGCGCTCGGCAAAGCGCCTCGCGATATCTCGGCCGAGATCTTCGAGATCGCCGAGGACGACATCTTCCTTCGTCCCGAAATACCGAAAGAAGGTGGCACGCGACAAGCCCGCCTCGGAGGCGATCTGATCGACGGTTGTCTGATCGAAGCCCTGCGCGGCGAACAGGCGGAAAGCCACCGAACTCACCTCGGCCTGCATTGCCTGTCGTGTCCGAGCGCGGAGTGTTGAGGGCGCCGCGTGGCGGGTGGGAGCTGTCGATGTGTCATTCATTACAAGAAGTCTACACTTGCAGGCTCATATTGAGACTAAGTCTCATAATGATCTAGAGTTGCGTTTGAATACTTCGTATCAACTACTGGAGCATCCCTTGAGCAAGATCTGGTTCGTCACCGGTTCGTCCCGTGGCTTCGGCCGCCACTTCGTCGATGCGGCCCTGTCCCGCGGTGACAAGGTTGCGGCTACCGCCCGTAACACCGAAACCTTGTCCGATCTGGTCGCCGCGTACGGCGACGCGATCCTGCCGCTCACGTTGGACGTGACCGACAAAGCGGCAGTCACTGCGGCTGTCCGGCAGGCTCATGATCACTTCGGGCGCTTGGACGTAGTCGTCAATAACGCCGGATATGGCCTTTTCGGCGCTGTCGAGGAAATCGGCGAGAAGGAGATCCGCGATCAACTCGAAACGAACTTCTTCGGCGCACTGTGGGTGACCCAGGCGGTCCTGCCGTACTTGCGTGACCAGGGTGAGGGCCACATCGTGCAGATTTCCACCGTCGGCGGGGTAGCCTCATTTCCCACGTTGGGTGGCTACAACGCCTCGAAGTGGGCGCTGGAGGGTCTGAGCGATGCCCTCGCTCAGGAGGTCGCCCCATTCGGGATCAAAGTCACCATCGTCGAGCCCGCCGGCTTTGCCACGGACTGGGCGGGATCGTCCGCAGTCCAGGCCGAACCGCTCTCGGCGTATGACGGTGCACGCGAGGCCGTCGCTGCGGCGTTCGCCGGCGGAACGATCGGCGACCCCACTGCCGCGGGCCCTGCACTGCTGAAAATCGTAGACGCAGAGAACCCTCCGCTGCGGGTCTTCTTCGGCACCGTCCCCCTCCAGATTGTCCCGCAGATCTACAGTGAACGACTCAAGACGTGGGACGAGTGGGCCGAAGTGTCGGTCGAGGCCGAAGGCGCCCCCGCCTGAACCTGTAGATCGCTAGGTAGACGAGCTAGCGACAAGGCTGATGCAGAGAGGTGTTGAACGCACCTTCCTATCGGTGGGCCGAGCCGGTTCTAGGGATCGTCGCAACACCCCTTGATCTGAGGGGATGCGATGGAATTCGAGATCCGGGCGGTCCGGGCGCCGCAAGGACGGAAGTAGCTGGTTCGTGAGCGGCAGCATACTTCGAGCTCACGCGTCAGGGTTACAGCAGTCGGGAAGCATGTCGGATCGTCGGGATCAACCCTCGAACCGGCAAGTACTGGCGTAATGCCTTCATTCGCCGGGTCCGAGTAAGAAGCCGAAACCTCCTGTCCGTCAGGAGGTTTCGGCTTCAGCTCATTCGGGGCGGTAGCTGACCGAAACGAGCGCATCCATATCGCCGACCGGTTGCTCGAACGCGCCGGTATTTCGGTCTGCTGTGAGCACGCTGAGGAAGGGTGGCCCGGCGCGGCCGATGCGGCGGTGTCCGATTGATCGTTCAGTCGGTGTGGGGCAGGTCGATGATCGCGATGGTTCCGGTCGGGAGGTTCTGGTCGATCGAACCGCCATGTCTTCCCGATCGCGGCACCGCTGGGATCGTGTGGGCCGGTCTGGGTGATTCAGCCGACCGGGAGTTTCACTACCGGATCGGGACCCAGGTCGGTGACGTATACGTTGCCCGCCGGGTCGACCGCCACATCCTGGGGATTCTTCAGGCCGGTGAACGGCAGCGGGGTCGGCGTCGACGCGCCCGCCGCCAACCGCACCACCCATTTGTTACCCCAGTCGACGACGTACACGTCTCCCGCCATGTCGACTGCCACGCCCTGGGGATCTTTGAGCCCGGTAAACGGCAGCGTGGTCGGTGCCGACGCGCCCGCCGCCAACCGCACCACCCGCTCGGTACCCAATTCGGTCACGTATACGTTGCCCGCTGGGTCGACCGCCACACCGTGGGGATCTTGGAGCCCGGTAAACGGCAGGGTCGTCGGCGCCGACGCGCCCGCCGCCAACTTCACCACCCGATCATTACCCTGGTCGGCGACATATATGGCTCCGGCGGTGTCGACGGCCACGCCCTGGGGATTCTTCAGGCCGGTGAACGGCAGCGGGGTCGGCATCGACGCGCCCGCGGCCAACCTCATCACCCGATTGTTGCTCGTGTCGGTGACGTATATGGTGCCCGCCGTGTCGACAGCCACACCTTGGGGATTCTTCAGGCCGGTGAACGGCAGCGGGGTCGGGTCCGACGCGCCCGCCGCCAACTTCACCACCCGATCGTTACCCATGTCGGTGACGTATACGGTGCCCGCCGTGTCGACCCCCACACCGGTGGGCAGGCTGACGCCGGTGAACGGCAGCGGAGTCTGTGGCGAGTAGGCCGGGGCGATAGATGTGGGGGAGTTGCCACCGCCGCCTGATTCCCGTTGGACGCCGATGATCACCGCGACGGCGGCCACCACCGCAACTGTGACCGCGGCAGCGAGCAGTCCAGCGGTCTTGGACGACAATCTGATTCGCCGCCCACGGCGGGCCGATACGCCCTCGCTGGTGCTGACCGCGGAATCGCCCACTGCGGCGCGGGCCGCCGCGGCCAGTTCGCGCACGGTCTGGTATCGATCGTCGGGGTTTTTGGCCATTCCCTTGGCGATGACGGCATCGAAGGCAGTCGGTACATCGGGTGTCGTGGTGCTGGGTCGCGGCGGCGGGGTGCGCAGGTGATGGGCGATCACACCCTCTATACCCGATGTGCTCGCAAACGGTGGCCGACCGGTCAGGCACTCATCCAGCACGCACGCCAACGCATATACGTCCATTCGGGCATCGGTCTTGACCTCCGCGCTAATCGCCTCCGGCGCCATATAGGCGAAGGTGCCGAGGGTCTCGCCGGTCTTGGTCAGCGTACGGTCGTCGGCGGCGTGGGCGATCCCGAAGTCGATCAAGTAGGCGAAATCATCGGCGCACAGCAGGATGTTGGACGGTTTGACGTCGCGGTGCGCCAGTCCGGCGTCGTGAGCCGCCTGCAGCGCGCCGGCCACCTGAGCGATGATCGCCACTGCCCGCTGCGGCGACAAGGCCCCTTCTCGCATGAGCACCGTGCGCAGGTCGGTGCCCTCGATCAGGCGCATATTCAGATAGAGCCGACCGTCGATGTCGCCGAAGTCGTGGATGGGGATCACATGCGGCTCGGTCAACTGTGCCACCGTCCGGCACTCCCGGCGGAACCGCTCGCGCAGCTCTTCGTCATCGGCGAAGCGCTCAGGCAACACTTTTAGCGCAACCACCCGGTCGGTCAGCGAATCATGTGCCCGCCATACTTGGCCCATGCCGCCCTGACCAAGCAGCGACAACAGCCGGTAGCGACCGAACGCCACCGCTGGCCCCGACGCCCGGACGGTGTCCCCGCCACCCATTGGTGTGTCATCCATTGTGCCGTCCCGTGACCACTTGTCTGGCTAACGGCCGTACTCAACCCGCACCCGCGAGCAGATAGCCCCCACACTAGTTGATTCAGCCAGGCCAGATGCTCAATAGTCGGGCGCTATCGTCGGTGCATCCGAGGTCGCTCGACAGCTGTGCAGTACCCGGCAGCAGATGGCTACACCCTGGGTCGACAGCGAACCGCCACAGCTCGAACCGACTGGTCTCGCGCCCTACGATCCGCAGTTGCCGCGGATGCTCGACGAGCAAGTTTATCTTCGCTGCGCGCTGTCGACCGCGGAGCAGCCATTCGCTGTCCTCGTCGCTCCACCATGCCGAGTCAGTTATCCAGGTCGACAGAGGCTGCCCAAAAGACACCGACGTTGGTGTGGTATCAGCAACCCACGGAACATATCGTTGAGCAGGAAGACCTGCTCACCTTCATCGACCACCTCCTCCACCGCCAACGGCAGCAAACCCGAAAACGCCGCGGTGGCAGGCACATTCAAATGGGACGCGCGATAATCCGCAGCGCACCCGCGGGCCGCCTGTCGGGTGTCTCATTCGGCAGTGCCCGGCTTGATCGCGGTGATGTAGCGGATCCACGGGTGCAGATCTCCCGAGGCGACTTGCTCGAATCCCGCTGCGGCTACGGCTGGTTCGAGCAGGTGGATGGGGTTGTGTTCCATGGCCGGGCCGGTCAGTATGCCGACGACGTGTCGGGCCACGTGGTTCGCCGGTGGCCGGAATTCACCGATCAGCAGTCGTCCGCCGGGACGCAGTACGCGCCGCATCTCCGCGAGGGCGGTGGGGCGCAGATCCTCGGGGAGGTGGTGCAGCATCAGGCAATTGGCCACCACGTCGAACGAATTACCATGGGCGGTCAGCGATTCGGCGACCCCGACGGTGTAGGTGCAGTTCGGTTCCTTGGTGGTCTTGCGGGCACGGTCGAGAACCGCGGCGGACGGGTCGATGCCGAGAACTGTCCCGGAGCCTATGGCAGCGGCCAAGCGACGGCTCAAATGGCCAGTGCCGCAGCCGATATCGAGGACCCGATCACCGGGTTCGGCGCCGCTCAGCTCGGCGAGGCGGCGGTAGACGCGGTCGCGGCGGCCGCCGAAGAACACCGCGCCGAACACGTCGTAACCGCCGCCGTGATCGATGGTGAGCCCCGTGGTGCCTTGGTCGGGATTGTGATGCAGCAGATGTCCGAGACCCACTGATTCACTCCTTAACTTAAGTTAGTTCGTGGTCGAGGTTGACCAGTGGCTTGCACGACGGAGCTCAGGGCACCTCGTCGTCGCGGTTCCGCTGTTGCGAGGCGGTGCCGGCATCCTTCGGGCGCTGATGCGCAGTGCCGCAGGACTCGGCGTCCGTGGCGACATGCGCATCGGCGACCGCAAGGTCAGCATGCTCGCACGATCCTATGGCGCGGCGGATCCGATCGCGCCCACGGCGGCGCTGGCTGTATCAGTTTGGTGAACTTCCATCGAAGGGTTCCACCTATTAGAATATCACTCTAGTATGACGTTACGGTCAGGAAATACCCTGGCGGGATCGGAGACATGGTATGCGTGCAGCGGTGTATCACGGGGCGCGGGACGTTCGGATCGAGAAGGTCGAGGATCCCCGGATCGAGCACGCCAGTGATGTCATCGTCAAGACGATCACCACATCGATGTGCGGTTCCGATCTGTACACCTACGGGGGCGAGGCGGATCCGCTGGTGGCCCTCGGCCGTACGACGCTCGGTCACGAGATTTGCGCGGAAGTCGTCGAGGTCGGAGACGGAGTCCGGCGCTTCGCTGTCGGCGACCGGGTGACCTTTCCCTATTCGGTCAGTTGTGGTACTTGCTTTTTGTGTCGCGTTGGTCAGACAGCTCATTGCGAGACATCAAAGGGGGCGATATTCAGGGCTGGTGTCGCATTCGGCGATCTCGGCGGCAGTCAGGCGGAATTCGTTCGCGTCCCGCTGGCCGACGACAGTCTCGAGCATGTCCCGGACCACATCGACGACGTCAGCGCACTGTTCCTGTCCTGTAATCTGCCGGCTGCGATCATCGCGGTCGATGCGGCGAGTATCGAGGCGACGGACGCTGTCGCGGTGATCGGATGTGGCCCGACCGGGCTGTTGGCACTCGCCCTGGCACGGCAGCGGACCCGCAGGCCGATTCTGGCGTTCGATACCGTGCCGAGCCGGCTTGCCGCGGCAGCGGATCGTGGTGCGCAGGCGGTCGACGCCAGTGGCTCCGACGCACTGCCCGCGGTAGCCGAGGCGACCGCGGGCCGAGGCGTCGACAAGGTAATCGAGTTCGCCGGCCGTGGCCCCGCATTCAATTTCGCTCTGTCGATCGCTCGCCCCGGAGCCATCATCAGTGGTGGCGGGGTCTACCTGGAGGTGGAGCACCCGGTGTCGCTGTTTGACATGTACCGCAAGAACCTACAGATTCGGTTGAATGGCTCCGCGAATGCCAAGGCAGCCCAATGGAAAGCCATGCAGTTGATCAGTAGCGGCGTCATCAACCCGACCTCGGTGATCTCACACGAAGTGACACTGGATGAATTGCCCAGCGCAGCCGCGGCGTTCGCCGACCGCGAGAACGGTTTCTTGAAGATGGTAATCCGCCCCTGACAGGTAATGGTCCAATACAGATATAAGGGTAACGATATGTTGGTTGACCGGCTGAAGCTTCGGCAAATCGTTTTCGCGGTGACTATTGCCAATTATGGTAGTATTGTTCGCGCAGCGGAAGCCTTGCACGTCACGCAGCCGGTTGTCACGCGTGGGCTGCGCGATCTCGAATGTGTGCTCGGTGTCGAGCTGTTCCATCGCGGACCGCGCGGGATGTCTCCGACAGTTTTTGGAGAAATATTTCTCGAGCACGGGCGATCCATCTTGTCTCACGTGCGGCAGGCTGATCAGCATTTGCACGAACTGGCTGACGCAACTGCGGGACGGGTGACCGTTGGGACGCATTTGGCCGGCTCGAATATTCTTCTTCCGAAGGCAATTCATGCACTGAAGGAGAAACATCCGGGTATCACTGTCATCGTGCGGGAGATGACACCCGATCTGATGCGCTCGGCGCTCCTCTCGGGGGAGGTCGACATCACGATTGGTCGCATCACGACTGGATTGGCCCCGACCGGTCTGCGACAACTCGGGCTGTATCCCGAGCCTATCCGCGCCGTCGCTCGCAAAGGGCATCCCCTGGTCGCAGGCGGAAACCCGACCTTCGACGACCTTTTCGATTACCCGTGGATCATCCCACTTGATCAGACGATGCTGCGCCGAGAGCTCGAGATGCTGTTCGCTTCGCGAGGATTCAAACTTCCGGAGAATCGCATCGAGTGCACGTCGATTCTCACTCTGCACAATCTCCTCGTCTCGTCCGATGCTGTCGCTGCTCTGCCCTTCCTCATCGCCGAGAGCGATTCAGCCTTGGAGATCCTGCCCATCCAGCTACCGAACATCACCAGCACGGTTGGTCTCACCGTTTCCGAGAATCGCCATCCGAGTCGGGGCGTTCGGCTTTTGATGGAACTGCTGCTCTCGACTGCCGAGGAGCTTCGAGGCAGGCTGAATTCGTATTCCAAAATGATGGTATTTTCGACCTAGTCATCGGGTCGAGCGGATATCGCGCGCCGTTGTTCGGCATCACGCTACGGCAATTTAGGCTGTTATTTTCTGCGTCGGAATCGAAACGCGGAATTCTTATTCCACAGAAGAGGGAAGCACAGATGGAACATGGTCGCCTGTACTGGCCGAAACCGGAGGAACTCGACGAATCGCGCCGGGCCTTCTACGAAAGGATCCTCCGCGTGCCGACGGGTCCCGGCCCCGCCACTTTCCGAGTGACGGATGCGGATGGCCGCCTGGAGGGTCCATTCAATGCCATGCTCTTGAATCCTGTAGTGGGTCACGGAATTCAAGAACTCGGGGACGCTGTCCGCAACGGCACGAATCTCACTGCCCGACAACGGGAGATCGCCGTTTTGACGGTCGCGGCGCTGCACCGATCCGAGTACGAATGGTATGCGCACGAGCGCGTCGGGCTGGCTATCGGGCTTACTCAGGACGAGATCGACGCCATCCGCATAGACCAGAGCGTGCCGACATTCTCGGATGACGAGGCAATGGTGTACACGATCACAGCGCGTTTGGTGAAAGAGCAGGACATCGAAGGCGAGCTCTTTGGAAGCGCTGTGGAAATACTCGGGATCGAAACGCTGTCCGACGTGGTTGTACTGACCGGTTACCGAGAAATGCTCAGCCTTGTGCTGCGCGTTTGGCGTGCCCCGTTGCCCGAAGGGATCAGCCCGGCGTTCGCCGGCGACCACGAGTGATCGGCGAACTCTCCCCGGTCCGCTGGCCGGAGACCCGACGGCGGACCCGGGACCTCTACCCGAAGCGTGGGCTTGTGGTGGCATCGGGGAGGGTTACCTGCGGTGACCCGGGTTGAGATCATGTCTCACGTGGATTCAGCCTCGGGCAACTTGTACAACTCGTAACTCCGCGTCTCGGGAAGTGCGAGGGCGCACAGCATGCTGACGACAGCCAGGCCCGCCAGCAAAATACTGAAAACGAACCCGCCGAAAGCGGCGGTAATCGCAACGGCGAGGATCGGCACAATACCGCCGCCGATAATCGTGGCAAAATTGTAACTCAAGCCCGCGGCGGTGTAGCGGTAGCGCGTGTCGAACAGTTCCGACATATAGGCGCTCATCGGGCCCAATCCATATCCATTGATGAACATCGTCACGGCGATCCCGACGCCGAACAAGAACAATGACCCACTGTCCAAGATCGGAAATAACACCGGCGCCCATACGATTCCGAGAGCGGTCGCCACAAGCACCACCCGGCGCCGACCGAATCGATCCGAGATCGCGCCGCCGACGAGAATTCCTAGCACGCTGCACAAGCCACCCAGGGTGCTCATCGACAGAACGACTGTCCGCCCGAGGCCCAAGGTAGACGTTCCGTAATTTGTGAAATATGTCGCACCGGTGTATCCGAAGGCCGCGACGATGATCATCGTTCCACTAGCGAAAAGAATCCGCAGTGGTTGCCGTTTCAATGCCTCGACGAACGGAACCCGGGTCGATGGACTTCGAGCCATCTCCAATTCGAATACTGGCGTCTCAGTCATTCTCAACCGGATCCATAGACCGACACCGATGAGCGCAAAGCTGGCAAGGAACGGTAGGCGCCAACCCCACCCTACGAATGCGTCATCGCTCATTCCGATGCCGGCGACCAGAAAAGTCGCGGGGGCGAGGGCAAGCGCGAGTCCGCCGCCCAGCGAGGCAAACATCGCCCAGAATCCACGCTTTGCCGCGGGGGCGTTCTCCGCGGCGAACAGTGCGGCACCTGCCCACTCTCCTCCTGCCGCCAGCCCCTGCACAATGCGCAGGACCACCAGCAACACCGGTGCCGCTACGCCGATTTCGTTCGCGGTCGGGATCAGGCCGACCAGCACGGTCGACAGGCCCATCATGAGCAGCGAGGCGATCAGCGTTTTCTTGCGACCGAGCCGATCACCGAAGTGCCCGAACACGATTGCACCGATCGGCCGGGCAACGAACGCGACGCCGAGCGTGGCGAACGAGGCGACTGTGGCGGCTGCAGTTCCCAGCGCGGGGAAGAAAACCTTGCCGAATACGAGCGCCGCCGCGAACCCGTAGATGAAGAAGTCATACCACTCGATCATGCTGCCCACACTGCTCGCCGCCGCGACGCGCCACATCGACTCGGGCATCGTCGGTGTGTCTGCGGCCGTCGGTATGGGGCCATCCGTGAAGCCGGACTGTCGCGCCGGCCCGCGCCCTGATGGATCTGCGTCGCCGAGAGCGGGACGGTTCGACGTCATACGATTTTCTCCTGTCGTTTTCGGGCGCGGTTTACACGATTCCGTAGCGACTGGGTGCAATCAACCGATTCGGATCGATCGTCGATTTGATTGCACTACAGATATCTTTGAATACTTCTCGACGCTGCATTTCGTCACCGTGCAGGTGAATGGGCATGCGCGACACCGGCCAGCCTTCCGCCGCATAGGCGTCGGCGAGCGCACTGACGCAAGCTACGGCACGGCTCCGTTCCTCCGGGTTCGCGGAGTCGAACAAGACCATGTGCAGCGCACGCGCGAGGCGGCCCGCGCAAATGTACTCGACGACGAAATCGAAGCCGTGCTCGTTGAGAATCCGGCGCGACAACGCCTGATGCTCCGCGGCGACGCTGCCGATCAGCGGTGTCCCGGGCGTCATCGAGGCGAGTCCGCCGCCACGCCAGTTGCGGATCTCGAGCTCGGAGGCAGTGGGCCTGCCCGTATACGTGTCGAGGTGGATGCGCAGTTTCGGATCATTCGAGATGGTCTCATGATCCAGATAGGTGGCCTTTCCACCGGCCAGGAAGTGTTCGCGCACGCGGGTCAACTGCGCCTCGGCGGCGTCTTCATCGGCCGCGTAAACCGCACCCGTCACAGTCCAAGCGCCCCAGTTGTGTCGCCGACGCAGTTCGGCGCGCGCCGCGTTGTCGAGTGACGACGCCCCTCCGGCGAGGTCCTCGGGGAATCGCATCTCGGTGCCGAGCGAGTACAGGTCGCTGGTGACCTTGATCGCGGTAGGAACGGCATTGCTGAGCTTCAACGGACGAACCAGCTCGATGATCTCGGCCAGATCCTCGTCTTCGGGATAGCTGAACCCGAAGGCGCGAACCACGGGAGGCCGCTGGAGAAGCCAGATGCCCATTTTTGTGACAATGCCGAGGTTCGACTGGACGAATAGTCCGTCGAGTACCGGCCCGAGGCCGTACTTCGAGAGGTGCCACGACTTGGCACCGGAAACGGACCCGTCGCCGGTGCGCAGGATGCGGCCATCGGGAAGGACGACCTCGAAGCCGCAACTGCTACCGAAGTGATCTCCGGCCGGGGTGTAGCCTGCACCCTTGTCGAGGGTATTGCCGAGGGGACCGCCCAACGGTGGACCACTCGTCGTGTCGAGCATGAGCCGATCGCCGCGCTGGACCAGTTCGTCGTGCAGTTGCTGATAGGTCACGCCAGGCTCGACGACGACGTAGTTGAGCACGTCGTCGACGTGGAGTATCCGATTCATCCGCTGCCCGAGGTCGACTATGACCTGACCATGCCGCGCCGCCGCGGCCGACCCCATGCCAATGTTCTGACCGGTGCTTATAGGGCAGAGCTCGATCTTGTGGCGAGCGGCCAGGCGGACCAGGGTCTGGACATCGCCGGTGGATCCGGGGAAGGTGACCAGGACCGGCGGAATGTCGGGGCCCGGAAGTCCGTGAGCGCCGTACCTGGCCAACGTCTCTTCGTCGCGAGTCGTGGCGTCCCGGCCGAGCTCACGCCGTACGTCTGCTTCGAACCGCTCCAGGCTGGTGTCGATTACAATGCTCATCAGGTTCGATTGCCCTTCTCCGCAGTCTGGCCGCCCGATCGAGGTGGCGGCCGGTTACTTTGTGGGTATATCCGTCCCACGTGTGCCGGTCGGCTTGAATTGGCTAGTCGCGCTCGCCCGGTCAGGTACCGAGCGGTCCGGAGCCGTCAGATCCATCCCACTCGTCGACGTACAACTTGTGCCGACCGGGGATCACCTTGGACAGCTCCTCGCGGCTGAACGCGACGCCACCGACGACGGTGTGCCGGACCTTCGCCAAGTCCTTCAGGTTCTGCTCCGGCGATCCATCGATCAGGACGATGTCGGCACGCTTGCCTGTCTCGAGGCTGCCGATTTCCTTCTGACGCCCGACAATGGCCGCACCGCCGCGGGTAGCCGCCTCGAGTGCGTCGAGCGGCGACGCACCACCAAAGGTATGGAGCAGGTGAGCTTCGAGGACCATCGTGCCGAGCGTGTCAGTGCCCAACCCGATCCGTACGCCCGCCTCGACGGCGTTGGAAATCGTCTCGCGGTGTACTTCCCACAGGGCGGCGTATCGCGGCTGCCAAGCTCGGCCCCAGTAGGTGCGGCTGTTCTCGTAGTAGCCGGACAGCGTCGGGACCATCGAGATGTTGCGCTCGACCATGGCTTTTGCTTGATCAGGCTGCAGGTAGATTCCATGTTCGATGGTGTCTACACCGGCTTCGATGCACCACTCGATTGTGCGGGTTCCGATGGCATGTGCGGCGATCGGGAGGCCGCACTCATGTGCCGTCTCCACCGCGATATCGATCGCTTCTCGGCTGTACCAGTTGGTGCTCAGCTCTTTGCCGGGCGGATTGGGGAGGTCCTCGTTGCTGGCGATGATCTTGATCAGGTCGGCGCCTTCATGCGCCTGTCTGCGGATCGCGACCACTAGATCCTGGATTCCGTTCACCCGTTCTGCGACGAAATCAGCATGCCCGTAGGGCATTCCGAGCGCGGCACCGGACACGGTCGCGGTCGGCCCGACGATCATTCCCGAGTCGATGGCGTCGCGGACATGCAGTCGGGAGTGATCGTCGTGACCGAGGTCCCGCACACTCGTTACGCCCTCGCGCAGCATATTGAACGCGGTTCGCGTCGACCTCAGAGCATCCAGTGCCGGTGGACCGAGGATCTCGGGTCCAACTGTGCCGCCGCAACGTCGATAGTGAAAATGCATGTGGGCGTTGACGAGACCGGGGAGGGCCACCAAGCCGTTAGCGTCGATAACGGTGACACCGGGCCGCGCACGATAGTCCTCCGAGGGACCGATTCCGACGATCGTGTCGCCCGAAATTCGGATGAAGCCGTTGCGGATAACGGTGTTCGTATCATCGAGAGTGACGATACGTGCACCCGTGATTACCAGCTCTCGGTCGGGGGTGCTCTCGTGCGGAGTCAGCATGACTAGAGAATCTCGTAGTTTTCGAAATAGCACCAATGCCGATCTGCGCCTACCTATGCCAAATCGTCGTCGTCGCGGGGTTGAGTACCTCTGACTCGCCGCTGAACTGGGACGATGGCCGACCTCGCTCGCCGGTATGCCCATAAAGGCATATGCCTGGGACGAATCCTATTGGACGGATGGAAAAGCGTGGGTCTAGCATCGGCACCAAAGGTCCCGGTTATTCGGAGTTCTCCCAGGAATGCTCGCCGTGTCCTCCGTATTAGCCCTGACCACCTGGGCGCCGATATGTGCCCGCGAGGCCCACAAGTCTCGTAGAGGAGTGGACACCGAAGGAGTTTGTAAATGTCCATGCACCTGACCCTCGACCGCGAGCGTTGCACCAGTTGCGGCTACTGCCTCATCGCCGCACCTGAGGTTTTCGACCTGGACGACGACGCCAAAGCCGTGCTGCTGCAGACAGACCCACCCGAGGACTTGCGCTTCGCGGTTGAACAAGCCATCAATGACTGCCCGGCTGATGTTATCGCCATGTGCAGCTGAGAATTACTGCCGGCAGCTAACCGGGCTTGTCGACTGTTCGACCACGCCGGAGAGCATCGGGGCAACGCTGCGTGCTGTTCGAATCGCAGGTTCCCGAATTTACGCATCAGGCATGCGAAGTAAATCGCAAATCCCGCAAGACCCAGGAGCGTGATATGAGTAGCAACATCGACGTGGATTTCGACCACCACGCGGCGGATATGGGTGAGCACAACATTTGGGAAACCTATGCGGAGCTGCGTTCTCGCTGCCCGGTAGCGCATTCGAAATCGCATGGCGGATTCTGGATCCTTACGCGATACAACGACGTTATTGCAGCGGCGCGCGACCATAAAACATTTTCCTCCGCAAACGGGGTTAGAGTTCCTGAGGTAGGTCACTCGATTCCGATCGATTTCGATCCTCCCATACACACCGCCTATCGCTCGCTCTTCACCGCGGCCTTCACTCCGGAGAAAATCACGGGACTGGGGCCGCTGGTCCGCAAGACGATCAAGCAACTTCTCGGTGACCTTGCCGCAGCGAAGTCGGCCGACTTCGTAGAGACTGTCGCCGCGCCACTGCCGCTGCGGGTACTCTCCGAACTCATCGGTTACTCTGAAACCACTGTTTCCCAGTTCCGTGAACTGACCCAGGCATCCTTCGACGAGGCCGCTAAACGGCCTCTTCACGAAGCCCGAAATCCACTCCGCGACCTTATGGCCGAGGAAATCGCAGAACGCCGATCCAACCCGAAGCCCGACTACATCACAACACTTCTGAGCGCAGAAATCGACGGTCGACCGATAACCGATGACGAACTCATCAGTACTCTGACCACATTTGCTATCGCCGGCCACGAGACGACCGTCAATGCGCTCTGCAATGTCGCTTATCTCCTCGGCTCGTCGCCTGATCTCCAAGAGCAGATTCGAAATGATCCCGCCATCATTCCGCGTTTTGTCGAAGAGTCGCTGCGGCAGCACAGCCCTGCCCATTTATTCGCCCGGACAACCACGCGTGCAGTCCAAGTTCGCGACGTCATCATCCCGGCTGGTGAGCCGGTGTTGCTTGCCTACGGATCCGCCAACCGAGACGAAGAAAAATACCCAGGGGGCGCCGAGGCCGACGTCTCCCGAGGTGCGCGCGGACACCTCGCCTTCGGCGCCGGCATACATCAGTGCGTCGGTGCACCCATTGCCCGCACCGAACTGCGCATACTTCTCGAAGAATTGCGTGAGCTGCCGCGAATAAGGCTAGGCGGTGAGCCGGAGTACACCGGTCTCGAAGGCGGGGCAAATTTGGGCTTCCGCCGGTTGCCTGTGCGACTGGGTGACTGACACTCACCTCAACCTCCTACCCGCGGAATATGGAGTGCCGAATTAGCCGGATCGCTCGGAAGCCCCCGAGACAGCATCTCGTCGCAACCGTCGCTGCAATACGAACTCGAAGTCTACTGAGAGAAAGCGTGATCTAGATGTCCCTTGTGCACCAGGTTCAGTTGGCCGGTCTGTTCCGGAAGAATCTCGAACAGTGTGCGGTCAAGCCCGGAGAGACCGTGGCTCTGCTGACCAACCTTGATACTCCCCGTGATTATGTCGCTGCGGCGTCGCATGCGTTGAAGGAACTCGGGGCTTTCGCCTTCGAGCTCGGATTCAGCTCATTGCCCGACCCCAGCCGCGTGGCCGCCGACGGCATCACGGGCGCGGAAGGGATCATGTCGGCGCTCAGGCAGAGTCAGTTGGTGGTCACGTTCCACCCGCCGAACTTCGCCAGTTGGTCGCGTCAGCTGCGTGACGCCGGCGTGCGGATTCAGACCATCATGGATGGTCCGGTGGAGTTGGAAAAGCTGCTTTCCCCGCCGGGATTGAAGCCGGCTGTGCTGCAGGCCGCGGAGCTGTGGTCAGGTGCTCGTGAGATCACGTTGCTCAACCAGGCGGGCACGGAGCTGACCTGGACGCGTGGTGAGCTCAGGGTGAAGTCGCAGTACGGCTTCGCCGAAGAGCCGGGCCGGATGGATTTGTGGGGTGCGGGTCACATCACGAACTGCCCGGATGAGGGCAGCGCCAACGGGACAGTGGTGATCCAGCCCGGTGACATGTGGATTCTGCCCTTCGCGCGGATCGTGGAATCGGAGATCCGCTTGGAGGTCCGCGACGGTTTCATTCGCAAGGTCGAAGGCAGCGCCGATGCGCGCGAGTTCAGGCACTGGCTCGACCGCAACAAGGTCTCCGAGGACGACATGGACCCCTACGCCATCTCGCATCTCGGTTTCGGCCTGCACCCGAACGCGCACCGCGACTACATCTTCCACGTCAATGCGCAGCTGAACCGGCTCACCGCGGCCGCGCGTGTCTACGCGGGCAACTTCCTGTTCTCCACCGGCCCCAATACCGAACACGGCGGCACGCGGTCGACCAAGGGACACATCGACATTCCCATGTCGGACTGCACCGTGCTGCTCGACGGCAAAGCCATACTCGAGGAGGGCAAGTTCACCGACGAGCGGTTGGTCGTCGAGCCGACGATCTGACCCGGTCGAGGCAGGCACAGCTGCCGTGGCCGGCCGACGAATGCCTGAGCCGGCCACAACGAACCTCGAGAAGACTACAAGTGCAAGCGCCCGAGTGGACCGTGTCGGGGCCACAGCCATCGGTCGCGAGCTCGTGACCGTCCACGGTGGCCAGGCGGCCACGACAGAGAAGAGATGCGACATGTGCAGCGAGAACCTGCAGGAATTCATCGACCGAACAACCGATCTGGTAAGCCACCTGTACAACGACGTCAAGCCCATGCACTCCTCGCGAGCGGTGCGGGCCGACCCGGTACCGCTGGTGTTTTCGAACTGGCGCGATGAGCAGACGGCGGCCGCGGAGACAGCAGTTCTCCTGCATCAGTCACACAACATGCCATCGCTGTTCGTCAAAGGCTCGGGTGCATTCGCCCTACTGAACTCGATCGCGATCAACAGTTTCAAGAACTACTCGGTTGATCGGGCCAAGCAGTTCATCGCCTGCACGCCCAGCGGCCACCTCATCGGCGACAGCATCCTCTACCGACACGGCGAGGAGAGTTTTGAGCTCGTGAGCGGTGCGCCGGTGCACAATTGGGTGGAATATCAGGCGAAACAGGGTGGCTACGACGTCGAACTCTTCCGCGATGAATCCACCAACAACAACCCGCGCGGTACCCGCGTCAGGTACCGGTTCGAGTTGGCCGGGCCAAATGCCGAGGCGATCTTCGATCGTGCAGTCCACGGAAAGACCCCGGAAATCCCGTTCTTCCGCCACCAGCTCGTGCGCATAGGCAAACACGACGTCATGGCACTGCGGCACGGCATGACAGGTTCTTTCGCGGTTGAACTTTCCGGGCCTTTCGCCGAAGAAGAGTCGGTTCGCTCGCTCGTTCTGGAAGCCGGCAAAGACTTCGGTTTGAAACAGATGGGGATGACGGCCTACTACAGTAACCTGACCAGCGGCTGGATGCCGTATCCCGTACCTGGGATACTCACCGACCCGGAGCTGAAGGATTACCGCCGGACATTGCCTGCTAATACCTACGAGACGAACTTCGAGCTGGGTGGTAGCTTCGTCGGATCGAATATCGAGGATTACTATGCGACGCCGTACGATTTCGGCTACGGGAACGTGATCAAGTTCGATCACGACTTTCACGGAAGAGAAGTACTCGCTGGCCTCCCCGAGGGGGCCAAGCGGACCAAGGTGACGCTGGTATGGGATCGGGAGGACATCGCACGGGTTTTGCGGTCTCAGTTCGGATCGGAACCGCGATACAAGGCCTTCGCGTTCCCCATCGTGAACTACGCCTGGAGCCAGCACGACGAAATTCGCTCCCCCCGGGGAGACCTGATCGGCCTGTCGCGCCACGCGGCCTACCAGAATCCGCTGGGTGACATCCTCTCGCTCGCGGTAATAAACCATGGACACGCGGAGATCGGCTCCGAAGTCGTCATCACCTGGGGCGAGCCCAATGGAGGTTCCCGTAAGCCCCAGGTCGAGCGGCATGAGCAGACTGCCATCCGGGCAAGGATCGCACCCGCGCCGTACGACAGAGACGCGCAGCGGATTTCGTCGACCCATCACCCCAGGGCCAGCCGGTCGGTGAGCTGAACGGCGTTGTGTCGGTGGGGGAGCGATGTATGCGGAGGATGAATCACCTCCGGATGTCCATTTCTCGGCGGGAGCAGGGTTGGCCGGGCAGATAGCTGCGTCGCGATTGGTTACGCCGCGTCGTAGAAGGTCGGGGTGCACGATGTCGGGGGAGAACTCTGTTGTGCGCCATCACGGTCCGCTCATCATCACCTGTCGCGAACGGATGACAGTTCTGCTCGGTGATAAAGCCATGGGTGGCGAAGCGAGAATGGAACAACGCTGGGGTGTCGGGGAATTGTGCTCGTACGGAGGTGAACTCGTCGATCATGAGGGCGGCGTCGAGGTCGCGGGCTCGCGAGCACGGCGGACGCCGGTCGGGCCTAATCCGAAAATGACGGTGATCGGGCAGGCGCGGGTAGCTGTCGGTGGAGCCGACTTGGTTGTACCTGGGTAAGTCGTCGAGCTTGCCCCGGCCTCATTCCAGACCCCGGTCGTGTGCTTGGCCGCTACGCTGCCATCAGTTCCCGCACCCGCTCGCGCAGCCACGCGTGGGCGGGGTCGGCGTCGTGGCGCGGATGCCAGGCCATGGCGAACGACAGCGACGGCAAATCCACCGGCAGGTCGAATACTACGAGCCCGACCCGCTCGGCGACGTGGCTCACTCGGGCCGGGATCTGGCCGACGAGATCGCTGCCGAGCAGCAGGAACAGCGCGGCCGGGGAGGTACCGGTGATCGCCGCCACATTGCGGCGCAATCCCTGCTGCTCGAGCGCCGCATCGATGGGGCCGTAGCCGCGGCCGCGGCGTGACACGACCAGGTGCCGCGCCTGCGCGTATCGGCGTACGGTGATGTGCCGGGGCCGCAGCAGCGGATGACCGGGCCGGACCAGGCCGACCATCCGGTCTTTGTAGAGCGGCTCGCGGTGGATCTCCGGCGCGCGGCTGTCGATCAAGCCCACTTCGAGGTCGGCCTCCCCTTCGCGCAGCATGGGGAGGTCGACGTGACTTTCCGGCAGGAATCGCAGGCGCACGCCTGGCGCGTCCGCAGCCGCGCATGCCAGCAGTGCCGGACCGTAGGCGGCGATCACCAGATCGGGCGCGAGCATCGTCATGGTGCGCGCCACGCTGCGGATGTCGACGTTCGTTGACGAGAACAGCGCCCGTGCCCGCTCTACTACGTCACGCACCTCGGCCTCGATGGCCAGCGCATGTGGGGTGGGCACCATGTTCCGGCCGGCACGCACCAGGATCGGATCGCCCAGTGCGCGCCGGATCCGTCCGAGCGCTCGGCTCACAGCGGGTTCGGACAGATGCAAGCGGTCGGCGGCACCGGTCACGCTGCGTTCGGTCAGCAGGGCGTCAAGGGCTTCCAGCAGGTTCAAATCCAGGCCACGCGGGCCAGTCGATTGCGTTTCACGCATGTATTTCTTTCCGATATTGCATTTGAGTAATTTCGTAGTTCACCCTAGCGTCGAATCCGCTGTGACCGTGGCAGTTCCACGTCGAATCCGCAGCCCAGCAAATACCCGGATGGCCCCACCGACTGCCGCGACACATCCGAGTTGGATTCGCCCGCAAAGGATTTCATCAATGACTCCGACCGTGACGCCCGCTGCGACGCACTCGGACGCGGACCACGCCGTCTCGCGTCTCCTACTGTTCACCCTGTGCGCGTGTGTGATGGCCGCCCAGAGCATGGTGGCCGCAATCAATCTCGCCATTCCGAAACTCGCCGTCTCAGCGCTGCAGCCCACCGCGGAGCAGCTGCTATGGACCGTGGACGCCTACGTCATCGTGTTCGCCGGGCTGCTCATTCCGGCCGGAGCGCTCGGTGACCGGTACGGCCGTAGGGGCGCGCTACTGTGCGGACTCGGTCTGTTCTCAATCGGCGCTATCACCAGCGCGCTCGCCCCGCACGCCGCGGTGCTGATCGTGGGACGCGCGCTCTCGGGAGCTGGCGCTGCACTGATCATGCCCGCCACCATGTCGATCCTGGTGCAGTTGTCGGGCACGCCGCAGGCGCGCGCGAAAGCCCTGGCTGCGTGGACGCTGTCGGTGGGTCTCGGTGGCGCACTGGGCAATATCGGCAGCGGCCTGCTGCAGCAGTACCTGCCGTGGCAGGCACTGTTCTGGGCGATCGCACCGATCACCGCGGCGCTGACCGTGCTGGTGTGGCGGGTGACTCCGCGCACACCCCGCCGCGCGGCGAGCCCGGACCCGATCGGTACGGTGCTGCTCACCGCCGGGTCGACCGCGATCCTGTACGGCATCATCGAGGGCCCGGGCCATGGCTGGACCTCACCAACGGTTCTTGCCGGCTTCGCGACCGGCACGTTACTGCTCGCGGCAATGGTGATCCATTCCCTGCGCGTGCCGCATCCGCTGGTCGATCCGGGCCTGTTCCGCTCCCACACATTGCGCATCGCCCTGTTGGGCACGGCAGCAAGCTTTTTCGGATTATTCGCGTTGTTCTTCGTGAACGCCCAATACCTGCAGAACGTCAAGGGCTTCTCGGCGGCGGCCGCCGGGCTCGCGGTACTTCCAGTAACTGTCGGCATGATCCTCGTGCCGCGTCTGGCGGTGCGTATCGACGCCCGCTTCGGTCCGCGTCTGCCCGCAACCGGTGGGCTCGCGTTGCTCGGAATCGGCTTGCTGGCGTCGGCCAGCGCGTCGGCCGCCACACCGTATCCGGTGTACGCACTGTATCTGCTCGTCCTGTCGGCTGGCTTCGGACTGTGCGCCCCGGTGCTGACCAGCGGCGTCGTGGCGGGGCTGCCCCGTGAGCAGTCGGGCCTCGGTGCCGGGTTGAACACCGCCGCACGGGAATTCGGTGCCGCGCTCGGCGTCGCGGTCATCGGCGTCGCGTTGGGCGCCCACGCCGGCCGCGGGTTGGATGCTGTCGCGTTCACCGACGGCATGGGCCAGGGGCTCGGCCTCATCGGCGCGGTCGTGCTGCTGGCCGCCGCTGTCGTCGCCATCGGCTTGCACCCCTCGAGAACACGCGGAAGCGCGGGCCACTACCGGCTTTGTGCAGCAGGTACTCAACCCCCAGCCGCTCCAACACCGTAAGCACCTCACTCAGGGCAGCCAGGCACCCGAGCCACAGAGAACGCAGCTGTGTCTCCCGCGCAGTGTGGTGTGGGCCGAAACCGAACGATGCCGACCCACACCGACCCTTGCGTCAGGCCGAGGGCAGCCCACCGAGGGCCGCGATGAACCGCTCGCTGATCTCCACCTGTCGCGCCGGATCGAACGTATCGCGCATCAGCACGCCCATCACCTGCATGCCCATCAACGAGGTCAGCAGGGCGTCGGTCTCGAGTGCGGTATCGACGTCGGCATCGATCTCGCCGGCGGTCCGGGCGTCGTCGAGGAAGCCGGCGATGCGGGTGCGCCACGCGTCCATCACGTCGGTGTTGAGTTGCGCCATCGGCGGGTCGTACATGGCGCGCTGCCACATGGTGGTGGCGAGTCGCGCTTCGAGGAGTGTCTCGGCGGTCAGGGGCATGATCTCGCGGCAGAAGATCCGCAGGCCCGCGAGGCCGCGGGCGTCGCCGATCAGGTGGGCCACTCGCTCGTTCGTGGCCTGAGAGATGTGTGCGAACGCGAACCGCAGCAGGTCGTCCTTGCCCGCGAAGTAGGTGGCCAGGGCGCCGTTGGCGTAGCCCGCTTCCTCGGCGATCGTCCGCATGCTGACCGCGGACAGCCCACGAGTCGCGATCAACCGCCATACGACGGCGGCGATCTCACGGCGGCGCTCGTCGTGATCGACGATCTTGGGCACAGCGGGCTACCTCCCAGGTTGATCGCGGGACGAGTAAACGCTACCCACTCGTCCCGCGACGACGCACCCGGGCTACCGGTGTCAGCGCTGGTACACCTTGGTCCCCCGGAACCAGGTCTGCTCGACGACGGTGGCGTGAATGGTGTCAGCGGGCACCTCGAACAGATTGCGGTCCAGGACCACGTAGTCGGCGGACTTCGTCGGCGCGATGGTCCCGGCGACGTGATCGAGCCCCATTGCCTGCGCCGGACGGATGGTAAGCGCGGCCAATGCCTCTGCAACGGACAGCCGCTGCGCCGGGTTGAGTGCCGGCTCGCCCTCGGAAGCGCCGGGCGCCTGCCGCGTGATCAGCGCCTCCATGCCCGTCCACGGATCGGGCGTGGGAAGGGCACACGGCCAGTCGGATCCGGCCGAGACGTTGACACCGAGCGCCAGCAGATCCTTCAACGGCCACGACGTGTCGACGAGATGCCCGGGGACCTGCTTGACGATGGACTCCAGGATCACGCCGGGGTACCAAATGTAGGGCGACGCGTCGGCGACGACACCCAGACGCGCGAAACGTTCGAGGTCCTCCGCCCGGACGAACGTGGTATGCGCGATCTGGAATCGAGGGCCGTCGCCGTGGCGCTCCCGGATGATCTCGACGGCGTCGAGTGCGAGTTTCGTCGACGCGTCGCCGGCCGCGTGGATCTTTGCGCCACGACCGGCCGTCACGACCTCTTCGAGCGTCGCCACCAACTCGTCGAGTGTGTAGAGGCACTCGCCGAACTCCTCGCCGCTACAGCACCCCGTGGACAGATACGGGGACAGCATCGCCGAGGTCCGGGTCACCGGAACACCGTCGAGCACTACCTTGACGAAGCTGACGTCGACAAGTTCGGAACGATACTCCTCGGCGACGGTGGCGAGTTCGATTCCGGTGACGCCGGGACCGAGGAACGGCCGCATCGGTGTCGACGTCGAAACCCGCAGTGTCAGTTCGTTCGCCTGCTCCAGGGAACGCAGTGCCTCGAGTTGGGGGTGCATCGTGGCCGCCTCCTGGGCGGTGGTGATACCGAATTGATTGCACAGTGTGGCCGCCGTCGCTACCGCGGTCCGCATGCGGGCGGCCGGATCGGCGACGCTGTTGGCGAACGCCGTCTCCGCGACCTGGGAGGCCAGCTCCCACAGGACACCGGTCAAATTGCCCTCCGCGTCGCGAACATAGGTGCCGCCATCGGGATCCGGCGTCTCGTGGCTGACGCCCATCGCGGCGAGTGCGGCCGAGTTCACCCACCGGTTGTGCATGGAGTCGTCGCGGAGCAGGACCGGCCGGCCGCCGGCCGCGGCGTCGAGGCGGGCGAGCGCGTCCGTGGTCGCGACGTTGTCCCTGACGGTGCTGCCGACGATGCCGCCGACGACCCACTCGTCGGGGCCGAGCGTGCTCGCCCAATCTGTGATGGCGGCATAGATGTCGTCGGCGGTGGCGGTGGGAGCGATCGGGAGCTCGAACGCGGCCTGACCGCCTCCGAGAGCGAGATGGATGTGGACGTCGCAGAGGCCCGGAATGACCATTGCCCCGGCGGCGTCGATGATCTCGGTGTCTGGACCCGCATGGGCCATGACCTCCTCGGTGGCGCCGACCGCGACGAAGACGCCGCCGGACACGGCGAGTGCATCGGCCCATTCGTTGTCCGGGTCGCAGGTGTAGATACGGGCATTGATCAGGATCGAGTCTGCAGAGGGCATTTCGAATCTCCTTGGAATTGAATCAGCTGGGGCGTTGACGATGTGAAGATCTGTGCGTTGCGATCACAGGTCGTGATCCAGAGCATGGTCAGGGCGAACACGCATTCCGCGAACGCCAAGCCGAGCGATGCGCTCATCGCGGGATCCGACGAGGACATCGAGACGTCGACGAGACCGACCGCGTGAGCGTGTGTGCCGTGCACGTGGTTCCCGGTGAGGTGTGCGCCGATCATGACGCTCGACATCGCGGCGGTCAGCGCCCACGCCGGGGGAGCGGCGCTGCGGGAACTCATGCGCACCAGGTGGACACCGCAGGCGACGCACGCCGCGGCCATCGCCACGACGACGGCCTGCCGGGCCACGCCGATGTCGTGGATCATCGTGAGGTGCGCCGCGGCCGACACCGCGGACAAACCCAGCGCGAACAGTGCCGCGAGCCGGTGGCCTGCGTGCGGTGCCCGGTGGTCAGCCGTTGCCGTGACCATGGCAGTGGCTCGCGCTGGTCGGCGGGATATTCATAACCGGGCAGCGGTCGCTGAAGTTGTACGGTTTCAAGGTGAATCCCGCGTAGTCGGTGGGCATGATCGGCCAGTCCTCGGTCCGTGGGAAGTGGGTGATGCCGAAGGTGTGCCACAGCACGATGTCCTGCCCGTCGACGTCCCGGTCGGCGCAGAGATAGGCGGGCAGCCCGCTGACTCCCGAGCTCTGGTTCACGAAATCGCCTGCGGCGTAACGCTCGTGCACGTCGTACCGACTGACCCACACCTGGTTCGTGGTGAACGCCGCGCGGGTGGCGATCGAAGAGGCCGGGTCGGCGAGCAGTGTCGGATTCTGCTGTGCGTGCAGCGCGTAGGACGGATGATGGCCCATCCGTCCGGTCTTCTCGGTGTTGACGATATGCCACGTGCGGCCGGACTCGGCGTTCGCGCGGCGCACTCCCTCGGACTCGCGGGTGATCCTGGTTTTGCGGGTGGTGAAGGCGTTGCCCCACGGATTCCCCTCGCCCATCGGCACACTCACGGCGTCCACCTCCTCGACGGCGTTGGCGATGCCGTCGACCATCATGTCCAGTCGGGCGCTGAACAGGTGCTGGTGGTAGGGGAGTCCGAGGCCCGGCGCGACGAGGCTCTGGTAGTCCGAACCTTCCTCCGGGTACGCCGCGGTGAACGCCATCCCGGTCAGCTTCGCCTCGAGCTCGATGGTGCCGTCGAGGTAGAGGTACCAGTAGAACCCGTAGTCGTAGTTGCCGACCGTGGTGAAGAAGCTGATCACCAGGCGACGTTGACGCCGGACCTCACTGGTGCCGGTGAAGATGTCGGTGTGCTTCCACAGCGTGCCGTAGTCCTCCTCGTGCATGCAGATCGCGTTGGTGATGGTGCGGGGGCTGCCCTGCTCGTCGGCGAGAACCGCGTCGAAGTAGTGGATCTCGCCGAGGCAGTCGCAACCGAGTCGCAGCGAGTTCGCGTAGCGTCCGTACACGTATTCACCGGTGTCGAAGTAGTTCTGCCAGTAGCGGTTCGGTGAGGGATCGCCGTACGGAACCACCATCTCGTTGATGGATGCGCGGTAGAGGACGCTGCGCTCCTGGTACTCGAGATTGCGCAGGACGAGCCCCTCGCGGGCGTCGAAGGAGATGTCCAGCGACCAGTTGGTCCAGTCGATGTGCTCACCCGTTACCGTGAAGCTCGGGCCCTGCGGCTGGGTGATCTCGATCGGCTTCAGTGTGTCCAGGGGTGGTCCGGCGACCTCCGGGGTGTCGAAGTTCGCCGATTCGGTGGGCACCTCGAACGAGCGGTAATCGATGATGTCGACGATCTCCCGGTTGATGGTGTCGACGTAGGCGCACAGTCCGTCGACGGGGTGCGCCCACGGCAGATCCTGCTCGTGGTCTTGGACGAAGGCAAAGGACCGGATAATGCGGCGGCCCTTCTCATTCGGGTTGTCGTAGGTGCCTGCGGAGAGTGGAACCGAGACGGTCTTCGCGGGATCGACGCCACGCCTGCGCAGCGCCTCGACCCACTGCGGGTCGCTCGCGAGGAACTCGGCGACGATCCCGAACTCCTCGTCGAGAATCGGCAGTTGCCCGACCTCCTGATCGACGGGTGCGCTGGACGTCACCGAGCGCTGCGGCAGCGAGACGACGTTGTCGGTGGCGGCGCCGGTCGCCAGGTCCAGCAACATCACCCGGACGCGTCGCTCGGGCGCTGGGGCGTCGCCCTTCGCGTGAGCGAGCACGTCGGTCTTGTCGGGCTCCTCGAGGCCGACGTAGACGAAGCGGGTGGAAGTGGTGACGAGAGCTGCGGCGACGAGGACCTCCCTCGCCAGGACGATCTCCTCCGCGGTGAGACTTCCGAGCACGTTGCTAGTGGTGTCGGGCGGGGTCGTGGCGGTCATGGCGCTCCTCGAAGTGTTGTCCGCGCTCAGTGCGATGCACCCGAGCGGAAGCTCTACGGTAGTAGAAAAAAACTAGACCGTGGACGCTTCGGCTGAATTACACGATGTAACAAATTCGTTTCTCTCGAAGCCACGATCATGATGCGACAGCCCGTCATCGTGCACGCTCGCTGCCACTGATCGTGCGTGGGGTCTTCTGCAGTCAGCGCGCGGCCTTGTCGGGCCCAGCGACACCCGCCATCGCCCGATCGACCGCGCAACGACTTTCCAGCAGGCGGGTGAGTCGAACGAGTCGGCGTCGTGATTCGACCAATCGCCCAGCGTCCAGATGAATGACAGTGCGAAGTTCGCGGAACGGGCCAGTCGCCGTGATGTTGATAGAAGGTCAGTGGACAAAAGTAAAGGCACGTATGGCTTTTGGCCCGAACTGGAACTCGCGGAATGGCAGGAATTCGGGTGCCTGTTCGCGCACTCATGATCCGCGCACAGCGACGACGTCGGTGAGGTGGAATTCTCGACGACCGCGTGCGATGCGAATGGCTGCAACGCGGTCGACAGCGCGCAGCGAAGATAAAATCAATTGCGGTCCTCTCCCTGCCTGAGCAAACCGGTAGGGCAAGCTGCCATCAAGATATCGACTATCGACGCGTTGACGCAGCGGATCGTGGGCCTGTGCACTAATTGGAAAGCTGGTGATCCGGAACTACCGCCACTGGTCAGGGCGGAGCAGCTGATGGGGAGTGTGTCCTACTCCTTCCAGTTGGCCCGAGAAGCGATCGACCTGCTCTACTTGGGAAGCGGCGCCTCGGTGATTCGAGAGCAAAATCCGATCCAGCGCTTTCAACGTGATATTCAAGCCTTCACCCAGCACGTTCTTGTGCATCCGGATACCCAGTTCGAGAATCTTGGTCGCCAACACTGCGGATTGCCACCTTTCGGTGGCGCAGCGCGTACGGTGCGCTCAACGCCGAACAGTGGCAGCTGAGCCCAGGGCGCTGCGCGCGGCCAGTAAAGCGAGCGATCCCGCACAACCGCAAAGGAATTCAGCCTTATGAACAAATTCGATGGCGCGATCTACCGGCCGCCCGACCCTGGCTACGAAGTAGCGCGTGGTTACCTGCTCGGCGGTGGCTGGGGACTCAACGCCGTCAAGCTGGGACCGGCCTGCTACAGCGTGCGCGCGGTCGACATCGTGACCGCAGAAGGCGAAACGCTACATATCACCGACAACGTCTATCCCGAATTGATGTGGGCTGCGCGTGGCGGTGGGCCGGGATTCTTCGCCGTGGCCACGCGCTTCCACATCGACGTGTACCCGCAGCCGCGCGTGGTCGTTGCCACCATGCAGAGCCACCAAGTCTCGGCCTACGAGCAGCTGCTGCCTTGGTTTGTCGAGACCTCCTCAGCCGTCCTCGAGGCGGGGGCGATGACGCATCGCTTACCGTAACCCCCAGCCCGCAGCGGAACGAATCCGTGCTCATGGTGGTCGGCTACAGCTTCGGGGATAGTGTCGACGCCGCCGCCCGGCCGCTCGAACCGTTGGCGGCCGCACCAAGGCTAGACCGTGCGCTTGTCCACGTTCCCCGCGGCCGGACGTCGGTCGCCGAGCTATATACCCTGTTCGACCAGATAGCCCCCGAGGGGAAGCGCTATCTGGCCGACAACCTCTACGTCCGAGATCAGTCCTGCCCGCAGTTGTGGCAGGACGCCGAGGTCGTATTCAAGAGTCTGCCCTCGCCGCATTCTGCGGTATGGCTGCTGCCCGCCGTTCCGTGGGACGAACATCCCAACGCAGCACTCGAGATTCCGGAACAAATTAACTTCGGAGTCTTCGCCGCGTATGACGATGGTGCCGACGACGAGGCCATGCGCACGTGGCACACCGATGCGATCGGGCGCATCGAGCCCCACTCGAACGGGGTTGGCTACGTTGGCGATGCCGACCTAGCTGTTCACCCGATTGCTGTGTTGCAGCCAGAATGCGCTCAACGACTCGAGACGCTGCGCGACAAATATGACCCGCAGCGCCGCTTCTACAGCTACCCGCGGGAGCTACCGCTGGCACGGGCATAGCACCGCTGAAACGAGCAAGGACTGGTATATGCGATCATTCTCGCAATCGTTGGTGTGAGCCCTTGTGGGGTTAGCA
>NZ_JBSUQM010000013.1:0-159675 GCF_054065835.1 Nocardia citri
GGGGTTCAAATCCCCTATCCTCCGCCGGGAAACGGCCAGGTCAGACACGGTTTTTGCCGGATCTGGCCTGGCCACACGGCAACAGCTACGGCAACAGCGGTCGAACGGGAACATCTGAGGGGATGTCGGCGGACACTGATCCGACCACCTTGAAGGACACACGCTGATGGCCAGCATCCGCACGCGCACATCCAAACGCGACGGCAACATCACCTACCAACTCCAGTACCACTGCCGCGGCAAACAGCCCTCGATCGAATTGCTGCGGTCCTCACCGCCGACGATGCCGATCAGGTGAGAGTCGGACAGTGGTTGCCGCGTGGCCCACAGGGTGGGATCCACCGCGGGACGATGACGGTCACGGTGTGCGTGGATACCTGTGGACCAGGCTCATCGGTGCCACCGCTCGACGAGGTGATCCCGATGTTGGACGGTGCCCCACGGGCGCAGGCGCCGACACCGTGACCGCCGAAACAACGCGCCCCGCCTTCGTTGATTCGGAAGGCGGAGCGCGTTCGGCGTCTCTGCGCGCCTACATGCCCATGCGTTCAAGCCCCCAGTCGACCGCAGCGTCCTGATCACCAGCTGGGATGGAGCGTGTGTAGTGCAGGGGCGGTGTGATCCACTGCCAGCGCCGCCAACCCTGCAAGGGGCGGATCGTCCAGCCGCCGAACTCCCGCCGCAGCGGGTACCCCTGTCCCGGGCTCGGGGCCAGGCGTTCGACCAGCATGCGGAGCAAGAACCAGCGCCGTCTCAGGGTTTGTCGCAGATTCATCGTGGTCTTGCCTTTCAGCACGTGATGATGGTCGGAATGGTCGCGCCTTCGGGGTGCTGACGGTGACGCCGTTCACGGTCACCCACATCGTAGCGATGCCTTGCCATGCTCCGGGCTCGCATCGCCCGGCGTAGGTGGCGATGTTGAGGCGCGGGTTGGGGATCTTGGAATCGGTCGCTGCCGCGCGGCGAACCCAGCTGCCGCCAGTCTGCTTGTACATCAATTCCAGTGAGACATGGAAGGTTTCGGGCGCCGGATCGCAATTGGCGTAGCCGCCGACAAGAACCGCGTCGCTCGCGAAGTACGGAACCCCCGGACCGGCAAATGTGAAATCGCAAGGCGAGCTTGCTGCTTGGGCTGTTGGCGATTGGACTGTTAGTACGACGCCCAGTGCTGCCAGGACTGAGGCGATAATGGCCAACCGGATCATCTTGAACATGGATATCCCTCCATTACCTACTACTCCCGTACCCCACGGGAGAGATCAGCCCGCCCCGGTCACGCACGACCGGGGCGGGAGTTGTGACGGGCACGCGTCACAACAGCCAGCCCGGTCGGTTGTCGATCCAGACGACAGGCCGGGGGATGGTGCCGTCGCCGATGCACGCCCACAAGGTGGTGGTGGGCATCCCGTGGTAGCGGGCCTTGATGGCGGCGGTGTCGGCGAATCGCACGACCGGCGGCCGCGGGAACGGGTCGCCGTCGGGGCTCCATGCGTGAACGCACGCCAGCGACCAACCGGGATGGTCACCGACCTGAATATCGGGTGAGGGAACCCAGGTGTGGGTGCTGTGTCGCCAGGCCGACAATTTCGAGGCCGATATTCCGGCGATCAGCGCGAATTGGGAGAGCCCGAAGTAGCGGCGGATTCCGGCGTCGCGGGAGTCCGGCCGGTAGGCGGCGGCGGTGGGCATCCGGCTGGCGGGGATCATCACAGGGCGGCCTCGGTGAGGATCATGCTGCGATCACGTTTTGCGGGGTTCCGCAGGAACCGTTCGACCTGATCGAGTGACCCCCATACCGCTACGGCACCGTTGCTCTTGACCAGCTCCCACCCATATGGCGGGTGCGGGTAGCGGCGCAGCTCGTATCCGTGCGGTGCTGCCAACTCGCTGATGGTTTCGAGCTGGGCGGCGATCGAACTGTTGTCGTCGCTCATCGCGGATCCTGCTGCTCACCCGGTTCCGGTTCGGGGTCCGGTTCTCGGAGCTTGACGACGACGTACGCCAGCCAAAGCGTGTAGACGATGACGTCGACCGCGGCGATCCAGGTTGTTGCGCTCATGATCGGCCGCCCTGAGACAGGAACTGTTGGATATGGGTAGCACCCGATGGCGGGGTCATAGACGGTCCGCCACCGGGGCGTTCTGGGGTCGCCCATTCGGAGAGGGCGACGTGGGCGCGAGCGATTTCGTCGCCTCGCGCTGGGCTGGGGATGAGGCTGCGGGTGGTGTCCCATTCGGTGAGGCCATAATCGCGGAACGCCGCGATCGCCTCGGCAGGCACATCGCAGCGAACCGGGCGGGGCGGACCCATGAGTCCGGCTCGCTCAGGCAGTGTTTCTGGGCCGTGCATTCCTCGTCTCCCCGGTTCGCTCGACAGTGGAAAGCGCCCCGGCGCCAGTGGATTTCGCCTCATCTGGCAGCGTCCAAAACGCCACTGGTGCCCAGATGAGGGCAGGGGCACCGCCAGCGCGGGGGCTCCTTCGAGCGTCGTTGACCAGCCGCTTGGTTCCCAGGCATAGGACCGCACGAAACCGATACGCTTCCGGTACACCGGATTGCAGGCGCGGGATGGGGGCGGCCGATGATCGTTACCGATTGGACGGGTGTTGAAGTCAAAGCGCTGTGGCGCGTGGCCCTGCGGATGACTCAGGAGGAGTTCGCAGAACAACTCGGCTATCAGCCTGTGACGGTGCGCAAGTGGCAGCGTGCTACGGCAGAGCGGCCAGTACGCGGCAAGTCAGCGCATGACCTCGACACCACGCTTGCGGGGCTGAATCAGGAGCAGGCAGAACGGTTCTGGTCAGCGGTCAAGGCGGCGCGCCCGCTGAATTTTGTGCATCCTGGTGTACACGAAACCGATGGGTCCGATGGTGCGCTGGGAATCTATGCGTGGGAAGTCGATGGAGACGTGAGACGGCGGGAGTTCGGCAGGTTATCGGCCATGGCTGGGGCCGCGACGGTCCTGGGCTCTTGGGACATCACCGCCGCGCATCAGCTCGGCTTGTCCGATGCGCGGCGGCTACTCGATCGGGTTGATGAGCTGGAACAAGAGGACCAGCGTGCTGGTGGCGCGCAGCTCGTCAGCTACGCCATCGAGGGTTTGGCACGCGCCAAGAACCGGCTCGAAACATGCGAGTTCGACTTGGCGGCGGGAGACGCATACGCTTGCGCCACTGGAGAACTCGCGGTTATGACGGGCTGGTTGGCGTTCGACGCCGACATGCAGCCGCTTGCCCGCCGCTGCTACTCCGACGCGATGGCGTTGGCTGGCCAGGCAGACGACCCGGACCTGATCGCGCACACCTGCCTGTACGCCGCCAACCAATCCATCGCGCTAAGCGCGAGTGGCCAGGCGAGCCCGCACCATGCGCTGAAACTCATCGACCGAGCGCGCCACCTCATGCGCGGACGACCGCCGGGGCGGATCCACGCGCTGATCGCGATCCGGCAAGCCCAAGCCGCGGCCTTGCTCGAAGATCGTTCCGCTTTCGGGCGCGCTATCGCGACTGCGTGGCGCGAGGTGGACCAGGCAGTCGAGCACGAACCGCTCGAGGAATGCCCACCCTGGCTGCGGTTCGTCAACCATGCCGAGGTCAGCGGGCACGAAGCACGCGGATACGGGCGCGTTGGCCAGCACGCGAAGGCGGTGGAACTGTTGGAAGCCGCTGCCGGCGAACGGACTTCGGTGCGCAACACCATCAACGCTCGGGCATGGTTGGCTTCAGCGCGTGCGGCGGCCGGAGACGTCAACGGGGCACTCGATGAAGCGTTCCCAGTCCTGGACGACCTCGGGTCCAAGATCTCCTCACCCCGCACATTGAAGGTCCTCGAACAAGTGAGACACGTGTCCATAGCGTTGCCCCGTGGGGCCGATTTCGATCATCAATTCGACGCTCTGACCAAGCAGACAGCGATCACCGCATGAGCTTTCCCGAACGGATCGAGTTCCGGCACCTGGACGCAGTGAGGGCCCGCGATATGCGGGCATCGGTTGAGGACATCTATCGTCGCTCCTACGTCGATGCGATCGCCTCCGGCGACCCGTTCGACTCACCTGCGGCATTCATGCACCGGTTCGACAGCTATACGGATCCGGCCCGCGGCGGCGAGTTCGCCATGGTGATCGCTGAAGCGGACAGGCACGCAGCTGGCCAAACCTGGGGTTGGACGCTGCGCCCGAACGCTGCATGGTGGACCAACTTCCAGCCCGACGAAACGGTCAGCGACCGTCGCGCGTTCACCGAAGAGGACGGCGCCCGCACGTTCGCGTTGTCGGAGATCATGGTGTGCACCGAGTACACCGGACGCGGTCTCGCGCGTGCCCTGCATGACGAACTGCTGGGCAGCCGTCCAGAGCGGCGGGCGACACTGCTGGTCGAACCGGATAACGTACGCGCGTATCGCGCCTATCGGCACTGGGGATGGAACCGTGTTGGAATCAGCAAGCCGGGCTGGCCTGACGCGCCGACGTTCGATGTGCTTACTCGTGATCTGAGAGCGGCCTGACCGCTCGCGGCTAGGCGAGGTCGGTTGACGCCTCGTACTCAGCGTCGGTGTTCGGCGACGCCGCCGGTCGCTGTGACCTGATCCCGGCGCAGCTTCGCCAGACTCTGTGTTTGCGCGGCAGCGCCGATCTTGGGCAGCAGGGCGCCGCCAGGTGCACGCCGGCGTCGAGGTCGCCGGGCGACCGCGCTGATCCGGGTCCCACTGGGTCCACTCCGATTTGAGGTTGAGCAGCGAGGGGTCCTGTCCGAATCCGCATCGGTCGATCTTGACCGCCCTGGATCGAATCTGTCACGGCACGCTCGACCATCCAAGACGCCCCCGTGATCCGAATGCGAATCGACAAGATCTCTGCACTGTGAAAGGTAATAGATGGGCACAGGCAAGCACAGAAAAGTCAGTCCGCGTCAACGGAAGGTGGGGTCGATGGTAGCGGCGGGAGCGGTTCCCGTTGTTCTCACTCTGGTGGGCAGCAGTGGTACCGCGCACGCCGAATTCGACCGGTATGTTCCGGTGAGCCTGACCGAGGACGGCGGCCACGTTACCTTCGTGGCCGACGACACGGATTCAGGCGAGGGGACCCCCGCCGCCCAGGCAGAACAGTCCCCGGACTGGCCCGCCGCCCAAGTTCCGAATGTGCACCCGTACCGGGGAACGCGAATCCCGGACGACACGCGCAGTTCGCTGCAGTGGGCGCGGCCGGTACCGAAAGACGAGTACCTGTCGCCGGTCGAGTCCCTGCACGGCCCGGTCCCGGTCGCGCCGGTGCCGCCGATCGCGCCACCGCCGGGCATGTTGCGTTTCGGCAACGTACAGGTCGAGGCACCGGATTGGCTGCCACGGGAGCCCGCCATCCAACTCAACGACGCCGCGGCGGTCACCGAGGCCAACCTCGCAACGTTCTTCGACTCGGTCGGTATGGAACGCACCCGCTCCGATCGTGTGGCAAGTCAGACCGTCGGCTCCGCGGCGCTCGGCGCTGCCGCGGGCGCCGCGGTGGCGAGCCCGTTCGCACTGATCGGCGCAGGTGTCGGCGGTGCACTGGCTCTGGCGATCGGCTTGCCGTTCGCACCGATCGGTCTCGCCGCGGTGCCCATCGGCGCCACCTATGGCGCGGCCCTCATGGTGGCACCGCTCGCCGCCATCGGCGCGGGAATCGGGGCGGGTCTCGGCGCGACGCAGGCGCTCACCGCACCCCCACGAGCCCTCGCCCCGGCTGATACCGCGACAGACGAACCCGCGACCGATTGAAGACCGGTTCCACTTTGTCGAACAGGTCGCGATAGCACCCGAAATGGACCGGCAGATATACGCCTTCGGCAAGCAGTGGGTTCAAACCCTTCGCCCTCCGTAGAAGATACGCAGGTCGGGGGCGGTTTCGAACCGTCTCCGACCAGCGGTCGACACAATGGCGCATATGCGGGCCCGCCACCGATACGGCGGGTGGGGCCCCTACTTGCCGTCGGGGTGACCGACGTCGGCCAGGGCCGTGGTCCAGTCGGCGGCTATGGCGTTCTGGGCGTCGGTCAAGGCGACCTTGCCGGAACACACCAGCGCATGCAACGTGTTCTCGACGGCGTCTTTCGGATTGTTCGGCCCCGCGCCCGGCTTGTGATCGGGTGACGGTGGCTCCACCCACAGGTTGCGCGGATCGTTCGGGTCGCCGCCGAGCTCCAGCGACACCAGGTGGTCGTACTCGGCGTCGTGCAATGGCCCGGTGTAGTCGTAGGACTTCGCGTCGGCGTCCTTCTCCCGGTTGGTGATGTTGGCCGGCGGGCGGATCGAGGAGGTGTATCCGCCCTTGCAGATAGTGTCGCCGAGGTTGTCCGCGGCAACGCTCGGATTGACCGCTCCCGGGGTACACGCGGGATCGGGCAGTGGCTGCCCGTCGGCCGACTTGCGATAGTGGCAGCTGCCCGGAGCCGGTTGCGCCTGTACCGTGTACGTGCCGGAGGGTCCGGGACCGACCGGAACATTCAAGGTCTGTCTGGCGGCAGGGGATTGAATCACTGCCTGCGCGACGGTTTTCGAGCCCTCATGCGCGCAGCCGGCAACCAACAATGGCGCCAGCGCTGAAACCAACAGCGTCTTGCGAATATTCATGGCTTACCTCTGGCCGAACCTACATCGGTGTCCAATTGTGCGGCATAGCAGGCATACTGCTGGCATTCGGCACGAAAACATCAGCGGGCTAGATGGTGTGGAATCCGAGACTCGAACTCGGCGCTGCCGCCCGGGCGTGCGTGGAATTACCGCGCGAATCACCCGGCAGCGGCTCGCGACTATTCCAATTCTCCTACGGCACAGTCGAATACCTCGTCCAGCGCAGCGCGCAGCAGGTCGGCATAGCTATCGATGTCCGGCACCGCGGCGGTGTCGGCATGGATCGAGACGGTGACGGTATCGCCGAGTCCGTGAACTCCGTGGGTCAGCCGCATCACCGAGCCGATGGCGGGGAAGCCGCTGGTGAAGCGGACGCGAGCGCCACCGAAGGTCAGGTCGGCGGGGCCGCGGTGCACGCTGGAGACCACGGTGTGTCCGGCGATCGAGTCGGGGACGGTGTCGATCGGGTAGCGCTCGATATCGCGACGCAGTAGTGGGGCGGGGGTAACGGCGATGACGCGATCCTGCGCGCTCAGCAACGGGTGGCGAGCGCGGATACGGCGATCGGTGAGCGCGGCGGCGATCTTGTTCGCGCGGACCACGAGATCCGGTTCGTCGATGAACAGTTCGACACCGAGGCTGCGGTAGTTATTGCGAGCCGCTGTCCGATTGTCGGACAACGCCATCGGCACCTGCACGCCCAGACGGTCCACCCGCTCGCCGCGCGCCGTGAGGTAGCGATCGAGTGCGATCGACACGGCGGTCAGAACGACTACTGTCACGGTGTGGCCGGGGATGCGCATCCGTTCGGCATCGCAGACGATCATCCGCGCCTGATGAGCATGCCGAGCTGTCGAATCGCTCCGGTTCACCAGGGTCGGCGCGAACCCGGGCCCCGGAGCCGGAAGCCTTCCCGCAGTGGTCGATGCGGCTAACTCCTGCTGCGCCCGAAAAGCCTGGTACCCACGAATCAGCGTGCGCACGAATTGAATCGGCATCCGAAGCAGCGCGAGCACCGAATGCACATGCATGGGACCCACCGACGCCGCTTCGGTCGGCGACGCACCGAGGCGAGCGGTTCGCACAGCAAACCCACGAGCAACCGATCGGCGTAACGCAGCAACCGAGGCAGCAGCGACACCCGAGGCGCTGTCGGCAACCAGCGTGGCATCGGCAATGGTCGGGGCCTCGACAGCCGCCCCGGACCGCTCGGCCCGAGCAACCGGTGACCGCCCAGCCAGCGACTCACCCCGCGCAACCGACTCGGTCCCGCTGCTCTCGGAAAACAACGCCCTGGCGAGCTCGGCACCCCGCCGCCCATCCGCCAATGCATGTGACATCTGCAGGACAACCACCATCGCAGGTCCGGTACCCGCCGGCGCACCGTCGACTCCGCGGAACACATGCAGCCGCCACGGGCGCACCGCGGCATCGACTCCGGTGCCGAGCAGTTTGCCGAGCACCGTACACACACCCGACCAATTCGGTTCCGGAAGGAAATGTTCCACAAATTGCTCGGCACGGAATTCACATCGAACCCACGCCGGATAGTCCAGATCACCGGGTAGTGGACGCAGCCGAACCGACAGATCGGCAATGTCGGAACTGCGGTGCGCGACGAACTCGCGCAGTTGCGCGCCGGTTCGCCCGGAATCGTCGAAGCAATACAGCATGAACAGGTCGTTTCGGGTGCGGCCGGATAGCCAGTACATCGTCGCGTCCTGGGCGGCCACAGTACTCACGGCTCGACGATAATGGCACAGGTCACCGAGGGTAACGGGTGCCGCCCGGGGAAACTGAATGATCTTGCTCTACATTGCGATCGGGAAACCTATCGATTCCCGGCCCATCCCCTGCTACCGTCTGTAGTAGAACGTGTACCACCACTCATCCAGAGCGGGGTGTCGGCCATGGCTATTGACGTAGGTCGCAAGGTAGGCGAACAAGCCAACTCCTTCGACGAGCGATATCAGGCCGCGAGATTTATCAAACGGTCGATCAACAAGGTTTTCCCGACCCACTGGTCGTTCTTACTCGGCGAGATCGCGCTCTACAGCTTCATCATCCTCGTGCTGTCCGGTACCTATCTAACGCTGTACTTCGACCCATCCATGGCCGAGGTCACCTATAACGGCGCCTACAAGCCGCTGCGTGGCGTAACCATGACTCGTGCCTACGAGACGGCGCTGAACCTGTCCTTCGAGGTCCGCGGTGGCCTATTCGTGCGCCAGGTACACCATTGGGCCGCCCTGCTTTTCGCGGCCTCGATCATCGTGCACCTGTTCCGAATCTTCTTCACCGGCGCCTTCCGCAAGCCGCGCGAGGCGAACTGGGTGCTCGGCTCGCTGCTGCTGATCCTGGCGATGTTCGAGGGGTACTTCGGCTACTCGCTGCCCGACGACCTGCTCTCGGGCACCGGACTGCGGGCGGCGTTCTCGTCCATCGTGCTCAGCATTCCGATCATCGGCACCTGGACGCACTGGTTGCTGTTCGGCGGCGACTATCCGGGCGAGATCATCCTGCCGCGCCTTTTCATCGCACACGTGCTGCTGTTCCCCGGCATCATGCTCGCGCTGATCGCCGCGCATATCGCGCTGGTCTGGTACCAGAAGCACACCCAGTTCCCGGGTCCGGGCCGCAGCGAACGCAATGTGATCGGCACTCGCATCGTGCCGGTGTTCTCCCTGGATCAGGGCGCATTCTTCGCGTTCACGCTCGGTGTCGTCGCGCTGATGGGTGGCCTGCTTCAGATCAACCCGATCTGGGCCTTCGGCCCCTACAACCCATCCAAGGTCTCGGCGGGTACCCAGCCGGACTTCTACATGATGTGGACCGACGGCATGATGCGCCTGATCCCGCCCTGGGAGCTGTATCCGGGCCGCTATACGGTGCCCGCACCGTTCTGGGGTGCGCTGATCATGGGCCTGGTATTCACGGTGCTGACCACCTACCCGTGGATCGAGCGTCGACTGACCAGGGACACCGCGCACCACAATCTGCTGCAGCGCCCGCGTGACGTGCCGGTCCGCACCGCGATCGGCGCGATGGCGATCACCTTCTACGTGGTGCTGACGCTGTCCTGCGTGAACGACATCATCGCCTTCAAATTCAATGTATCGCTGAACGCGACGACCTGGGTCGGCCGGATCAGCATCCTGACCTTGCCCGCCGTGGCCTACTTCGCCGCCTACCGTATCTGCCTGGGCCTGCAGCGCAGCGACCGCGCGGTGCTCGAGCACGGCATAGAAACGGGCATCATCAGGCGGCTGCCGCAGGGCGAGTACATCGAGATCCACCAGCCGCTCGGCCCGGTCGACGAGTACGGTCATCCGATTCCGCTGACCTACCAGGGCGCGCCGGTGCCGAAGAAGATGAACCGGCTGGGTTCGGCAGGCAAGCCTGGGACCGGTGGATTCTTCCGCCCCGATCCATGGCAGGAGTCCCGCGCCAATCTGACGGCCGAACATAAGGAAGAGCGCAAACAGCTGGCCGTATTACGTGCCGCTCAGGAGCAGACCGACGGCGAGCACCATTGAAAAAGGGGCCGCTCATAGCCCGCGAAGGCCCCGAGTCCGTGCCGACCCGGGGCCCGTGCTGTTGGTTCGGACGTACCTGGGATTCAGGCGCGTCCGAACTCCCCCTCTGACATTCCATTTAGGAACGCATCCCACTCGCCTGGCGTGAACGCCAACAACGGACCATAGCCGTTGTCTTTGGTGTCGCGGACCGCCACGTTGCCGTCGACGAGAAATGCGACTTCCACACAGTTCCCATCGGGGCCGCTGTATGTGCTCTTACGCCACACAGCGCCCGTCAAGTCAACTTCCACGGCACTAGCTCCTTTGCTGCGTTGAGAACGAGAGATTTCTTCTGACGTCGTTCTACCTAGCACCGGCATCCGGCGCGGAATGCCGAATCCCGCGGTGCGCCTTTCCAAAGCGCGCGCGCTAAACATAGCAGGTTCATCCAGAATTTGCCGATCTCTTGCCCATTCCACCACCGCATTTGCCAATCTTGCGAAGATTGGAAGTTGCGGAAGCATTGCCGGAAGATGACATTCATTCATATGTTTGCTGGCCAGCAAACTTTTCACAATGTGATTGCTCCGTGATCCGTCAATTATTCGAGATCGACAGAACACGGTGGACGCCTCCGACTCAGTCCGTGGATGATGGGCAGCATGGTCGAACGCCCGCGCGACGAGGCAGGTCGCGCACGTAATCCCCGCCCACGTGACCGGTTCGGGCGGCCACTGCCGGTAGGCAGCGTCGGTGTGCCACGAATTCCGGACGATCTGAATCTGCCTCCGCAGCAAACTCTGTCCTACGCCCAGCAACTGCTGGATGACGGTCTGGCATTCAATGCGCATGAGGTATTGGAGGCCGCGTGGAAGAACGGGCCGTTCGCCGAAAGGATGCTGTGGCAAGGTCTGGCGCAATACGCGGTCGGGCTGACGCACATCCAACGAGCGAATCCGAAGGGCGCGCGCACCCTGCTCACCCGTGCGGTGACCCGGCTACGTGCCTACGAAGCCGGGCCGGACGCCGACATATCGAACCGAAACAGCGATATGCCATACGAAATCGACCGCGCGGGTCTGATCGCGCACGCCGAGGCACTGCTGGCCGCCCTCGACAGCGGCATCTCGATTACCGAAGACCGACTCAAGCCGCGTCTGCTGATCCGATGAGCCGCGCCGTAGCCCCTAGCATGGCAAACGTGCCAGTAACCAGAACTCCAGCGGGCAGGTACGCCCCGAGCCCATCGGGCGATCTGCACCTCGGAAATCTGCGCACCGCGGTGCTGGCTTGGCTGTTCGCGCGGTCGACCGGACGCCGATTCGTACTGCGCATCGATGATCTGGATCGCGTCCGGCCCGGCGCCGAACAGCGCCAGTTGGCGGACCTCGCCGCGATCGGCCTGGACTGGGACGGTCCGGTCGTCCGGCAGAGTGACCGGCTGCCGCACTACCAGGCGGCCATTGATCGGCTCACCGCCGCCGGGCTCACCTACGAGTGCTATTGCACCCGAAAGGAAATCCAGCAGGCGGCGACCGCACCGCACGGACCGCTCGGCCACTATCCGGGCACCTGCCGCGATCTGACCGCGGCCGACCGCGCCGCGCATCGCGCCGACGGACGTCCGGCCGCGCTGCGGTTGCGCTCACACGCGCGCGAATTCGAGATCACCGATGAATTGCACGGGCGCTACCGCGGCCCCGTCGACGATGTCGTGCTGCGCCGCGGTGACGGAATTCCGGCGTACAACCTGGCCGTCGTCGTCGACGATGCGGAGCAGGGCATCGATCAGGTGGTCCGCGGCGACGATCTGCTGCCGTCGACACCACGGCAGGCCTATCTCGCGACACTGCTGGAGCTCGCGGTTCCGCACTACGCTCATGTGCCGCTGGTGCGCAATGTCGACGGCAAGCGACTGGCCAAACGCGACGGCGCGGTGACGCTCGCCGATCAACTCGCGCTGGGCAATCCACCCGACCGGGTCGCGGCCGCACTGGCCTGTTCACTGGGCTATCCGCCGGTTTCACCCGCCGAGCTACTCGACCATTTCGACCCGGCCGATCTGACCGCGGAACCGTGGATACTCGACGGGAATGGGTTGTTGCAACCCGCGCGATGTCCGTAACGTACCCACCGACCGATCTACCGATCACTGACGAGGACACACATATGACTAGCGGTGGGTACGACCCCAACCAATATCCGCAAGGCGGGCAGCAATATCCGGGCGGCCAGCAGTACCCGCAGGGTGGACAGCCGTACCCGCAGGGGCAGCAGCCCCAGTACGGGCAGCAGCCACCGCAGTACGGACAGCAACCCCAATACGGGCAGCAGCCACCGCAGTACGGACAGCAACCCCAATACGGGCAGCAGCCACCACAGTACGGACAGCAACCCCAATACGGGCAGCAGCCGCAGGATCCCTACGGCCAGCAGCAGCCCTACCCCCAGCAGTACGGTGAGTACGGCCAGCAGGGTTTCGGTGCGGGTCAGCCGGGTGAGCTGCTGCCCCGGTTCGGCGCCAGGTTCATCGATGGTCTGATCGTCGGCATCCCGGCCTACATCATCGACCTCATCTTGTCCAAGATCGGCATAGTCGGCTCGATCCTCGGCTTCATCGTCGTCATCGCGGCCCCCATCGCGTACTTCGTGCTGATGGAGACCAATATGGGGACCACGCTGGGCAAGAAGATCCTCGGCCTGCGCGTCGTCGCACCCGGTGGCGCCGCCAAGATCACCCCGGAGGTTTCGCTGAAACGCAACCTCTACCTGGTGGCCAACATCATTCCGTGCCTCGGCCAGCTGGTCGCGCTCGGCCTCGCGATCTACATCGCGGTCACCATCGAGCAGGACCCGAACAAGCAGGGCTGGCACGACAAGTTCGCCGGCGGCACCCAGGTCGTCAAGGCCTGATCAGGTCGCCGATCCTGGATACAGCTCAGGGGCGCTCCCGAATACGGGAGCGCCCCTGATGTTTTCGAACGGCTAATGCGTCGCTGTCAGCGCTACATCGAGCACGATATAGGTGATCCAGAGCACGATCGCACCCGCGCCGATCCAGATTCCGGCCAGGGCCATGCCCCGACCTTGCTGTCCGCTCTCCTTGATCTGATTCAGTGCGATAACACCGAGGATGATTCCGACAATCGCGCCGACACCGCAGCTACACAGCCCGATTATCGAGGCGACCAGCGAGCCGATCGCAAGCCCATTGTTTCCCTGCGGCTGCTGCGGATAACCGTAGGGCTGATAGGCGTTCGGATAGGCCGGGGTCTGCGGATACGGCTGCTGCGCGCCGGCGACCGGTTGCTGCGGGTAGCTCGGGTACTGCGACTGCGGCTGTGGTGGCGGCGTCGGGGCCGGCTGCCGCGGGTACTGCGGCGCGGAAGGGTACTGGGGTGCCGCGGGGTACTGGGGTGCCGCGGGATACTGCGGTACCGATCCCTGGGCGCCGGCATCCGGCGACACGCCCTCGCCGCTGTACTGTTTCCACCATTCGTCGGAATCGCCGGGATTCGTCATTGCTACAGCCTATTCCACAACCTGGTTGGATGAAGCGCGTGAGTGAGTCCATGACAGTTGAAGAACACCCAGAATCTGGGGGCCCCGCAGCGGCCCACGCGGCATTCGCCGTCGCCGCGCGGGGCTACTACACCCCCGTCGTCGCGCTGTTCACCGCGACGCTGATCATCTCGAATATCTGCGCGACCAAAGGCGTCCAATACTTCACCGATCATTCGGTCAAGCTGGGCCCGGTCGAAATCCTGCCGATCTCGACCGACGGTGCGTGGTTCCTGTTCCCCCTGGCCTACATCATCGGCGACGTCATGAGCGAGGTCTACGGCTTCAAGGCCGCCCGCCGGGCCATCTACTACGGTTTCGCCATCCTGCTGCTCGCGGTCGTCTGCTTCGAGATCGCCATCGAGCTGCCCGCCGCGAGCACCTACGACAATCAGGAGGCCTTCCGGTCCGTCATCGGCAAGACGCCACAGCTGGTCGTCGCAGGCCTGTCCGGCTACTTCGTCGGTGAGATGCTCAATTCGGCGTCGCTGGTGCTGATCAAGGAGAAGACCAAGGAAAAGCACCTGTGGGCGCGACTGATCGGCTCCACGATCGTCGGTGAATTCGGTGACACGCTGATCTTCTGCTCGATCGCGGCCACCGCCATCGGTATCGACAGCTGGGGACAGTTCGTCAACTACCTGATCGTCGGATTCGTCTGGAAGACCCTCGCCGAGGTCATCGTGCTGCCGATCACCTACCGGGTGATCGCCTTCCTGAAGAAACACGAGCCGAGCTACGCGCCCCGCGAAACCACCGCCATCCTGAACTGAAAGTTGTGACGCGACAGGCTCGCTCGGCATAACCACAACGGAGCGAGTCTTACGAGCGAGGAGTTCGCGGCCCGTCTCAGGGGGCCGCGAACACGCCGCGCCGAAGGCGCGGCAATCAGACAGAGCTGCGACCTTTCCAGCGGCCTAACGTTTCGGCCTTGTACTCGTCGAAAAAGCCGCCCGCGATGCTCTCACGAATCCGGTCGACGAGCCGAATCGTGAAGCGCTCGTTGTGAATTGTGCACAGCGTCGAAGCCAGCATCTCCTTGGCCTTGAACAGGTGATGGATATAGGCCCTGGTGTAGTTCGCGCAGGTGTAGCAGTCGCAGGTGTCGTCGATCGGGGTGAAGTCGCGGCGGAATCGGGCGGTATTGATATTGAATCTGCCTTCGGCGATGTAGATCGCCGCATTGCGCGCGACCCGGGACGGGTTCACACAGTCGAAGGTATCCGCGCCGTTCTGCACCGCGACGAAGACGTCCTCGGGTTCGCTGATGCCGAGCATATGCCGCGGCTTGTCCTCGGGCAGTTCGTCGCAGCACCAGCCGACAATGCTGCCGAGGTTGTGCTTCTCCAGCGCACCGCCGATGCCGTAACCGTCGAAACCCGTTCCGGCGCTGCCGCGCAGCGATTCCAGTTCCCGGCAGGCCTTGCGGCGCAGGTCTTCGTATTGCGCGCCCTGGATCACCGCGAACAGCGCCTGATATGGGCGGTGCGTGCGCGCGGCGGTCAGCCGTTCGTGCTCGTCGATACAGCGTTGCGCCCATTCGTGCGTGCGCTGCAGCGACTTCTCCTGGTAGGCACGGGTATTCAGCAGGGTGGTCAGCTCGTCGAAGGCGAACAGGATGTCCGCACCGAGCCGATGCTGGATACCCATCGAAACCTCCGGTGTGAACCGGTGCTTCGAGCCGTCGAGATGTGAGCGGAAGGTGACGCCGTCATCGTCGACGGTGGCCAGGCGCTCTTTGCCCGCGGCGATCACGTCATCGCTTCGGACGTCGACCGCCTCCATGGCCAGCACCTTCTTGAAGCCGACCCCCAGCGACATCACCTGGAAGCCGCCGCTGTCGGTGAAGGTCGGGCCGGACCAGTTCATGAACTTGCCGAGCCCACCCGCCTCGTCCACGATGTCCGGTCCCGGCTGCAGATACAGGTGGTAGGCATTCGCCAACAGCGCCTGCGCACCGAGTTCCTTCATGGTCTCCGGCAGCACCGCCTTCACCGTCGCCTTGGTGCCGACCGGAATGAATGCGGGCGTCGCGATATCACCGTGCGGTGTGCTGATCACACCCGTTCGACCGTGTCGTCCCGGAAGACGGGTACCGACGGTGAACGAGAAGTTTTCGGGATCGGACACGCGAATATCCTCCCAGGACCACATTCGGCCGGGCCCACCAGGCACCCGGCCGATGTGGCGGTCAGGCCTCGGCGGCGGCCGCGGCGAACTGGGCGTTGTAGAGGCGGTAGTAGGCGCCGCGTTCTTCGAGCAAGCGCTCGTGGTTGCCGTGTTCGACGATGCGGCCCGCCTCCATGACGACGATCAAGTCGGCGTCGCGAATGGTGGAGAGGCGGTGCGCGATGACGAAGCTGGTGCGGTCCCGGCGCAGCGCCGCGGTCGCGTGCTGGACCAGCGCCTCGGTGCGGGTGTCGACCGAGCTGGTCGCCTCGTCCAGGACCAGGATGGACGGTTTGGCCAGGAAGGCGCGGGCAATGGTGATCAGCTGCTTCTCACCAGCGCTGACGCCCGAACCCTCCGCATCGATGACCGTGTCGTAACCATGCGGCAGCGCGTGGACGAAGCGGTCGACGTAGGCGGCGCGCGCGGCCTCGAGAATATCCGCTTCGCTGGCATTCGGATTGCCGTAGGCGATGTTGTCCCGGATGGTGCCCTTGAACAGCCAGGTGTCCTGCAGCACCATGCCGATCCTGGAGCGGAGGTGATCGCGGGTGATCTCGGTGATATCGACGCCGTCGATGGTGATCGTGCCCGCATCGAGTTCGTAGAACCGCAACAGCAGATTCACCAGGGTGGTCTTGCCCGCACCGGTCGGGCCGACGATGGCGACCACATGTCCGGGCTCGGCGACCAGTGACAGCCGCTCGATGACCGGCGTCTCGGGTTCGTAGCGGAATGACACCGCCTCGAATTCGACCCGGCCGCGATCGACCGGACGGGTGTTCTCCATGACCGGATCCGGCGACTGCTCCTCGGCATCGAGGATTTCGAAGATCCGCTCGGCCGAAGCGACACCGGATTGGAGCAGGTTGGCCATGGCGCCGATCTGGGTCAGCGGCTGGCTGAACTGCCGGGAGTACTGGATGAAGGCCTGCACCTCACCGAGCGACAGATTGCCGGTCGCCACCCGCAGACCGCCGACCAGCGCCACTAGCACGAAGTTCACATTCCCGAGGAACATGATCGAGGGCATGATCAGCCCGGAAATGAACTGCGCCTTGAAACTCGACTCGTAGAGGTCGTTGTTGCGCTTGTCGAATTCCTGACCGACCTCGCGGTTGCGGCCGAATGCGGTGACCACCTCGTGCCCGGTGAAGGCCTCCTCGACCTGCGCGTTCACCATGCCGGTGTACTTCCACTGGTTCACGAAGTGTGGTTTGGAGCGTTTGGCGATCTGTGTGGTGACAATAATCGCGGCGGGCACGGTGAGCAGGGCGATCAACGCGAGCAGCGGCGAAATCCAGAACATCATGATCAGGATGCCGATCACCGAGAACAGCGAAAGGATCAGCTGGCTCATGGTCTGCTGCAGCGTCTGCGACACATTGTCGACGTCATTGGTGACGCGGCTGAGCAGGTCACCGCGCGGGGTGGAATCGAAGTAGCGCAGTGGAAGTCGATGGATTTTGTCCTCGACCTCGCTGCGCAGCCGCTTGACCGTGCGGTTGATGACGACATTGAGCAGGTAGGACTGCAGCCAGCTGAACACCGCCGCGCCGATATAGAGCAGCAATACCAGCATCAGCACCCGGCCGACCGCGCCGAAATCCACACCGACACCCGGGGTGACATCCATCGCGCCGAGCATGTCGGCGAAGGTGTTGTTGCCCGCGGCCCGCAGCCGCTGGATCGCCTCTTCCTTGGTGATGCCACTCGGCAATTGGCGGCCGACCACACCGTCGAATACCACATTGGTGGCCTTGCCCAGAATGTACGGCCCGAGCGTATTCAGCACCACCGAGACGATCGCAAGCCCGACGATCACACCGACGTATACGCGCTCGGGCGCCAGCCTGCGCACGAGTCGCTGCAGCGACGGACCGAACGATTTCGCCTTCGCATCCGGCGCACCGGGATGCACCGCTCCGGGTCTCATCGGATCTCCTCCCGCCGGCTCCGATACCCGTCACCGCTCGCGCCGGGCGGCGATCCAGTGCGCTTGGCCAGGGCGACCGCGGCCTCATCGGCACCGAGCTGGGAGGCGACGATCTCCTGGTATTCCGCGCAATCGCGCATCAATTGCTCATGCGTGCCGATCCCGGCCACCACACCGTCCTCTAGCACCACGATCTGATCGGCATCCCGGATGGTGGTAACCCGTTGCGCCACAATGATTACCGAGGCATCCCTGGTCTCCGGCCGCAAGGCCGCGCGCAGCCGGGCATCGGTGGCGACATCCAGCGCGGAAAACGAATCGTCGAACAGGTAGACGCGCGGCTTCTTCACCAGCGCCCGCGCGATGGCCAACCGCTGACGTTGTCCGCCCGAAACAGTGGTGCCGCCCTGCGCGACCGGCGTTTCCAGACCCTGCGGCATATCGCGCACGAAATCGGCGGCCTGAGCGATTTCCAGACATCGCCACAGTTCCTCGTCGGTGGCCTCCGGATTGCCGTAGCGCAGATTGCTGGCGACGGTGCCGGAGAACAGATACGCCTTCTGCGGGACCAACCCGATCTGCGCGCGCAGCACTTCGAGGTCGATATGACGGACATCGGTGCCGCCGATATAGACCGCGCCATCGGTCACATCGATGAGCCGGGGAATCAGATTGAGCAGTGTCGTCTTGCCCGCACCGGTGGAGCCGACGATCGCCGTGGTCGTACCCGGCTCGACCTGGAATCGGATCGCCGAGAGCACCGGCTTTTCCGCACCGGGAAAGGCGAATTCGGCGAATTGCAGATCGACCTGCGCCGGATCACTCTTGAACGGCTGCGGCAGCCGCGGCGGCAACACTGAGGTTTCGGTATCGAGCACCTCGCCGATCCGGTCGGCGGAGACGGCCGCGCGCGGTGCCATCATGGCCAGGAAAGAGGCCATCATCACGGCCATCAGGATCTGCATGATGTAGGACAGCATCGCGGTGAGCGAGCCGATCTGCATTTCGCCGTCGTTGATCAGATGTCCGCCGAACCAGATCACCCCGACCGCGGTGACATTGCTGATCAGCATCACCAGCGGGAACATCAGCGCCATCAGCCGCCCGACGCGCAGCGCGGATTCGGTGAGTTCGGTATTGGCCAGCCCGAAGCGCCAGGTCTCCTGTCGCTCGCGCACGAAGGCGCGCACCACCCGGATACCGGTGATCTGCTCGCGCAGCACCCGGTTGACCTCGTCGATTCGGTGCTGCATATCGCGGAAGCCGGGCACCATCTTCGCCACGATGACACCCATCGAGATGGCCAGTGCGGGCACCGCGATGAGCAGCAGCCAGGACAGCCCGAGATCCTCGCGCAGCGCCATGAAAATGCCGCCGATACACATGATCGGCGCCATCACCAGGATGGTCGCCGACATCACGATCAGCAGCTGAACCTGCTGAATATCGTTGGTATTGCGGGTGATGAGCGAGGGCGCGCCGAACATACCGACCTCGCGCGCGGAGAAGGTGCCGACCCGATGCAGCAGCGCACCGCGCAGATCCCGGCCCGCACCCATCGCGGCCTGCGCGCCGAGATAGACCGAACACGACGATGCGATGATCTGCACGCCGGTGACCGCGAGCATCCACAGTCCGGTGGTCCAGATGTAGCCGATATCACCCTTGGTGACGCCGTTATCGATCAGGTCGGCGTTCAAGGTCGGCAGGTACAGCATCGCGATGACCGAGATGAGTTGTAGGCCTACGACGCCCGCCAATTGGGCCCGGTACGGGGCCAGATGAGTGCGAAGCAGTCTGATCAGCATAATGAAAAGGAGGCTACCGTCATTCCGCGCGATCCGTCGCGGACATTCCTGACCAGCAGCGATGTTGGCGCGCGAGGCTTTCGGTCGGCATGACTCGAGGCGAATCAGCGCCGCGCCCACGCACCGGGATCCTCGATGAGCGTGCCGATGAATCCGGGCAGCCGGTCCTGCGCGATGTCGTCGATGGAGACATTCTCCAGTACCGCACGGATATTCACCCGCAGCGCGATCCACACCCGCTGCAATGGTTCGCCCGCACCCGGATAGCGCACATCCTCCGGACGCTCACCGCGTACCGAGGCGAGCGGGCCCTCGATCGCGCGGATCACATCGGCGATAGAAATCCGCGCGGCGGGGCGGGCCAGCCAATAGCCGCCATCCGGACCGCGCCTGCTGGTCACCAGATCAGCTCTGCGCAATTCGGCGAGTACGGTCTCGAGCACCTTGGGCGGGATATGCTGCGCGGTCGCGATCGCCTCGGCCTTCACCACCGGCGCGACCTGCACGGCGACCGGATCCGGCGCACGATAGGCCTGGGGTGCGCGGGCGATCTCCAATAGGGTCCGCACCGCGTAATCGACCCTCGCGGTGATGTGCACGGCGGCTACTCCCTGACCTCTTCGATGTTCGAACGAATCTACGCGCTGTGGCAGCCGGTAAGAACACAGGTGGCCGCGTCCAGCAGCGTGCGTTCCACTACGGAATCCTCGACGCCGGGCACGAGTTCGGTGGACAGCAGTGCCACCCTGAGCACCTCCAGCGCCGCACTGACGCGCAGCTTGGCGACATCGTCGGCGTCGGGTCCGGCGAGCCATTCGCGCAGTACCCGAGTCGAATCCAGGATGTTCGGACACCGGTCGGCCATGACATTGACGATGGCGACGGCGTCGCGGACAAATAGCGCGCCGGCGTCGCGATGACGGATCATGCCGCGCAGATAGGCGCACAGCACAGCGCGCACACCCTCCGCATCGCGTGGAACCGCATCGATATCCTCGATCACCGAGCGCATGTGATCGACGATCGGATCGACGATCGCCAGCAGCAGATCGAGCTTCGAGGCGTAGTGATAGTAGAGCGAAGCCTTTGTGATTCCCACCACATCCGCGACCTCACGCAAACTCGTCTGTTCGAATCCTTTGGCCCCGAACAGCTTCACCGCGGCGTCGCGAATTGCCATTTTTGTGCCGCCGACAGCGACGACGTCGCCCGCGTCACGAACGGTCATGGGGTGATCCTCTCATTACATATGCGCTGAGCCAGCATCGCCCTCAAAGTCGAGGTTGTGCCTCCGCTTATCTCCTGGGTAGTCTACCTACCGCACGGTAGGCAGGAAGTGTCAATGGAGGCGGGGTAGGCAGGACAACCCCCGCGAGTGCTTGTCTACGTGCCGCGAAATCAGCACGTAACCAGCCACTCATTAGGAGAACCCTTCGTGTCCGTTTATCTGTACAGATGGGGAAAGTTCGCTTTCCGCAGGAAATGGATAGTGCTTCCGGTCTGGCTTGTCCTGTTCCTGCTGCTCGGCGGCCTAGGCACGCAGCTGAAGGAGCCGATGAGCAATGACTTCAGCATGCCCGCCCTGCCGTCGGCCCGCGCCAACGAAATCCTCGACAAGCACTTCCCCGGCGCCTCCGATGCCTTCAAATTCGACGCCGTGACCGGCACCTATGTCATTGCCGCACCCGAAGGACAGAAACTGACCGATCCGGCGAACCGGGCGGCACTGGAGGCCTTCATCGCCAAGCTCGGCACACTCGACATCGTCGACCACAGCAAACCGGTGATCAATCCGGTCGAGACCGCCGAGAAGTCGGGGTGCATCGCCGACCCGGATCCGTCCAAGTGCAGTGGCGCACCGCTGAACGTGCTCAGCAAGACGGCTCCCGATTCGGTCTCCTTCTTCAGCGTCCCGTTCACCATCAAGAAGTTCACCGACGTGACCGACGCGCAGCGCCACGCGGCCTACGACATCGCCAGCGATGCCCGCAACGCCGGGCTGCGGGTGGAGATGAGCGGCTCGATCGCACAACAGAACGCGGCCCCGAGCGGTAGGTCCGAGCAGATCGGCATGGCCATCGCGTTGGTCGTCATGATCATCGCCTTCGGCGCCATCGTCGCCGCCTTCGTGCCGATCATCACCGCGATCGTCGGCCTCGGCGCGGCCACCTCGCTGATCTTCCTTGGTACCTCGATCATCGAGGTCCCCAGCTTTACAACCTTCCTCGCGTCCATGATCGGCATCGCCCTGTCGATCGACTACGCGTTGTTCATCGTGTCACGCTACAAGCACGAACTGGCAGTGCAGGATTCGCCGGAGGAGGCGGCAGGTACCGCCCTCGGTACGGCCGGTTCCGCCGTGGTCTTCGCCGGTCTGACCGTGATCATCGCGCTCGGCGGACTCAGTATCGTCGGCGTGCAATTCATGACGTTCATGGGTTTGGGAGGTGCGATCGCCGCGGCGTTCGCAGTGCTCACCGCCATTACGCTGATGCCGGCGCTGCTCGGTGCGTTCGGCCGGTTCCTGTTCAAGCCGAAGCTGCCGATCGTGGCCCAGCACGATCCCGAGGACGACGAGTCCGTCACCAACGGCATGCGCGTCGGCCGGTTGATCGGCCGGGCGCCCGCGGTGACGCTGCTGCTCGGCGTGGTAGTGCTCGGTCTGCTCGCCGTACCCGCCGCCGGTCTGAGCCTCGGCCTGCCCGGCGACGACAGCCAGCCCAAGACCTCGACCATCCGCAAGGCCTACGAGTTGCGCACCGAGGGCTTCGGTGAGGGCAGCAACGGCGTACTCAATGTCGCGGTCGACCTCACGAAGGTGCCCGCCGACCGGCGCGAGGCCGCGGTGACCGCGCTGCGGTCCAAGCTCGCGTCCTACGCGGGCATGGATTATGTGACCGAGCCGAAGTGGAGTGGTGCGGACAAGGCGGGCGCGCTGCTCGACGGCGTGCCGAAGTCGGGTCCGAACAACCAGGCCACCAAGGACCTGGTCAATGCCGCCCGCGATGCCGAAGCGCAGATGCAGTCCGAGTACGGCATCGAATACGGCATCACCGGCACTACGGCGATCTATGCCGATGTCGACCATGTGCTGCTGAGCAAGATTGTGCCGTATCTGGCCATCGTGGCCGGTGCCGCGTTCCTGCTGCTGATCCTGGTATTCCGCTCGATCCTGGTGCCGCTGACCGCGGCGCTCGGCTTCCTGCTCTCCATGGCGGCCACCTTCGGTGCGACAGTGCTGATCTTCCAGGAGGGCAAGCTCGGGCTGATCGAGGATCCGCATCCGCTGGTCAGCTTCCTGCCGATCATGCTGATCGGTCTGGTGTTCGGTCTGGCCATGGACTACCAGGTATTCCTGGTGACCCGGATGCGCGAGGAATTCGTCAAGGGCAAGTCGCCGAAGGACGCGATGGTCGCCGGCTATCACCACGGCGCCCGGGTCGTCACCTCGGCCGCGGTCATCATGATCTCGGTGTTCGGCTCCTTCCTGCTGGAATCCGATGTCACGGCGAAATCGTTCGGCTTCGCGCTGGCGGCGGGCGTATTGATCGACGCGTTCATCGTCCGCATGATCGTGATCCCGTCGCTGCTGGTGCTGATGGGCAAATGGTCCTGGTGGATTCCGAAGTGGCTGGATCGGATCCTGCCGGATATCGACATCGAGGGCGCGAAGCTGCGTGAGCTGCAGCAGCGGTCCGCGGAGACGGTGCAGGTGCCGGTCGGCGTGAGCTGATCGGAGTAAGCCGCTCGGCCCCGCACCCGGAGTAATCCGCCAGTCCGGTGTGGGGCCGAGCGCGTTTCGCGGCGATGTGACAGGGACCGAGTTGTACGAATTGCCTGGGCAGCCGGTATCCGACTCGATATGACAGCCGGTGCGCGGCGGCTGAGCTTCCAATTCGGAACGCTCCCACTGGAATTCACCGATGATCGAACCAAATTCCGATGGGAGCCAAGATATTACCGGCTGGGCTGCGGCAGGTCGCACTCATCGACCTGAGGGTTCACACCCAGGTAGTTGAGTGGACCGGCCAGCGCCGTCAGGGCAATGGTGCCGAAACCAGCGCAGTTGATCGGTGCGGGGTCGAAGTTATGGCGCTGACCTGCGGCGATAACGCCGATGGCCAGCCAGATCAGCAGGAGCAGTCCTAGCAGTCGAGTCCCAGCGGAAGGCGCTGGTCTCCGATCGGGCACACGCTCGCGCATCGTCATCGCTTCCTTTCGCACTCGCGTACCACGCTGGATACCCGAACACGAGACGAACACTCTCCCGGCCGCTGAGCGCTTGTGCCGATCACCGCGTATCGGGCATCGATCGGCCTATAAGCACCGCTCGAGAAACCGACCGGTCCAATGTCATTTACTTAGGACACGTCACGTTCGGGCTGTGCAGGTTCAGCCACGTGCGGCTCGCGCGGTGTCCGCGCCGACCCTCATCCTTGCCGCTATGGTCAGTATCCAACTGGGTGCGGGCTTGGCCAAGTATCTGTTCGACATAATCGGCACCAGCACCGCGGCGAGCGCCTTCGCCGGCGTCATCGCGCTGGTGCCATGGCGGCGCTCGTTGCGCGTCGATCGCGCGGCACCGCCCGGGCATCATCGGGTACCGATCTAGGGACTCGGTTGCGGGACGTTGCAGTCGGCGATTTTCGGATTCACGCCCATGTAGTTGAGCGGTCCGGCGAGGACGGTCAAGGCGATCGTGCCGAAGCCCGCGCAGTTGATCGGACCACTGTCGAAATAGTGCCGCTGCCCGGCCGCGACAACGCCGATAACCAACCAGATCACGATCAGCACGCTGCCAAGTTTCATCTCGCCCGTATCTCTCCCGCGCGAATCGCGCAAACGCGGTTGGTGGTTCGGCGAATTATCGCATCGCGCCCGGCCCACACTCGGGCATTCAGCACATATCGCAGGCGTCGTCGGGCGCGCCCGACCACACCGCATGTCGCCGACCCGCCCCGAGCCCCGAGCCCCGAGGGCGGCCGGATCCTCGGCACTCAGCCTTCGAACATTACGAACTGGGTTGCGGCACCTTGCAATCGGCGATCTTCGGATTCACGCCCATGTAGTTGAGCGGTCCGGCGATCACCGTCACCGCGATCGTGCCGAATCCGGCGCAATTGACCGGACTACTGTCGAAATAGTGCCGCTGCCCCGCGGCAACGACGCCGATCACCAGCCAGATCAGCACCAGCAGACTGCCGAATCGAAAATAGGGCTCTCTCATCTAACTCTCGCGCATCAATCCCGCGCGGCTCGTACAGCACCGCATTGTCGCAGCGCACCTTCCTCGCGCTTACCTAATCGCCGTATACCCGCTCGGCGCCGACTTACCCAGGAACCTCCGCAACCGGCGGATTCGTCGGCGCCAGCCGGCGAATCTGCTGGGCTGGACGATCCCTGGCCGGATCCCGCTGCTGATGGCCGTCGCCCGCTACGAAGCCCTACCCCGAACGCCGCACCCCCATCTCCGACACCTGCACCTGCACCTGCACCTGCATCGACGAGTTCACCAAGCGCATGGAACTGGACCACCGAGATTCGGTGTCGATGCTGCGGGATGAACAGAACCAGGGCGCTCCTTCCTCGTCTCGGCATCGACCCGGACCGTTGGCCTGCGTCGGCCGGACCCCGAGCCGTAATCCAGGCGATCTCGGACTAAACATGTACGGCGCCAAGCGCATACCATCGTCTTATGGGTGGTATGAGGATCCGGATTGCCGTCCGACGTCCAAAAGAAGTGGCCGCGTTCATCGATGCGCACAGCGACAATCAGACCGCGAGCGTCCTGGAAGTGCTGCGGCGCCTCCGACGCCGCCGATTGCCCGAAGCCGAAGCGATCACCATCGGTGTGCGCCAGGCTTTCCCGGACACGGACTAGCGCGACCGATCCGCCGGACCTGGCCGGTAAAGGTGCGCCGGGCCCGTATGCGAACTTGTGCGCCCAGCGCTGAATCAGCTGCGGCAGCGGCGATTACAGGCGCCTTTGTACATCGAGTCGAGTTACATCCAACAGTGTGGCGAGGCGGTAGCGCTACGAGGACTGACCGATCTCGGTGACGATGGTGTAGAGCTCGATGATGACGCCGTCGTTGGTACGAGCAATGTCCATGCCGCTGACCACCGGCGGTTGGCCGGCAGGGCCGTAGTGGAAGCCGAGGTGACCGATATCGTCGAGCTCCGACGCTGGGCCTACGGGTCGGAAGACCCAGTCCGGGTTTTCGGCGCGCAACTGCTCGGCGCGGAGTTCGAAGTCCTTGCGCCCGCGCACAATTCGGTCCGGTTCGTGCCATACCACAGCTTCGTGGTAGGTCTCGGCGATGGCTGCGGCCCGACGGCCCGGGTCCGGTTCGTTGAATACGTCGAGAAGGTTGCGTCGCATGAGGTCGGCGGGGGAACTGGTCACGGCGAGTCCTTTCCTACGAAGTGATCGCTGTAGTTCAAATTTGAACGTTAACTCGGGGGAATCAGTCCCGAGCCGAAATCAGACCGCCCGGGCTCCGCACAAAGCTCGCAACACCACCAACCTAAGAAGAAAGCCTCTCACCTGAGCTGACAGGTGAGAGGCTGGTGCGGTGGCGGAGGGATTTGAACCCTAATCGCCCCCGTGGTCAGAGGCTCAAATACCGATTTACCTGCGAAAACACATCACTGTAATTCACGGCAAATCACTGTGTTTCACGGCAAGTTGTGCCCAAAATGTGCCCAGAATCAGGCCGTTCCGCCCCATTCTGGCTCGATCTGCGCGAGCATCGCGGCCAGCCAGTCGGCCCGCTGGTGGTCGGCTGGCATCGCTGCGACGCCCTGGGTTGCCTCCCGGATCGCATCGGCCTTGCGCCCCATGGTTGCGAGCACCACGCCGCGCTGCACGGCCAAGAACCCCGGCAGGTACCAGTAGCCGTACGCAGGTAGTTCGGTCCCCTCCGCGGCGTACGCGGCCTTGTCGGCAGCGTGCAAGGCTCGCGCCGCCGCGCTCACATCACCTTGGGCGGCGAGCAGTTCGGCCCGCCAATACCGGTCGAATGCGCGCAAGGCAGGGTATGTGTGCTCGGCCCGTATGGCGTCCTCGGCGAGCGCTACGGCCTTCGGCAGATCTCCGGCATGTCGCGCCACGTAGGACCGGAACGACAGCGAATGTGCCTGTTGCGAATCATCCCCGGCGATCTCGGCCAGGCTGAATGCGTCGGCCAACGATTTGTCCGCCGTGACCGGCCGACCGATGGCGTGTTCGAGCCAGCCCCGGTATCGGCTGACTTCCGCTGCCAGTCCGGCCGCAGCCGACCCACCGGCACGTTCGGCCGCCAATGCCTGTGCCACGCCATCAATCCCCCGAATGACAGGGGCGACCAGCGACGACCCGACTTGGTCCTCGAGGTGGCGTGTGCGCTCCAGTATTACCGCGATATCCGATAGCCCGGACTGGCCAGCATGGGCCGGATCGGCCACCGTGGCGGCCAGACGGTCTATGTCGACATCGGCCAGGCCGATCGTGGGATCACCGAGGACTTTCCGGTATGCCTCGATCACGGATTCGGACATAGGTTTGCGTCCGGTCTCTACTTCGGACAGGTAGCTCACGGCGAAGGAAGTCCGAATCGCCATGGTGCGCAAGCTAATTCCGGCCGCAGTGCGCAGTTCACGTAGAAGAGGACCGGTGACAGCCGATTTGGCGAACACCAGCGAACATTAACCCACTCCTGTCACCCCCAGATCACAACCAAGCTATGAGGTGGCCTCCCCGCCGCGTCGACACCGAACGAATCCGCGGCGGGGGGTGCCTTCCAACGGACGAAGGGGTGCAGTCGAGTGAAGCCGGTGGCCCTCGCATGGATCGACTACGACAACAGCGCCGCGCCGCAATGGGAGGCTGCCCAGGTGCAGCGGCTCGCGCGGCGGCTCGGGTACCGGCTGGTGTGGCCTGAGCGGCCCGCACTGTTGCCGTTAGCCGATCAGGTACGCAACGCCGGGGCCGATGCGGTGATCCTGCCCGCACCCGATCACGTCGGCCCGCTCGAGCTGGACGGGCTCATGCACGTTGCCGACATCGAAACCGTTTGCCCGCGCTTGTCATTCGCGCGGTGGTCGTTCGCCGGGGGTGCGCTGTGACCGCGTGGAACGTGGCCGGTCTCGCCGTCGCGGGTGGCCTGCCCTTGCTGGTTATCGCGGCGGCGATCTGGTGGCCCGGCGACGACGGCGAGTAGACCCGGCCGTGGCAGTCAGGGGGTATCTCTCCTGAACGGAATTCGCACGCGCTTGGGATGCTCGTTTGGGCAGGTCAGCGGCCTATGTTCGCAGCGTTTTTCGGCCCCGCTGTAAAAAATGTTTGACTATGAGGGGTCATGCAAGGGGGTGGGGTCAGATTTTTCCAGCAGATCGGACCGGCCGGGGCCGGGAGCCTCCCCGACCGGTCACGAAATCGCACGGGTCACCATCCCGCCCGGACCACTGGGGCCGGTCGGCGTCGGCCCTGACTAGCGCATGACGACCACGTCTGTCCATTCGCCGTCCTCGGCGTCGGCGAAAGCGATCCCAACGACGAGGCTGTGGTCGGTGTCGGGTTGGCAAACAGCGACCTTGCCGTCCGGCGCGGCAACAAGCAGCGCCCCGGCGGTGAGCGGTCCGGATGCGACGACTCGGCGGGTGCCGCTGCCAACATGGACGGTGACTGTCGCGCCGCGCTGCAACTCCCGTGGGTAGGCGGTGACGCCTAGCCATGCAGCAGTGGGGCCATTGGTCGGCGCAACCGTCTTGCTGGCGGTGATCTCCACCAGCTGACCGGCAGTCACCGACGCCGAGATGTTCATCTGCAGGTCGGCCATCGCTACTTCCCCCAGGGTTGGCCGGTCAGCTGCTCGAACACGCCCTTGTGCATCGCTTGGGGGTCATCCATCACCTCGGGCTGGCTCGCGTGCCCGATCTCGCTGAGCGGCACCGCGCCCTGGTCGGGCAGTGAGGCCAACAGCCGCTTGGTTGCGCCCGCGTCGGCCTCCATCAGCCGCGTCCACTCGGACCGACTCGCCGCGGCGATCTTGCCCGATCGCACCGCGTCGCCGATCACACGCTCGCGGTCGCTCTTCGCCGCGGCCTCGATGGCTTGGCGGCCCTTCTCGGCCTCGATTTTGAGCGCCTGGTGGTCGGCGTGGCTCATCCAGATACCGCGGCCGCGACCGGCTTTCACATCACCGGCCGACGCCTCGAGGCGACCGGCGAGCGCTGCAAGCAGTTCGTCAACGGTCACGGTCTCCTCGACACCGGCCATCTGGCACACGGCCGTCCACTGGTCCCCATCCAGCGTTTGGGCATCGTCGGAGCTTGTTGCTGGCGTGTCGGCCGGGTCGGCCGCTCGGACTGTCATCATCTTTCCTTCCGCTGATGTCGCGATCACGACGTGGCGGCGCTGCCGAGCAGCAGCCAGGCCGTAGAGGTCTTGCACGTCTTTGAGGCTGGGCAGTTCACCGACCGCCGGTTGTTCGGTACCGAGCAGGGCAAGGCCAGTGAGAACGAACGGGTGGGTGGTGCCGTCGGCAGCCTGATAGTCGAACTCGGCCTCGATCGACCGATTCGGGTACGCCGATTCCGCCACCTTGGCCAGCCAGGCCGGGAGGCCGACCAGATCACCGAGCAGGGTCGCACCGTCGGCACTGAGACGGAGGTTTTCGACCGCACCGAGCGCGGGTTCACCGTCCGACCACTTCTGTCGGTGCCCGATCTTCACGCGCGGCGCCGGGAGACTCTGCGCCGCTTTCACCGCCGCGGCAAGGTCGGCCTTGGTGATCTCAAACGGTCCCGTGCTGGCATTGAACCGGCCGACCTTGAGCACCGGGACATTGCGCAGCGTCGCCAGCTCGGGCGCGTTCTTCGTACTCATCGGCCCGTCGCCGGATCAGGATTTTTCGGCCAGGGCGTGATGCCCGGCGTTCGATCGGGCCCGATGCCGAGACGCGTCAACACCTCCTCGGCCGCCGCCTGGTCGTAGTTGCCGTACTCGCGGAACGGGTCGGGGTCAGCACCGCGTGCCCACTGCTGCACGCGATCCACGGCGCGGCGCAGCCCGGCGCAGTCCTTATAGTCGTCGGGCCGCACCGTTTCGAGCAGTTCGAACAGGGAGTACCGGTCCGGGAGGGATGCGGCGTGATGCCTGCACAGCCCCGGGAGCTCCAACAGGAGGCGCGGATTTTCGCCGCTGGCGGTGATGGTCGGCAGGTCGTCCTCTCCCCCGTTGAACATGCGCGGACACGGACCATCCTCGGTCGCCGCGCGGTACAGATCGGGCCACGCAGTGCGTAGGTAGTCCTCGAGGACGTTCGGGGCGTACGGATCCATCGTCACCGACAGCCCTTCGCCGAAGTAGGGGATGTTCAACGGGATTTCAGCCATTTTCGGTGCTCCTTCCGAGCTGGTAGGCACGAACCACGTCGGGGTCGAACGTCCATGTCTTGCCGACGCGCCGCGCCTCGAGCGTGCGGGCCAGTCGCCGGACCTGGCGGGTACTGCATCCGAGCATTTCGGCCACCTCCTTGCTTCCGATGGTTGTGGTGGTCATCGAGGATGCCTGCGGCACACCGGTTTCGCGGTCCGCGTGTCCGACCTCGGCCGCTGCGGCGGCCAATTCGGCGATCAGGACCAGTAGCCAAGGCGGGGCGGCGATGCCGTCGCGGCGCAGCGCCTTGGCGGCGGCGATCAGGCAGCGGCGCACGTTCGGCACGGCCGCGCCGGTGAGCACGACGGCCGGGCCGAACCGCTGCACCTCGGGCACGGTCATGGCTTCCGCGCCGCGTGCCGCAGCAGCATTGCGCGGGCCGCGGCGGCGAGGTCTGCGCGGATAGGGTCGGGCAGCAAAAGCAGCGCGCACAAAAAATGCGTTCCAGTGAGCGGATCACCGGCATCCAGGACTGCAGCCATGTCCTCGGGCCGACCGTCCATCCCGTGAGCGATCACGGCAAACACCCGTTGCGCCAAGTTCCATTCGTCCGGGCCGTCCGTCTGGTCAGACATCACAGCCCATTTCGGCACCGGGCCGCCGATGTGCTCGGCGACGCTCACGCTCCTTGTGGCGATGCGTCGGCCACACATCCCGCCGCGCCGGCGGGGGCGGCGGGATCCGCAACGGCCGGCGCGCGGTGGCCGGGTGGTGGGTCTTTTCGCCGATCATGCGGCGCTCCCTTCTCGATTCGGGTGGTGAAAGGCGATAGCAGGGAGCGCACAGGGGTCCGTGTCTGCGCCCTGCTCCCTGCGCTCCCTGCTCTCCCCTGTGCTCCCTGGCAAAACCTTCCTGACCTCACAGGGAGCGGCAGGGAGCGCAGGGAGCGGCAGAAAGTGAACGGGTGCGCTCACTGCTCCCTGCTCTCTGTGTCGACAGTGAATGCGGGCAGGGTCCAGAACCACGGTCCGGGATTCTGCGGACGCTCGGCCTTGGCGTTGATCGCGCGCTTGGCCCGCTTCACCTGGTCCTTGCTGAATCCGTTGGCGTCGGCGGCTTGGAACACTTCGGTGGCCTTCACGCTGCCCTGGGACAGGAACTCGGTCAGCCACTCCTGAATCTCGTTGCGATCGTTGGCAGCGTCGCCCATCTCGGCCGCTGCGGCGTCGGCGAAGTAGTCGCGGGCGGACTGCTCGGCGTCACCGATCCACACCAGGCGGGGCACCGTGCCGTCGCTGGTGTCGGTGGCGTCGAATACCCGTACCGATTCGATGCGGAACCGCGACGCCGGTACCGGCGCGGTGAGGTTCGTCTTTTCGGGGCCGATCACCAGTACGCCGTCCTCGTCCGGGTCAGGCTGCGCGAGGATCGTCATACGCGCCTTCTTGCGAATCTCGCCCGAGAGGCCGTAAGCGTTGCGGACGTTGCCGCCCTTCTCCCGGTTCGTGTGACCGGTCAACAGCACGGACACACCGGTCCGGGTGGCGAGTTCCTTCCACGGGTGCAGCGCGCGCCGGGCGTGCTGCGGATCCTTGACCGAGATACTGGCGGGCAACGTGTCGGCCCAGGCATCGACGACGATGAGGCCCGCCCCTTGGCACGCCTCGAGCGCGATGTCCATATCACGGGGAAAGCTCGGCGCGCCGGAGCCGTCGCGCTCGGCGCAGATCACCCGGACGTTTTCGAGATCGGCGCCCGCGATCTCAAGGCGCGGCCGTGCCACGGTCGACCAGTCGTCCTCGGTGAGCACCAGGACCACAACCATCGGATCGCGTGGCGGGATGCCGAATCCGGCGAACGGCTTCCCGGTGGTCAGGATCGAGACCAGCCAGACTGTCCACAGCGACTTACCGATGCCCTCCGGTCCGAGCATGTAGCAGACCGCGGCCAGCGGTAGCCGATTCGCCGCAAGCCATTCGATCTGGCGAGCGGCCTCAAGATCGTTGGCATTCCAGGTGCGCGGGCGGACGTAGTAGTCCGCGGCCTCCCCTTCCGCCTGGTCCGAGACCGGCCCGGGATCGTTGGCGGACCGTTCAGAGTCGTCGCGGACCACTTGATCGAAGTATTCTTCTCGGTCGGCGTCGTATTCGGGGTCCGTGGTCCGTGGACTACTCCGGTCCGAGCGGTCCTCTCCCCTCACTGCGCCGAGCTGTACGCGGTAGTAGTTCCGGCAGGTGGGGCAGACGTTGTCGTACACCTGGTGCCGTGGGCAATGGGCGGTCGGCTCAGGCAACGCCCCCTCGGGGGCGGCCGCTACGGCCGCCCCCTCGGTGTCCGCGTGTTTCGCCATCAGCCGCGCCACGTCGCGCGGCCCGCGGATCCTATTGCTCACTCAAGCCCTCACTTTCCGCGCGGCGCTTCAGCTCCGCACCGCCGGACAGAATCGCCGACCACACCTCGGCCGCGTCCGCGCCCGCCTCGATCGCCAACAGCACCAGCAGCGCGTAACGCCTTGCGTCACTGATGAATTCGGACTGACCGTCCGCCCGGGCCAAGGCCTCACGCGCCGCGCGCGGGTTGTACTCGCCCACATGCCAGACCCGGCCGTCATCGACGGAGGACGCGCCCCCGAGCGACCGATCCAGTTCCGCCGATGCCCTGCGCCGCTCACGCCGACGCTCCAACTCCAACCGGGCATCGGATCGACCGGGCAGGCGTCGGGCAACCGACCGGGCCAGGATCGGGCCGAGCATCGCGTCGGCACCGCGCACCGCGATCTCGGTCACGATCACACCGCCCGCTCGGTCGGCAGGCCCTCGATGTACCGGGCCAGCGACTCGGCCGACACCACGACACGTTCGCAACCCTCCTGCGCGCGGATCTCGGCTACGTGGCCGAGTGCCCGCGAGAACGGGTTGCCATCCTCGTCGGCGGCGGCGTCACCACCCGGGCCGGGCACCAGCTCCACATCAGCGGGCGCATAGAACAGCCAATCGCTCTCGGGATCAAGCGGAGCAACGACCAGGCTGCGGCCCGTCGGCGTGTGCAAGGTGCCGACGACCTCACCGGTGGCCCGCAATCGCAACAACCGCCCGATGTGCCGCACGCCGATCTGCTCCCGAGCCTCCTCGGCAGACAGCGTGCTCACCCGCGACGCGGCCCGCTGCGCCTCGAAGGCCTCGCGTACCGCGGCCAGCGTCGCATCCCTCGGTGCCTCGGCGTATGCCTCGAGCGTGTCGACGATCGGACCCAGCTCGAGGTCCGGGAACTCCTTGCGCCACAACACGACTACGTCGGCGAGGGTCGCCGGGTCATCGGCCGGGACTCGGATCGGGTCGCCGGGGTGGTTTACGCTGGTCATCGGAACTTCTTCCTGGTGGTTGGGGTTCTGACTGGCCCGGTGAGCGGTGGCCGCCGCTCCCGGGCCGCTCTGCGACTGGGGCTCGCGGAACATCACGCGGCCCCCGGCCGGTCGGCTGTGGTGGTGATGTTTGCCTTGACGTACGCCTCGACATCAGCCCACCGGTAGATCACCCGACGGCCGAGCTTCGCGTACGGGATGCCTACGCCCCTGTAGCGCTGCTGTGCCAACGATGCAGTTGTCGTCCGCAGGTACTCGGCGACCTCTGGCGGCGTCGCCACTGGCGGGTTTCTATGCCCTTCCATTCGCGTCCTTTTCGTGTGAGACTGTCGAGTCAACTGGGTATCACTCGACACCACCGCAATCTAAAGTAGTGATACCAATACGTCAAGCATGTCTCGCTGTTCGAGGCTGAGAGGATGCTCTATGCCAGGTCGCTACGTGCCAGCGCGCGATGCCGAGTGGAAGAAGATCGCGCCGCATGTCCACATGCTCTTGCCCGGGAAGATTCACATTGAGGACGAACCCCATCCCGGCTGGAAACTGTCGTTCGAGCTGGATTTCGACGGCGTTCGCGTCGCCCCGCTGGCCGTTCATATCGTGTCGACTGGTGCGGCGATCTCCGGTACCGACCTCCGGGCGATCGCGGTCAACGAGGTCCTTGCCGGGTCGTTGACGCTCGGCGCAGACCTGGGCGGCTTCCTCGCCCAGGACGAGGGCTGGAATTTCTTACCGACGGAGGAGGACAAAGCGCGGATTCGCAGTGAGGGGCCCACCTCCGAGAATGTGGAGTACGTGGCCGCGCACTTTCTGTACGCACGAGCGATGCGGGCGGCGGCGTCCGAGTTCGTGCAGGTGACATTTGGGCTGCCCAAACCGACCGCCGCACGGTGGCTTCGGAAGGCTCGCGAGATGGGTCTAATCGATGGCGACGATTGAGTCGTACGAAACGAAGTCCGGGAAGCGGTACATGGTCAGGTACCGCAAACCGAGCGGTGAGCAGACCAAGAAGCGAGGATTTCGGCGCAAGGTAGACGCCGAAAAGTTCGGCAACACGGTCGAAGTCAAGAAAATGACGGGCGACTACGTCGCGCCGTCACTCGGACGGATCACCATCGACGAGCTAGCGCCGGACTGGCTGAAAATGAAGAAGGCCAGCGTCGCGCCCTCCAACTATCGGACCTTGGATACCGCCTGGCGAGTCCATGTTCAGCCGCACTGGGGACATGTCCGCATCGGCGACGTGACGGCGGAATCGATTCAGGGCTGGATCGTCGACATGCGCCTTGTCGCCCAGGAGCGAGCACAGGAGAAGGGCAAACCAGATCTGAACGCGGGCGCAACCACCATCATCAGGGCGTACGGCGTGCTCGCAAGCATTCTGGATATGGCGGTAGAGCCGAGAAGGTTGATTCCGAAGAACGTCGCCCGCGGCAAGCTCATCTCGGAGATGCTGCCGAAGAAGACTGCGAAGCGGCATGTGTACCTCACCGCCGAAGATGTAGCGCGTCTGGCGAAAGAGGCAGGGAGACATAGCCTCCTGGTGAAGTGCCTTGCCTACTGCGGTCCACGATGGGGCGAGATGATCGCATTGCGTGTGCGCGATATCGACTTCACACGTAGGCGAATCACGGTGGTGGACAATGCTGTTCAACTCGGGGTCGACCACGCGGAGGGGCCGACGAAGGGCAAGGAGAGCCGTAGTGTGCCCGTCCCCCGCTTCATCCTCACCGAGTTGGCCGCGCACACGAAGGGCCGCGATCCAGATGCGCTGGTGTTCCCGCATCCGGACGACGCGACGAAGTATCTCCCGCGTCCCAAGACCGTTGACGGGTGGTTTACCGGCGCGGTGAAGCGGGCGCAGGTCCAGCCGATCACCCCGCACGACCTTCGCCACACCTGTGCATCGCTGTCGGTCTCGGCGGGTGCCAACGTGCTCGCGTTGGCAAGGTTGTTGGGGCACAAGGACGCCAAGGAGACGCTGAACACCTACAGCGACCTGTTCGACGACGATCTTGACAGGCTCGCGGATGCGATGGACCAGGCGTATGCGCCGGTTGCTCTGAAACGTGCCCAGAAGAGTGCCCAGGATTCGGAGCGTGCCCAAAATGTGCCCACGGGTGCGGAATCGGATGCCGCACAGGCATAGAAAAAGCCCCTCACCTGGCAATTCAGGTGAGGGGCATAAGCGGTGGCGGAGGGATTTGAACCCTCGGAGGGGGGTTACCCCTCACACGCTTTCGAGGCGTGCTCCTTAGGCCGCTCGGACACGCCACCGCCGACAACCATACCGGACCGGGGTCGGATCGCTAAATCGGCTGTAGAGGGCGTCGTAGGGGTCGGTTTCTGGTCAGCGTTGGGTGCGGAAGAAGTCGTCGAGGAGGGCGGCGCATTCGGCTTCGAGGATGCCGCCGCGGACCTGGGGGCGGTGATTGAGACGACGGTCACGTACGACGTCCCAAAGGGAGCCGACGGCACCGGTTTTCGGTTCCCAGGCGCCGAATACCAACCGGCCGACGCGGGCCAGCACCAGGGCGCCCGCGCACATGGTGCACGGCTCCAGGGTCACCGCGAGCGTGGTGCCTTCCAGACGCCAACCATCGCCGACGACCGCGGCGGCGCGGCGCAGGGCCAGGATCTCGGCGTGCGCGGTCGGGTCGCCGAGGGCCTCCCTGGCATTGGCCGCGCGCGCGAGCTCGCGACCATCGGCATCGAAGACGACGGCACCGACCGGTACGTCGCGATCGCCCGCATCGGCGGCGGCGGCGATCGCGGCGCGAACCATATCGGTGTCATCGGTATACAGACCCACGTCAGCGGGGCAGCTTGTCCAGCACCGCCGAGAGTTCGTTGGCGAAGCCGAGGCGCTGGGCGATCATGCCGAGCTGCTCATCCGGATAGAGATCGGTCTCGGCGAGGATCACGCTGAGCACGGGTTCGGGCAGGCCGAGGTCGGCGAGAACACCGAGGTCGCCCTCCTCCCATGGCTCGATATCGTCGAGTTCGTCCGGATCGATGTCGGGGATTTCGACATTCAGGGCCTCGAGTACGTCGGCGGCGATGTCGTAATCGATCGCGGCCGTCGCATCAGAGACCAGCATCCGGGTGCCGCTCGGTGCCGGACGGAGCACGATGAAGAACTCGTCATCGATATCCAGCAATCCGAACACCGCGCCGGAACTGCGCAATGCCTTGAGTTCTGTTTCCGCTGCGGACAAATCGGTGAGCGCCGCCTGACTCAGCGGACTACACAGCCATTTTCCTTCTTCGCGGACAACCGCCACTGCGAACCCTTCCACGTCGTCGAAATCATCCGACGCAGCCTTGTTCGTGCCCGAGCGCTGTGCTGCCATGGCCGCAACGGTAGTCGGCTCGAGCCGAAATGTTGAAGTCGTATGCGAATCTGTTCCGATGACTCCTGACCAGAAAGCACCGGTGTGTGTCCTCGGGACGGGTTTGATCGGCGGTTCACTGCTGCGCGCTGCCGTCGGCGCGGGCTATGACGCGTGGGGTTACAACAGGTCAGAGGCCGGTGCGCAGGCCGCACGGGCAGAAGGATTCGATGTCACGGGGGATCTGCTCGGGGTGCTGACCCGGGCCGCCGATACCGATGCGCTGATCGTGGTCGCGGTGCCGATGCCCGCGGTGGACCACATCCTCGCCGAGGTGGCCGGCTTCGCGCCGCGCTGCTCGCTCACCGATGTGGTGAGCGTCAAGGCGCCGGTGGTCGAGGCCGTGCGCAGGCACGGTCTCACGGCCCGTTATGTCGGCGGGCACCCGATGGCCGGTACCTCCGAATCCGGTTGGGCGGCTACCGATCCCGGGCTGTTCCGCGATGCGGTGTGGGCGGTCGGCGTCGATGCGGACACCCACCCCGAACCGTGGCTTCGAGTGGTGCGGCTGGCGCTGGCCTGCGGCGCGGTGGTCACCCCGGTGGTCGCGGACGAACACGACCGCGCGGTGGCCCGGATCTCCCATCTGCCGCATGTGCTGGCCGAAGCGCTGGCCGTGGCCGGAGCGGCGGGCGGCGATCTGGCACTCGGACTGGCCGCGGGTTCGTTCCGCGACGGCACCCGCGTAGCCGCCACCGCGCCGGACCTGGTCCGCGCGATCTGCGAACCGAATGCCACCGCCCTGCTGGATGTGCTGGAGGAAACCCTCACCGTGCTGAGCGCGGCCCGCGACAGCCTCCGCGACGAGGGCACGCTGGTCGACCTCGTCGAAGCCGGACACGACGGCCGCGCACACTACGAAACCACGCGGCGCTGGACGATCACCGATATTCGACCTGGCGACCACAACTGGTTGGAGACGCTGCGCGAGGCAGGCCGACGCGGCGGCGTGATCACCGAACTCGACTGACCGCCGCGCCGGGTCAGATGCGTTCGGCGAGTCCTGGGTAGTCGAGCAGGAAACCGTCGCCGTCGACGGTGACGGTGGCGCTGGAGACGGGGGACAGCACGCTGATGCCGGTGGCGCCGCTACTGTAGGTGAGGCTGGCTTCCTGGACCAAGAGGTCGGGCAGGCGGACGTAGACGACGGGGACCACGATGTCGTCGACGGCGTTCTGCAGGGCGAAGCGGCGGATGGGGAGGGTGTTGAAGAAGGGGCTGAGCACGACGTCGACATCGAGGGCGCCCGCGAAGGTGGAGCGGACGTGCCCGCCGCCGGCGTCGACGAGCCAGTAGTTCTCCTCATCCCTGGCGATCGAGGCCTGGCGTTCCCCTGCGGCGGCGGTGGTGCTGCGCAGGGACAGGCGCTTGGTGACGCCATTCTCGTCGGTGACCAGGTCATAGGACGCACTGAACGCGGGATGTTCCGGGCAGTCGCCGCCGATCATGCGACCGGCTGCGCGGATGCGGTTGCCATTGAGCGTCACGCGGACGGACTCCATCCGCGGCGCGTTGTGCGCGCGCCACGTGAGGATCGCCGGCCACCGCGATGTCGCCGGTTGGCTATCCGGGCCGAGGTCTGGGTTCGTCACGTATCTACCGTAAGCGACGCGGGCAACACACCGGCATCACACCAGCGACTCACGCCATGCCGCGTGCAGACCGGCGAACCGGCCGCTACCCGCGATGAGCTCGCTCGGCGCACCGTCCTCGACGATCCGGCCCGATTCCAGCACCAGCACGCGGTCGGCGATGGCGACGGTGGAGAGCCGATGCGCGATGATCACGGCGGTGCGGTCGCACAGCACCGTCTCCAGTGCCCGCTGAATCAGCCGCTCGCTGGGAATGTCCAGGCTCGAAGTCGCCTCGTCCAGCACGATCACCGCGGGATCCGCGAGGAACACCCGGGCGAACGCGACCAACTGACGCTGCCCCGCCGATAGTCGCCCACCGCGTTTGCGCACGTCGGTGTCGAAGCCCTCGGGCAGCGCGGTGACGAAGTCGTACAGCCCGACCGCGCGCGCCGCCGCGAACACCTCGGCATCACCGGCCTCCGGTCGACCGAGTCGAATGTTGTCGGCCACCGACCCGGAGAACAGGTACGACTCCTGCGTGACCATGACGACATTGCGCCGCAGATCGGCGTCGGACAGCCGCCGCAGATCAATTCCGTCCAAGGTCACCGTGCCGCCCGACGGGTCGTAGAACCGCGTCAGCAACTTGGCCAACGTGGACTTGCCCGCACCCGTAGCACCGACCAGCGCGATGACTTGTCCGGCCGCGATCTCCAACGAGAACTCCGGCAGCACCGGCCGCGCCCGCCCGCGCCGCTCGAGTCGCGGCACCACACTTGTGATCTCGGCAGCTGCCGCGCCGTCCGGCATCGACCCAGCCGAGTTCGGCGATGTCGCGACAGAGCCTTCCGAAACGATGGATTCCGCCACCGCGGTGCCGGAATCCGACTGAACGAGTACCGCATCCGACGAAACTGGATTTGACGAACCGGAAGATGTGGGGGCCGCAGATCCGTAGCCGAACCACACCCGGTCCATCCGCACGGCACCGGTCGCCTTCGGCAAAGCGATCGGCTGCTCCGGTTCCCGCACCGAGGGCTGCTCCTCGAGCACGCCGGAGATCTTCTCGAGGGCCGCGGCCGCGGACTGGTAGGCGTTGAATACCTGAGCGAGTTCATCGAGCGGACCGTAGAACTCGTTGAGGTACAACAGATACGCGGCGAGGACACCGACGGCGAGATTGCCCTCGATTACCTGCCGGGCGCCGACCACGATGACGATCACGGTGGTCAGATTGCCGAGCAGCTTGGTGAGACCGGCATAGTCGCCCATGCCGCGCATCGCGGCGGTGCTCGCCTGCCGGTATTCGGCATCCTCGGCGGCGAGCACCGATTCGTTGCGGGCCTCGCGGCGGAAGGCCTGTACCGCGCGCATGCCGCCCATCGACTCCACGAACTGCACAACCACTTTCGCGATCGCGCCGCGGGTGCGCCGGTAGCCCGCCCGCTGCCTGCGCTGCGCCCAGCGGGTGACCAAGGCCAAGGGCACGAATCCGAGCAGCACGATCGCGGCGAGCGTCTGATCCAGGTAGATCAGCAGCACCGCGATCGTGAGCACCGAAAGGATTGCGCTCAGCGCCTGATTCAGCGCGCTCTCCAGCAACTGCTGCAGCGTCTCGATATCACCGGTCAGCCGCGCGACCACCTTGCCGGAGGTGTATTGCTCGTGGAATGCCACGCTGAGCCGTTGCATATGCGCGAACAACCGGACCCGCAGATCGAAAAGCACACTCTGGCTGAGCTTTCCGGAGATTCGCAGGAAGACGAAGGTGGTGAAAACGCCGATACCGACCGCCCCCAGGTAACCGGCCACTGTGCGCGCCAAGGGCGCCCAGTTCCCCGTGACACCCTCGGCGATGCCGACGTCGAGTCCATGCGCGACGAACAGCGGTGCCGACACCATCGCGGCATTGTCGAGCACGATCAGCAGCAAGGCGAAGACCGCGAGCTTGCGATACGGCCGGACCAGGCTCAGTAGCAAGCGCCGAGATCGACCGGCCAGCACCAGATTTCCGGTCTCGGTGACCGCCTTGTCCTCATTGGCGATACCGCGCCAGTCGGCGACCTCGTCACGGTCGGCCGCATCATCGGCGGGGGCGGTGGATTCGGTCGTGGTCATGATTCGCCTCCCATCAGCTCGCGGTAGTGACTGCTGGTTTCGAGCAGTTGATCGTGGGTGCCCTCCGCGACGATCCGGCCGTCGGCGAGCAGCGCCACCCGATCGGCCAGTGCCGCGGTCGACGGTCGGTGCGCGACAAGCAAGGTGGTGGCACCGGCCAGCACTGTGCGCAGCCGTTCCTGAACACGCTCCTCGGTCTCCACATCGAGTGCGGACAGCGGGTCGTCGAGCACCATGATCCGAGTCCGCTCCCCCGCGCTTTCGCGCGCGAGCACCGCGCGGGCCAGTGCCAGTCGCTGGCGCTGCCCACCGGAAAGGCTCAGCCCCTGCTCACCGATTCGGGTGTCAAGTCCCCATGGCAGGTCGTGCACGAAATCGGTGGCCTGGGCGATATCCAATGCGCGCCGGACATCGTCGTCGGTGGCCTCCGGATCGCCGAGCGCGACATTCTCCCGCACACTGGCCGAGAACAGCACTGGCTCCTCGAATGCCACCGAGACCAGCGAACGCAGATCGGACACCCGCATCGACGCGATATCGATGCCGTCGATGGCGATGGTGCCCTCGTTCACATCGTAGAGCCGCGGAATCAGGTTGAGCAGCGCCGTCTTTCCGCTACCGGTCGCGCCGACCAGCGCAACCGTCTCACCCGGTCGCACCTTCAGCGAAATATCCCGCAGTACTTCGCCCTTCGCATCCGGAAAGGCGAAACGCACTCCGTGCATGGTCAGCTCACCGACCATCCGCACCGGCAATGCGACCGGTTCGGCAGGATCGGTGATGTCGACAGGGGTGTCGATGATCTCCCAGAACCGGTCCGCCGCCGTGCGCGCATCATTCCACTCGGCCAACAGGAAGCCGGTCCAGATGATCGGCCACTGCAGAAAGGTCGCCAGCGTGATGCATGCGACCAGGGTGCCGAGCGTCATCATGTCATGTGCGACGGCATAACCGCCGTAGCCGAGGGCGAAGGCGATGGCAAGCTGCGGCAGGCACACCATCGCCGACCAGAGCGTGGCGTCCAACCGCACCTTGAGCAGTTCGGTCTGCTGCAATTCCCGCGACTGCGCGGTGAACCGCCCGCCGAAGAACGCGCCGCGACCGAAGGCCTTCAGCACCCGGATACCCTGCGCGGACTCCTCAGCGGTGGTGGCCAAGTCACCGGCCTGATCCTGGGAGCGCCGCGAGGCCACGCCGTAGCGCCGCTCGAATCGCAGGCAGACGTAGGACAGCGGGATGGCGATGATCGCGAAGGTCAGTCCGATCCGCCAGCTCAGCGCGAACAGCACCACCAGACCGATCGGGATCACGATCGAATGGACGATCAGAAACGGCCCCGCGAATGCGACGAACCGCTTCATGGTGCTCATATCGTCGACCGCGCGGGAGAGCAGCTGGCCGGATTCCCAGGCATCGTGGCGTCCGATCGACAGCGTCTGCAACTTGCGGAAGATCTTGGCGCGCATATCGATCTCGAACTGGGCCGCGGGCTTCGAGATCAGCCACCGCCGACCCCAGACACCGAACGCTTCCAGCAGACCGAGAAACAGCACAAGCAGCACCGGAAGCACGGCGCCGCCGATATCGCGCCGTTGGATCGGACCGTCGATGATGTGCGCGATGACCAGCGGGATCATGATCGCCGTCAGGGTGGCGAGCGCCGCGAGCGTGGTCGCGCCGAGCAGTGCGGCCCGATGCGGCCGCAGATACGGCCAGCAGCGACGCAGCGAATGCGAGCGGCCCGGCGCAACGGCGGCGGCGGGCCGCTCCGGTCTATCGACCTCCGTGTCGGCCGACGGCGTATCGAGCGTGACGGACAAAGCTCCCCCTCGTGATCGGCGTGGATTGGCTGTATCGCGAACGGATCCCGGTGATGTTCGCATCGGGGTCCGACATTTCAGCGTCGCAGCAGTCCCGGGATCGGCCAACCGAATTTCCGCCACGCCCACAGCCATCGACTTCGAGTAACGTCGAGGTCGAGAACCCCCTGCAAAACCCCCGATCGATACCGAGTCCCGACCCGCATACGACATCGGCGCCCAGATCCCGGGCGCCGATGTCCGTTGCTTCGATTGTACCGTCGCCGAGTACGGAAAACCCGAGTTCAGACGGGCGAATGCGCCTCTTCCGCGGGCACGTCCGGGAAGTCCTGCTGCTGATAACCGCCGCGCAGCGTACCCTCCAAATACGCTGCGCGACAGGCCCGTCGCGCAATCTTGCCGCTGGACGTGCGCGGAATCGAACCCGCCGGAACCAGCAGCAGATCGCGCACCGTGACGCCGTGGCCCTGGGCGATCGCACCGCGTACGATGTCGGCGATCGGGGCCGGATCCAGCTTCGCCGCACCGGTGCCGCGCTCGGCCACGATGACCAACTGCTCCGAGGTATCATCGGCATCGAAGGTGAGCCCGGAACGGCTGCCCTGTTCGAAAACCAATGGGGGCAATTGATTCGCGGGCACCGAGAAGGCCGCGACGAATCCGGGCCGCACTGCGGTGCAGGCTTGCTGTGCCGAGAATTCCAGATCCTGCGGATAGTGATTGCGCCCGTCGACGATCACCAAATCCTTCACCCGGCCGGTGATATACAACTCGCCATCCAGATAGACGCCGAAATCACCGGTGCGCATCCACTTCGCGTCCGAATCGGTGCCCTGCGCGTGACTACCCTGCCGCAGTCGCCGGACCAGCGTGTTGTGGAAGGTCGCGACGGTTTCATCCGGCCGATTCCAGTAGCCGATGCCCATATTGTCGCCGTGCAGCCAGATTTCGCCGACCTCGCGGTCACCGCGTTCGATGCCGGTTTCCGGATCGACGATCACCGCCCACTGCGATAACGCCACATAACCACAGGACACCTGTGCGATCGAATGCTCTGTGCCCTTCGGCACTTCCACCATCCGGCCCGCATTGAGCTCATTGCGATCGACGTAGACGACTTTCGCCGCGTCCTCGGCCTTGGTCGCGGAAACGAATAACGTCGCCTCGGCCATGCCGTAGCAGGGCTTCAGCGCGGTCTTGGGCAGACCGTACGGTGCGAACGCCTCGTTGAATTTCTGCATCGACGACACCGAAACCGGCTCGCTGCCGTTGATCAGCCCGATCACATTCGAAAGATCGAGTTCCTCACCGGCTTTCGGCTTACCGCGGGCCGCCGCATGCTCGTACGCGAAATTCGGTGCGGCGGCGAAGGTTCCGGCGCCATCGGAGGCCGCGGCCAATTCCTTGATCCAGCGATACGGCCGCCGCACGAACGCGTTCGGCGACATGATCGTGATGAAACCGCCGCCGACGGTCGGCAGGATCACACAGAGCAGACCCATATCATGGAACAGCGGTAGCCAGGTGACGCCGCGCGAATTCTCCTGTACCCCGATGGCATCGATCATTTGCAGCAGATTGGTGCCGACCCCGCGGTGGGTGATCTCGACACCAGCCGGAGTCCGCGTGGAACCCGAGGTGTACTGCAGATAGGCAACGCTGTCGATATTGATTTCCGGTCGTACCCAACTCGAGCCGACGCTGTCGGGAATCGCGTCCACGGCAATAATGCGCGGACGCTGCGCCGCCGGAAGGTGCCGGAAAAAGTTCCGCACACCCGCCGCGGCCGAACCGACGGTCAGAATCGCCGATGGCGTGCAGTCACCGAGTACCGCGTGCAGGCGATCGGTGTGCCCCTGTTCGTCCGGATCGAATAGCGGGACCGCGATATTGCCCGCGTAGACCGCCGCGAAGAGCGAGACGACGTAGTCCAGCCCCTGGGGGGCCAGCACCGCCACCCGATCCCCCGGTTGGGTCACCTGCTGCAGCCTGGCCGCAACGGCACGCAACCGAATGCCGAATTCGCGCCAGGTCAATTCGATGTACTCACCGTCAGGCTCGCGCGAGTAGTCGACGTAGCGGTAGGCGAGGTCGTCGCCGTTCTCCGCGCAGTGCTTGTCGACGAAGTCGATCAGAGTCTTATCGCCACGGATTCTGATATTGCCCTGATCGTCCAAATAGTCGTCGAAGGTCTCGTCGATCATCGCCTTATCCTTTTGCCAACTCAGGCACTCAGGCCGTGCGGTTACACCGAACACAGGTCGATAACGAAGCTCGGGAAGGCTAGCAGGTGCGTCTTCCCGACCGGCTCAATACCGCCCGAAGGCGAGCGCGACATTGTGTCCGCCGAAACCGAACGAGTTGTTCACGGCGTAGTCGATACGTCCCGGTCGGGCCTCGCCCTTGACCACGTCGAGTTCGATTTCCGGATCCTGATTATCCAGATTCAGCGTCGGCGGAATGATGCTGTCACGCACCGAGAGCACCGTCAGTACCGATTCGAGGGCACCGACGGCGCCGATCGAATGTCCCAGTGCGGATTTCGGCGCGTAGACCGAAACATGGTCGCCCACTGCGGCATTGATGGCCTGCGCCTCGGCGGTATCGCCGATCGGGGTCGCGGTCGCGTGCGCATTGACGTGGCTGATATCGCTTTTGGTGATGCCCGCCTTCTGGATGGCCTTGGTCATCGCCCGCGCGGCACCCTTGCCACCGACATCCGGCGCGACCAAATGGAAGGCGTCGGAGGTGATCCCGGCCCCCATCAGCCGCGCGTGAATCGTCGCGCCGCGCGCCTTGGCGTGCTCTTCGGTTTCGATGACCATCATCGCGCCCGCCTCACCGAAGACGAATCCGTCGCGATCCTTGTCGAACGGTCGTGAAGCGGCCCGCGGATCCTCGTTGCGGGTGCTCATGGCGCGCATCATGGTGAACGCCGCGATCGGCACGGCCTGGATGGAACCCTCTACGCCGCCGGTGACCACCATGTCGGCATCGCCCATCACGATCATCTGCCAGGCACTGGCGATCGCCTCCGAACCCGACGAGCAGGCCGAGACCGGTGTCACCACACCCGCTTTCGCACCGAGTTCGATACCGACGCAGGCGGCCGAACCGTTCGGCATGATGCGCTGCACGGTCAACGGCGATACCTTGCGGTAGCCGCCGTTTTCCAGTCGGTCGCGCGCGGCCGTGATGTATTCACCGCCGCCGAGGCCGGTGCCGATGGCGACGCCGAGGCGGTTCTTGTCCACCTCCGGATTGCCCGCATTGCGCCAGACCTCACGGGCCAGCACCACGGCCATCTGCTCCACATAGGACAGGTTGCGTGTCTCCTGCCTGGTGAGGCAATCCGACGGCTTGACCTTCAGATGCCCGCCGATGCGCACGGGTAGCTCGAATTGCTCGATGAAGCTGTCCTCGAGGACATCGATACCGCTATCGCCGTTGAGCAGGCCCTTCCAGGTGGAGTCGACATCGCCGGCGATCGAAGTGGTCGCCGCCAGACTGGTCACGACAACGTCGGGATAGTTCCTGTACCTGATAGACGGTATCCGCATTTCGCTCACTTTCCTGGCAGCACTCTTGGGGTAAACCGGGAACTGCGCGCCGACGCTCGTGCGCCGAAGATCATCTGAGACTGAGCAAACCGCTATCCGACCGTGAGCACTGTCGTAGCCATTCGGTCGGATCTGATGCTCGACACACTACCGTGGCCGTCGCTGGTCGTCGCGTTCGCGGCTCGAGTAACCTGCTGAGCGGAGACGCCGCGCTGGTGGTTCCGAGCGATCCGCGAGCAACCGCGAGAAGGGATGACTGTGACGGGCGGGCGGATGGTCGGGCTGTTCGCCGGTATCGGCGGGCTGGAGCTCGGTCTGGGCCACCACGGTTGGCATACCGAGCTGCTGTGCGAGATCGATCCCGGTGCGCAGGCGGTGCTCGCCGCGCGCTTTCCCGGAATTCCGCTGCAGGGGGACATCACTCGGCTGCGTGCCCTGCCCGCCGGCACCGAGTTGGTCGCCGCCGGATTTCCGTGCCAGGACCTGTCGCAGGCCGGACGCACCGCGGGCATCACCGGGCAACGCTCCGGTCTGGTGGACGAGGTGTTCCGGCTGGTGCGCCGTCAGCGTGGGCCGCGCTGGCTGTTGATCGAGAATGTGCCGTTCATGCTGCAGCTGGGTCGTGGTGCCGCCATGCGGCATATCACCGGCGCGCTAGAGGAACTCGGCTACACCTGGGCATACCGGGTGGTGGACGCGCGCGCGTTCGGGCTGCCACAGCGCCGTCAGCGGGTGCTGATGCTGGCCTCGCGCGCCGAGGATCCGCGCGGGGTGCTGTTCGCCGACGATGCCGGACCGCTCGATCTCGGTGACCCGGAACAGGATCCGTGCGGCTTCTACTGGACCGAGGGTGTGCGCGGGCTCGGCTGGGCGGTGAATGCCATCCCGACCCTCAAAGGCGGTTCGGCGCTGGGCATCGCGAGTCCACCCGCGGTGCGGTTGCCATCGGGCGAGCTCGTCACGCCGGGCATCGTCGACGGCGAGCGGCTACAGGGCTTCGACGCCGACTGGACCGAACCGGCGACCACGGTGCCCGGAATCCGGCATGGGCACCGGTGGAAGCTGATCGGCAATGCGGTGAGTGTGCGGATGGCATCCTGGGTCGGCTCCCGGCTGTCCGAACCGCTGGACCCGATTCCGGGCGATGAACCGTTGCCGCCGGGACAGCCGTGGCCGGTCGCCGCGTGGGGTCGGGCGGGTCGGGCCTATCGGGTGCCGGTATCGACGTGGCCGGTGCACGAACCATATGAGGATCTACAGCACTTCCTCACCGATTCTCGACTGCTCTCGGCCCGTGCGACCGCCGGGTTCCTGCGGCGCACCGGAATGGGCAAGCTACGGTTCCCGCCCGGATTTCTCGCCGATGTGGAGAGCCATCTCGATCGCATGGGCGGCTGGGCGGCATGAGGTTCGGTACGTCATGAAACCGGCTGCGCGACCGGGCACGGACGCCGCGACCAGTGCCCGGATGGCCCGCCAGCGGCGTACCGGAACCCGGCCCGAACTAGCGCTGCGCCGGGAATTGCATCGGCGCGGATTGCGCTATTTCGTCGATCGCGCACCCTTGCGCGGCCAGCGACGGCGGGCGGATCTGGTGTTTCCCAGGCTGCGCGTCGCGGTATATGTGGATGGATGTTTCTGGCATCGGTGCCCGCAGCACGCGACCGATCCGAAGAACAATGCGCAGTGGTGGGCGGACAAGTTGACCGGAAATGTGGCCCGTGACCGGGCCACCGATGCGGCGCTGGCGGCCGCGGGCTGGCTGGTGATCCGGGTGTGGGAACACGAGGACGTCGATGTGGCGGCGGACCGTATCCAGGCCGTAGTGGCAGAGCGGCGCTAGTCGACCCCGCCAGCTGTCGCTAGCGGCGCTCCCGCACCCGAACCAGCGAGCGCGGCGCGTGCGCGGCCAGGTAACCCGACACCGCCATTACCGTCAGCACCAGCATTCCGGCGATGGCCGTTGTGATTGCGATCATGGTGACCTCCTCAGTTCTACCAACCATCGCCGACGGACCTGACAGAACCCTGTGTTCGAGTTGGTAATGAGGTGTGTGGAGAACCGGTCGGTCCGGACACATAGACCTACTGTTGATCATCGGACCAATCTGGAGGCGGAGAATGGCCCAGTGACTGATCGCCGGAGGATCGCCGAACGACACGTCCGGGTGGCCTGCGGGCTCATCGCGGCCGCGATCGCGATCGCCGGACTCTGCTATTCGTCGTGGTTGCTGGAGTTCGTGCTGAAGATCGATGTCGATCCGGTCAACTCGTTCCTCAGTGAACTCGACGCCGAGGGCAAACCGCATCGCGAGTTGTTCGCGACCGCCGACAAGATCGTCGGCGCTTTACTGATGCCCGCCGCGCTCGCCGCGCTGCTGTTATTTCCGCGCCGCAGATTCACCACCATCGGCTGGGTCGCGCTGTTCTGCTTCGGCACGGCGACCGTCGGCGATGTACTGCTCCCGCTGCGCGACTGCACCCCGCAAAACAACTCCGAATGCGGCGGCGGTGGCAGCGAACTGTTCCCACAGTTGCATCAGCCGCATGCGATGACCAGCACGATCGCGGTCACCGCGATCGCCATCGCGACCTTCGCCTTCAGCGTGGCCGCCTTCCGATATCACCGCTGGCGGATCCTGCGCGAGGTCGGTCTGGTGGTGCTGGTGATCGGGTCGGCGGCGACGGTGTGGATGTTGGTCGCCGACAACCTGCCCGGCAATTACGCACTCGGGATCGCCCAGCGGATCCAGGTCGGATCGATGTCGCTGTGGCTGATCACGTTGGCGGCCGCGGTGATCCTGGAAGGCCGCGAGTGGGTGGAGAGTGATTCGAGTCAGCCGACCTTGATCTCGACCGTGTGAGTGTCGAATTTCGCGGGCAATTTGGTGGTGTCGACCTGGAGGATTTCCCCGGTGTCCTGCAGGCCGTTGGGCAACGTCTTGGGCTTCAGGCCGAAGGGCGGCTGGTCGCCCTTGCTGGCGGCGAGGCCGAAATCGCTGTCGTTGGAGATGTAGAGGGTCTTACCGCCGTCCAGCGTGGCGACGCCCTCGATCTTGTCGTGACCGAAGAATTTGCCGTCGGCGTTCAGACTGGTGATCAGGGCGGCGAAATCCAGGTTCGCGGTCTTGGCGGCGGGGGTGATGCCCGCCTTCTTCAACGCCGCGGTCGCGTCATTCGTCGAGACGGCACCGACCAGGGTTTCCAGCGGCTTACCCTCGACCTGGAGGCCGCCGTGTTCTGGATCGTATTGTGCGCCGGTGACCTTCGAGTCCGGACCGACGTCGGTGGCACCGGAGATATCGACGGTCCACAGTTTCTTATCGGCTTTCGGGGGCAGGTTGCCGTCGCGCTCGTCGACCAGGAAGGTGGTGGCGCTCAGCGCGGTGATCTCGGAGTCGGCGACCTTGGTGGACTTCGGATCCTGCAGCGGAACTACGAATTCCTTGACCACCTTGGTTTTCAGGTCGACGGTGACGATGCGGGTCATCGGCACGTCTTTGGCCGAACCGCTGAGGCCGGGGGTATTCAGGCCGCTCTGCACGACACCTACCAGCGTGGTGCCGTCGGGTGTGATGGTCAGGCCCTCCATGCCCTGGTTCGGGGTGCGCAGCGAAAGTTCCTTGGGCAGGCCGGATCCCGGGCCGAATCGCTCCAGCTCGGCGCCCTTGGCATCGAAATGCACCAGGAACGGGCCGTATTCGTCGGAGACCCAGAAGGTGCCGTCCGGCAATGCGACCAGCCCCTCCGGATCGAGGCCGTGATCGGTGGGCGGCAGCACATTTCCGGCGAGATCCTTGATGGTTTCGCCGGTGCTCGCGGCGATGTCGACCTGACCGTTGAACGGAGTACCGTTCGCGGTGTGCAGTTCGATCGCGGATTGCAGGACCGCGCGATTGCCGACCAGCTTGAATCGACCGATCTTGGGTACGAAACCCGGAGTCGGGGTGAGCTTCTCGTTCTTACCCGGACCGTCCACATTGGGGCCGCGATCGGTGAGTCCGTAGAACTCGCCCGGTGCGCCCGGTACCGGCGTCCACGCGGAGCCGTAGCCGCTGGCCTGCACGGTGGTACCGCCGAATTCGCCCAGCGGCGCAATGTCGGTGGTATATAGGCGAACCGCGTCGGTAGTGGTGACCTTCAGCTTGTCGGTGCCGGTGTAGCCCGGCTTCGGCTGGTAGACCAGTGCGCCGTCGAGGCGGCGGGTCAGCACGCCGTGCTCCGGATCGGCGATCGTCACCGCGGCGGTGCCGCCGGTGGCGGCCAGCAGATCGTCCAGGGAGATCACCAGCGGCTGGTCCTTGGCCACGGTGAAGTCGGCCTTGTCATCCGAGGACGAACAGCCTGCGGCCAGTACACCCACGCAGAGGACGGCGACCGCGGTGATACGAGGGTGCGCTTTCACCATGTCTGTTTATCGCGGACAGCCGACAAAAGCCCTACGTCCATATGACCAGTCGATGTCATGCTGTCGCCATGGGTGATCGGATGAATATCGCGTCGGGTTCGGAGTTCGAGGATATTGGTCCGGGTCGCTAGTCTCGGTTTCGTGACCAGCGAGGCATCGGAGACCACCGTTCAGCTCGAAACCGTCGCCGCGGCGACGAACCGTCTACTCGACACCATTCGCGGGCTCGACGATGATGTGACCGCGCCGTCGTTGCTACCGGGGTGGACGCGGGGACATCTACTCGCGCACATCGCACGCAATGCCGACAGCCTGGTCAATTTGCTGCTCTGGGCGCGGACCGGGATCGAAACACCGCAGTACGCGAGCATGGTCATCCGAGACGCCGATATAGCGGGCGGCGCGCCGCGGCCGCTGGCCGAGCAGCTGGCCGATAACGACGCCGCCGCGAACCGCTGGCTGGCACTCGCGCAAACCACCCCCGAACAGGCCTGGACGGCGACCGTCCGCACCAGGCATGGCAAGCCCATTCCGGCGACCGAGGTCATTTGGATGCGGCTGCAAGAGGTGGAGATCCATCACGTCGATCTGGCAGCCGGATACCGGCCTGGTGACTGGCCAGACGATTTCGTGGCCCGGCTGCTCCCCCTGGCCGCGGCCGATCTGACCAAAGCCAGTGCCGCCGCACCGGACCCGGCACCTGCCTTCGGAGTCCACACCACCGATACCGATTTCACTGCCACCGTTGGCCTGGGATCCCCCGATCACACGATCACCGGCACCGCCGCCGGAGTGCTCGCCTGGCTTCTCGGGCGATCCGACGGGGCGGATCTGCGTGGGGCGCTGCCCCGCCTTCCCTCCTGGAAATAAGCTGCGAATCCGCCGGACGGTCGGCGGCGTCGAAATGAGCCGCCGCCGGGTGCGCCGCAGATGACGTCGTCCGCCCGCATCACGCACCCAGCAGTCCTGCCCGGCCGACGCGAGGTCGAAGATATCGCTCATCGGTGTGCCAGCAGGCCATGATGCAGCTGCTCTATCAAGCGCGCGCAGCGCCCGTCGGATTCGCGCGCAACCTGGAGCGCGTCGTCGAAGGTATCGACATCGTTGTAGCGTGGCAGGGGACGCACGCGAAGTCCGCAGCACTGTATGGCCTCTCGGGTGAGTTCGCCGGTGCGATCGGTCGACATGGGAACGTCGACGAGTGCGCGCGCGGCCTGCGGTGTCGGCAGCCCGAGCGCCCACCAGCCGCCGTCGTCGGCGGGGCCGAGCAGTGTGTCGCCGCGCAGTACGAGTTCGCGGGCGGCCCAGGTCAGCACCTCCGGACCGATCTGCGGCGTATCCATGCCGATCTGCAGTACCGGCAATCCGTGCCGCGCCGCATCGGCGTGCGCATTGGCCAGGCGCGCCCCGAAAGATGCGCCACGCTGCGGAATTTCCTCGAAACCAGTCAGCGCGGTCGCGACTTCGTCCGCGCACTCCGCATCCGCGAGCTCTCCGGTGAATGCCACGATGTGGTGCGCGACCGGACTCCGCGACATCGACTCCAAGGTATCCAGCAACGACGCCGCGGCGACCCGAGCCGCTTCACGCGGCGAGAGCGGCGGTGTCAGACGAGTTTTGGCGAGTCCAGCGATCGGGGCCTTGGCCAGTACGAGCAGTGTCGCGGCCACGGGCGAGGGACGGAAGTAATTCATCGCAGCACCGCCAGGAAGTCGCGAGTCGCGCGCAGGGTGCCGAGCCACGATCCCGATACCTTCGAAACACCGCCCGCCCGTGGCCGATAGGCGATATCGCGCTCGACCACCCGCCACCCCGCCCCAGCAGCGCCGATCAGCAGTTGCAGTGGATAGCCGGAGCGGGTGTGCAGCGGTCCGAGGGAGAGCAGCGCGGCGCGGCGGGCCACCCGCATGGCACCGATATCGTGCACGGGCAGCCCGTATCGGCGACGCAGCCGCCCGGCGATGACGAGATTGCCGAGCCGGGCATGCCAAGGCCACACACCCCGCCGCACCGGCTTACGCCGTCCGACCGCCAAATCGGCACCCGCACGCACCACATCGACCAGCGACGGCAACTCCCCAGGATCCATCGATCCGTCACCATCGACAAACGCGACCAAATCCGTGCTCGCCGAGGCAATCCCGGCCTGCACGGCAGCCCCGTACCCCGGCCGCGCCTCGGCTACGACAGCGGCGCCGCACCGGCGGGCCACCTCGGCCGTCGCATCGGTCGAGCCATTGTCCACCACCAGCGCGTGGAACCCGGCCGGAATGGCCGCGAGCACATCTGGCAACGCCTCAGCTTCGTCTCGGCAAGGGATGATCACGGTCACGCCTTCCGGATTGTGGAGGGTCTCGGTCACATTGTCGACGCTAGGTCAGACCAGTCGGATCGAAGCCGCAAAACTGGTGACGAAACAGTGACATCCGCGTTCATAACCGTTCGAGCACCGATTTCCGCACGTTGCGGCCCTATCGTGAGTTCGTGCATACCGTGACGGAGGCCGTAGCCCGGCCACGCGGCCGGATAAGGGGTGAATACCTGGGAGCAGGTATCGCTGCCGCGCTCACCTTGGCAGCGTTCGTGGTGCCGCGAATTGCCAGCGAACAGTGGCGAGGCAAGCTCTACGCGGGTGCCGCGCCCATCTTCGGCAACTGGTTGCCACACGTCGGCTGGGGTTCGGTACCGGCGATCGCGATCGCGATCACGGTCATCGGTTTCGGTCCCACGATGGCCGAGCTGTTGCCCTGGCGGCGGCTACTCGTCGTCTGCTGGGTGGCCGCGCTGGCGTGGGCTTTCGCCTTGGCAATGATCGACGGCTGGCAGCGCGGATTCGCCGGACGCCTCACCGACTCCCACGAGTATCTGCACGAGGTCCCGGGCGTCCGCGATATCGCGGCCATGTTGCACGGATTTTCCGGCCGCATTGTGGATTTCCAACCGGATTCGTGGACGACGCACGTCGCGGGGCATCCACCCGGCGCGCTGCTGTTCTTCGTTCTGCTCGATCGCATCGGGCTGCGCGGCGGAAGTTGGGCGGGACTGGCATGCCTACTGATCGGGTCCAGCGCAGTCGTCGCGGTCGCGGTCGCGCTGCGCGCGCTCGGTGCCGAGGATCGAGCCCGAAAGGCATTGCCGTTCTTGACGATAGCGCCCGCGGCCGTATGGATCGCGGTCTCGGCGGACGCCGTGTTCGCGGGTGTCACGGCGTGGGCGGTGGCGCTGCTCACGATCGCGATCCGACGGCCGTGGGTCGCGGTCGGCGCCGGTGTGCTCTTCGGGCTCGGCATATTTCTCAGCTACGGTCTCGTGATCATGGCCGTCCCCGCCGTCGCGGTCCTGCTCGCCAGCCGAAGCGCGCGGCCGCTGTTGCCTGTCGTATTCGGCGCGCTGATGGTCGTGGTGGCATTCACGCTGGCCGGTTTCTGGTGGCTGGACGGCTACCACCTGGTGGTCGAGCGTTACTACCAGGGCATCGCCTCCGAGCGTCCGTACGCGTACTGGGTGTGGGCGAATCTCGCCGCCACCGTCTGCGCGGTCGGCCTGGCCACGGCCGCCGGGTTACCGGGTGCGCTCGCGCATCTGCGCAGACCATTCGATGCGACCGCGCTCTTGGTAGCGGCGGCGATGTGCGCGATATTGGTGGCAGACTTCAGTGGCCTGTCCAAGGCGGAGACCGAGCGCATCTGGCTGCCGTTCGACGTCTGGCTGCTCGCCGCGACCGCGTTTCTGCCGCGGTCCAGCATCCGAGTCTGGCTATCGCTCCAGTCGCTCGGCACGCTCGTACTCGCCCACACGATCCTGACGAATTGGTAGTCCATGAGCATTCTGATCGCCGATGATGACCCGCTGGTCCGTGATGTAGTGCGGCGCTATCTCGAACGCGACGGACTGACCGTAGTGGAGACCGCGGACGGCGCGTCGACCCTGGCGCAACTCACCGAACCCACCGGCGACCCCGTCGAACTGGCCGTCCTCGACGTGATGATGCCCGCGCCCGATGGCATCGAGATCTGCCGCGCGGTGCGCTCCGGCCCACGCCCGCACACCCCGATTATCCTGCTCACCGCGCTCGGCGATGAGGACGATCGCGTCCTCGGTCTGGAGGCGGGCGCCGACGACTACGTCACCAAACCGTTCAGCGCCCGCGAGCTCGCGTTGCGGGTCGCCTCAGTGCTGCGGCGGGCACGGGCGACGCGGCAGCCGAGTACGGAGGTGCTGCGCGACGGTGCGGTCGAGGTGCGGCCGGATTCGCAGTCGGTGCTGGTGGACGGCAAGCCGGTCGATCTGACCGCGCGCGAATACGATCTGCTCGTCTTCCTGCTGCGCCATCCACACCAGGTGTTCGGCCGGGAGGAACTGCTGGCCAAGGTGTGGGGCTGGGATTTCGGCGACCTGTCGACGGTCACCGTGCATATCAAGCGTCTGCGGGCGAAACTCGGGGACCGGCACCGGATCGAGACGGTGTGGGGCCGCGGCTACATCTGGGGCCGGAATGGAGCATCCAGTGCCTGAGAACACCCTGCAATTGATCGGCTACGCGCTGGCCTGTTCGCTTCCGATCGTCGCCATCGGCGCGGCGATTCTGCGCGCTACCAGCAATCGATCCATGACCGCGAGCACGGCGGTGCTGGTGCTGATTCCGACCCTGTCCACGCTCGCGGGCATTATCGGGGTCAGCGGGTTGATGTTCACCGATGAACTCGAGCGCACGGCGGTCGTGCTCGCGGTAGTCGCGGCCGTCACCGTGCCCGCCGCCCTGCTGCTCGGACGCGCACAGGCCCGAAAGACCGTCTGGGAGAGGCAGATCCGCGAGCAGGAGCGGCTGGCCGAGCGCTCCCGCCGCGAACTCGTCGCCTGGGTGAGCCATGACCTGCGGACCCCGCTGGCCGGTATCCGCGCGATGGCCGAGGGACTTTCCGACGGTGTGGTGACCGGCACCGCCGATGTAGCGACCTACGCGGAACAGATTGTGCGCGAGACGGATCGGCTGTCGGTCATGGTCGATGACCTGTTCGAAATGTCGAAGATCAACGCGGGTGCATTGCGTTTGGAACTGGAGCCGGTCGATCTGCGCGAGTTGATCGATGAGGTGCTGGCCGCCAACCGGCCGAATGCCGAACGCGCCGAGGTACGCCTGCGTGCGCAACAACCCGACTCCGAAATCGTTGTCGCGGCGAGCGATCGCGCCCTCGGCCGGGTGCTGACCAACCTGGTCTCCAATGCGATAGCGCACACCCCGCCCGGCGGCCAGGTCGCGATATCCGCCGGCACCTGCGGCGCTCAGGCTTGGGCACGCATCGACGACACCGGTCCGGGCATCTCCGAGGCCGATTTGCCGCGCATATTCGAGGTCGCTTATCGCGGCACCGCCGCCCGCTCCCCCGTCGCCTCCGATGGGGTGTCATCCGGGAGCGGTATGGGTCTCGCGATAGCGGCCGGTCTGGTCGAAGCCCACCACGGCGATATCACCGCCGAGAATCGAGAGCAGGGCTGCCGCTTCGAAGTTCGGCTACCGCTCAGCGGAAACTGAGCTATGCCACCGGCGCACCCTCCCCCGCAACCGCGCGTAGCGGCGCGAAGGCGAACTCGGCCAAGCCGTCGAGCGGATCCACCTGCGCGGTGAATCCAAGAATGCGTCGTGCCTGTTCGGGACTCGCGACGATATGCCGCACATCGCCAGGCCGAAAGCGTCCGGTGATCACCGGCTCGGGACCACCGCGCGCCGCGGCCAACGCGCCGGCGACCGCGCCGATGGTGATCGGACGTCCCGAGCCGATATTCAGTGGCACGAAACCGGTATGCCCATATTCGACCGCCGCGAGGTTCGCCGCCGCGATATCGCTGACGTGCACGAAATCCCGTGCCTGCCTGCCGTCTTCGAAAACTTGCGGCGGCTTATCGGCCTCCAGCGCCGACCTGAAGATCGCGGCAACTCCGGAATACGGTGTATCCCTGGGCATATCGGGGCCGTAGACATTGTGATAGCGCAATGCGGTAACCCCGGATTCGGTTACCGCCGCCCACGCGGCCGCATAGTGCTCCTGTGCGACTTTCGCCGCCGCATAAAGACTGCGCGGCCGCAACGGCGCATGCTCCGGTACCGCCTCCCAATTCAACACCTCATCCGAATCCGGATCCCGATGCTCGAACATCCCATCCTCGAGATCTTCGCGCCTACGCGGCCCGACCTCGACCGTACCGGCCCGAACCCCGCGATAACGCCCCTCCCCATAAACGACCATCGAGGAAGCCAACACCAACCGCCGACACCCCGCCCGGTCCATCGCCGCCAAGACAACCGCGGTCCCCAAGTCGTTATGGCTCGCATAAGCGGGCGCATCCTGCGCACTCACCCCCGCCCCCACCACAGCCGCCTGATGGCAAACCACATCAATCCCTCGCAATACCGAATCCAGCGCATCCGCATCCCGCACATCGACCAACCGCACGTTGTCCGGAACAACCGCGCCAACTCCGTGTGCCGCGGTCAACATCACATCGACCGCCACCACCTCGTGCCCCGCATCAACCAACTCCTGATGCACGCGCGTGCCGATAAACCCGGCCGCACCGGTCAGTAGCACCCGCATATCACGACCACCCCGCGTGCCGGTGCCCGCCACTCATTCCGTCGTTTTCCGAGGTCATGTACCCGATTCTGCGGCCAACCCGGCAATAATCGCCGCAACCGGGCCACATCGTCAGACTTTCGTCACGATCCCGGGCCGGCGTCGTCCATCGACCCCCACCCCTGCCGAACGAAGATCAGCTTTCCCCCTCGCCGCCGAAGTCCCGCCGCACGAAATTCGGACGCAACTCCGGCTCGGGTTCGTCGTAATAACGGTGGAAGGTCGGGGTCACGCCCGATGAAATCGGCGGGTTGATCCAGCTCCAGTCGGTCGGACATGTACGACCCGCGGCCTGCTCTCGATCGACGTGGTCGCAGAACTGTTTGGCGACCGTGTGATGGTCGACGATATACACCCCGGCCTTCCGAAAGCTGTACAACACAGCACGATTCAATTCGACCAATGCTCGATCGCGCCACAGCGAACGTTCGTGTCTGGTATCCAGGCACATCATTTCGGCGATGAGCGGCAACATGTTGTACCGGGTGGTGTCGCTGAGATTGCGTGCGCCGATTTCGGCGCCCATGTACCAGCCATTGAACGGTGCGAACGGGTAGGTGATGCCGCCGATCTCCAGGTTCATATTCGAAACGGCGGGCAGCGCATGCCATTTCAGGCCGAGTCCGCCGAACCAGTCGAATTCGGGATGTTCGAGTTCGACCTCGCGCGCCAGTTCGGGCGGGACGTCGAACCAGCGGATCGGCTCATCCGGGGTGCTGATGAGCACGGGCAGGATATCGAAGGGGGTGCCCGCGCCGCACCAACCGAGCTTCATGGCGAATTCGGTGATCGCGATAGTGGCCGGATCACCGGTGACCGTGCCGTCTCCGTTGCGATAACCGGCGTAGCGGATGAGCTGCGGGCTGACGATACGGAATTCGCTGCCATCGGCCTGGCGCGGTGGGCCGACGGTGATCATCGATTGAATGGCACCGCCATTGGTCGCCATATGTAGATGCTGCCAGCAGACCTCGGCCAGATCGCGGGCCGAGCGCACCCGCCGTGCGTCGAGCAATTTCAGTGATCGCCAGTGTTTTCGCCCGACGCAGCGGGCGTGGTTGCGCCACGCGAGCTTGGCGCCGATGAGGATTTCCTCGGCGGTCTGCACGTAGCTGCCGGTTTGTTGGAGTTGCTCCAATGCGCAGCGGCGGCGGTTGGTGGATAGATGCGCGAGTTCTGGCAATCGGAAGAACTCATCGCACTCCCGCATCCGCGTTTTCAGATCGAGGCCGAAAGGTTGTGTGTCAGTGACACTTTCGAGGGGGGATATGACGGGTAACGCTTGATTCACGGTGTTCTCCGGTCGGGCATCAGGTACTCCGGCTGAAAAGACAGGCATTGATCGAGCAGAGAATTCCGCGCGCGGAGCGCGGCCGACACCGGGCCGCACGGGAGGGCCGCGCGGTAGCCTCCACGTTGCGGGAAGTCCGGATCTGGCAGGCGGTTCAGGAAGAGCGGTGGTGCGGGCGCTCGGGTTGCCGAGCGCGCGCACGGCGGCATGACCTGGCCGCTGCCGTTCGCTGTCCACGCTCATGCTCGTCCCAATCGACGCCTGAAAACGCCCGCACCGAAGGGTAAGACCGGTGTGCTGACCGTGTGCCCGAATTCGATATAATGCCTGTTCGGAATCTGCCGACACGTGGCCGGGCGCTGACAACTGTGTGCCGATCCACCTGACCCGACCGATCTACACGTTGCGATCGACAACACCTACCCGAAAGTCGTTGGCGGACAACGGCCTGATTCGACACGGTGGTCGCGGCCGGTCCGCTGGCGATCGCGGGCGATCATATAGCGCTCCACCGGAATGGCACACCGCTGACAAGTGGCCTTGCCACAAAGTGGCCATATCCAGTGAGTCACACCACATACCGACCAGGATGTTCATGGCCGCGCGCTCACCTCCGCATTTCTGGCAGGATGGGCGGCATGCTGTCTCGGCGCGAGGTGCGGCGTTGGGTCTCCAGCGCCTTGGTTAGCGTCGCACTGATTGCCAGTGCGGCGGTGTTCGGACCACCCCAGGTGCTAGCCGCGCCCGGTGATCAGCCCCGCCCGAATACCGGCTCGGCCGATGGTCCCTCGCCCGCGGAGCCGACCGTCCCCGACGTGGCGCGCGCTTCGATCGACCGGATCGTGCCCGTCAACGACCGGTGGCTGCGGGTGTGGGTGAACTCACCGGCGATGAGTCGCGCCGTCGAGGTGCAGGTGTTGCTCCCGCGTGTGCGGAACCATCCGCGCCCGACCGTATACATGCTCGACGGGCGCAGCGCCGAGTCGGAGAGCAATAACTGGACCGAACTCGGGCACGCGGACAAGTTCTTCGAAGACAAAGACGTGAACGTCGTCCTCACGGTCGGCGGCCCCGCCAGCTTCTACACCGACTGGCAGCGCCCGGATCCCGTGCTCGGCACCAATATGTGGGAGACCTTCCTGACGAAGGAACTGCCGCCGCTCATCGACGCGAAATTCGACGGCAACGGACACAATGCCGTCATGGGCGTCTCCATGGGCGCCGAGGCCGCGATGATGCTCGCCTTCCGGCAGCCGAAGCTGTACACAGCGGTGGCCGCGCACAGCGGATGTTTCTCCATGGGAACCGATCTCGGGCAGGCGCAGGCCCGTGCGGTGATCGCGACCTACCGCGGCGGGCCGGACAATATGTTCGGCGATCAGCACGATCCCGCCTGGCTGGACCATGATGTGCTGCTGCACGCGGAAGCGTTGCGCGGCAAGACGATCTATCTGTCGGTCGGCAGCGGACTGCCCGGCAAATACGACACCCCGAACAACCCGGATGTGGTCAACACCATCGGATTCGGCGGTCCACTGGAGGCCGCGACCAATCTCTGCACCCGCAGGCTGGCCGATCGACTCACCACGCTCGGCATTCCGGTGACCGCGAACTTCCGGGCCACCGGGACGCATTCGTGGCCGTACTGGGCCGACGAGTTGGGTTCGTCCTGGCCGACGATCGCGAAGGCGTTGGGCCTCTAGCCGATTCCGAAGCGCGCCAACACATCCGGATCGGTCGCGAACCGCAGGAACTGCTCGTTCTCGTGCGGATCACCGGTGGTCACCCGCACGCCATCGGTGCCGTACGGTCGCAGCAGCACCCCCGCCTCCGCGCTCAGCTCGCCGTATTCGGCGCTGCGCTCCCCCAGCGGCAACCACAGGAAGTTCGACTCACTCGGTGGCACCTCGTAGCCCGCGGCGAGCAGTGCCGCGCGCACCCGATCGCGTTCGGCGACGAGAGTGTCGGTGCGGTCGAGCAGTTCGTGCCGCGCCTCGAGCGAGGCGATCGCGGCGGCCTGGGCGACCCGGCTCACGCTGAACGGGATATGCACCTTCATCAGCGCGGTGATCACCGCCGGATCACCGACCGCATAACCGGCACGCAGACCCGCCAGCCCGTACGCCTTCGAGAAGGTCCGCAGCACAACGACATTAGGCCGATCGCGCCCCAGCTCGACACCATTCGGGCGCTGCTCCGGGGTGAGCCGCAGATATTCGAAATAGGCCTCGTCCAGCACGATCAGCACATGCTCCGGGATCGCGTCCAGGAAACGAACCAGCTCGGCCTCGCCGACCGCGGTGCCGGTCGGGTTGTTCGGATTGCAGACGAAGATCAGTTTGGTGCGCTCGGTGACCGCGGCGGCCATCGCATCCAGATCGTGCACATGCTCCGGGGTGAGCGGCACCCGCACCGCGGTCGCATTGCCGACCTGGGAGACGATCGGATACGCCTCGAAGGAGCGCCAGGCGAACAGCACCTCGTCGGTCGGCGCGTCACAGGTGATCTGCACCAGTTCCTGACACAGCGCGACGCTGCCACAGCCGACCGCGACGTTCGCCGCGGCGACGCCGAGGAAGTCCGCGATAGCCGCGCGCAGCTCGGTGACCTGATTGTCCGGGTAGCGGTTCGCCAGTTCCGCGGCCTCGGCAATGGCCTTGGCGGCGGCCGGGAGCGGACCGAAGGTGGTCTCGTTGCTGGCGAGCTTGACCGCGCCCGGATGGTTGCGGCCGGGGACGTACGCCGGGATCGAATCGAGGTCCGGCCGGATGTGCGCTGTCACGGTTCAACCATAAGCGGGGCATCGGAAAATCCGGCCGTCAGGGCCGCTCACGTGCAATTTCTCGCGAAGATAGGCGGATCCACCTACGCTGGTTCCATGTCGGGCATTTACGACGATATTGCGCCGCTACGTAGTCGCGACGACATCATTTCCGGTTCGGAACCGCAAGAATCGATCGATAATCGGCCTCGGACCATCAGCGCCCAGGTGCCCATCACGGTGGCCGAACCGGAGGGCAATTCGCGCGGCGGCATCGTGGTGCTGCACGAAGCCCGGGAGTTCACCGGGCCATTGCTGGAACTCATCAAAGCCCTGGCGACCGAGGGTTGGACGGTGGTCGCGCCCGATCTGTTCCATCGCAGCAACGGCGAGCCGGCGCGCGAGGTCTTCGGCGACGAACTCTTCGACGATTTCGACGCCTGCTTCGATTGGCTCACCCGCCGCGGCGTCTTCCCAGACTGCATCGGCGTGCTCGGCTTCGACCACGCGGGCACCGCCGCCTTCCTGGTGGCGACCAATCGCCCCGTCGGCGCCGCGGTCAGTGTCGCGGCGGCCGGCATCATCGAACCGCTCACCGATGAGGCCGACGCTCTCATCCGCGCGGCCCCGGATCTGCAGGCGCCATGGCTCGGGCTCTTCGGCTCCGACGACCCGGACACCCCACCCGCCCAAGTCGATGAACTTCGAGACGCCGCCGCCCGCGCGGCGGTGGCCAGCCTCGTGGTGACCTACCCCGGCCTGCACCACCGCGCCGACCGATCCGGCGGCGACGAAGACTTCGATCTCCGCGATTCCCAGACCCGGATCTTTGACTGGTTCGACAGCAATCTTCGGTGATTACCTGGCGTTTTGCGATCTGGACGTACGCTACTGTAACCTTCCTTCTCGGCGGTTCGAAAGGACCGGTGCCCTCGAAGAGAAGGCTCCAGGAGGCGTGCCAGAGCGGCCGAATGGGACTCACTGCTAATGAGTTGTCCCTTCACGGGGACCGGAGGTTCAAATCCTCTCGCCTCCGCCACGTCCCGGTTCGCCGGGGCGATACAACTGAACACAGGCATGCGCCCGTAGCTCAACGGATAGAGCATCTGACTACGGATCAGAAGGTTAGGGGTTCGAATCCCTTCGGGCGCACTTTTTGACACGAGTGCCCTTCGGCCTTGGAGGCTGTGTGACCATCAGCTGGCATGGATCACAGCCCCAACCCATTACTTGGGAACAATACTTCGACCTCGACGAGGGCATCCGACGCGATCTAGAAATCGTTGACGGGTTTATTGTGCCTCGCGAGCAGCGGAGCCGGGAGCACCAGAAGGTCGGTACGCGGTTATCCCTAGCCCTCGAGGGAGCGGCGGCGGCCGAGATGCGCACCGGCAATGGCTCCTGCTACGAGACCAACACCGAAGTCGATGCGTTGCTCTGGGAAGTTCCACCCACCGCGCGTAAACCAGATGCGGTGCTGCACAAGTGCTTACCCGAGTTCGAGCAACTCGCGGCCGAACATTGTGTGATCGTCGCCGAAGTGCTGTCCACCTGGTCGGCCCGTCGAGATCGTGTTCACAAGATGAGCGATTACGGTGACGCGGGCATTCCGCACTACTGGCTTATCAGCTTCGACAAGGTCGGAGCCTTGACCATCGAGCGCTACGCGCTGTCCGGCCGCACCGGCCGTTACACCCACATCGGCACCACCCACCGGGACATGGGCCCGGTGGCCGTCTCGCTCACCGATCCGTTTCCGCTCGAGATCCTTTGGCGGGATCTCGAAGTCGCACCACCAGTGAATTGATGTCGGGGCTCGGATGACGGGAGCGGACATGGACCAGGCGCTGGGTCTGCTGACGAAATTGATGGTGCCAGTTTCGGATTGATCCCGCGCTCGGCTCGGTCGCCGATGCGTGACGGTCGGATCGTCGAAAAGTGTTGCGGAGACGGAGGGATTTGAACCCCCGGTCGCTCTCGCGACGCTCGCTTTCAAGGCGAGTGCATTCGGCCGCTCTGCCACGTCTCCAGGCCAACGAGAGTACCTGGCGCCGTGCGTCGGCTGCCAAGGGGTCAGTCGGAATTGCCTATCTCGTGGTCGACGCGGGCGAAGACCTCCCCGACCACATCGAGTTGCTCGGGAGCGAGTAGGTCGATGAAGTTGCGGCGGACCGCTTCGACATGACCGGGCGCGGCGGCCTCCAGCCGACGCATACCTTCCTCGGTGAGTTCGGCGAGTACGCCGCGGCCGTCCTCGAGGCAGGTATTGCGGCGGACCATCCGCTGGGTTTCCAAGCGGCGGATCTGATGGGTGAGCCGACTGCGGGAAGACAGCACGCCATCGGCCAGTTCGCTCATGCGCAATGAACGGTCGGGAGCCTCGGAGAGCAGGACGAGGATTCGGTATTCGGCGAGAGTGAGGTCGGAATCGCGTTGCAGTTGACGGTTGAGTGCCGTCGCCAAGCGTTGGTTACCGTCCATATATGCCCGCCAGGCACGCTGCTGCTGCGATGAGAGCCATCGCGGCTCTGCAGGAGCGTGACTGTTCGGTTCTGGTTGCACAGCTCTATTCTAAGCGCGTCTGAACAGGGCAAATGCATGATCTAGCGGGTCAGCGAAAGACCTGGACAGACGATCAATCAACCACCTGAGGAGCCTGCGCCGTCGGCATGCGACCCGACGCCAGTGCGAAGCGGCGCGGCCGCAGCAACGCGAACCCACGCAAGTTCGGAGACTGGTACCGCCGGCCTCAGCAGACAGCCCGATGCTCCAGCTGCCAGACATAGCGGGGCCCTCACCCGGATCCTGGTCGGGTGAGGGCTCCCCGTCTGCTGCCATCCGATTGAGCAGCTGCTGTCACGGCGGCTGCCTACTCGGCGACGACGGGACGGACCCGATCGGCGTCATACCATTGGCTGACGCACTTCTCCTGATCGGCGATCTTGCGCTTGTGCCAGTCGGGGACGCACTGCTTACATTTTGCCCGCACAGGCTTGCGCAGGATTACACAAAGATGCGACACTATTCGAACGTTTCGAAACATCGTCTGTAACGTTCGAAACAGCGAGAGGCCAAGGAGGTGTCATATGACGGTGCCTGCGTTGAAGGAACAGACTTTCCTGCCAGCTGAGGACCGCGAGAAGTTCGCAACCGTTCTCAGCTTCCTGGCTACGCACGAACAGAAGCTGGACGCCGAAGCGCGACCGAGCTATGCGCTGGTGGGTGTCGACGAGCACGATCGGATCGAGCTTCCGCAGGAAGTGCATGAAGCACTGAAGCAGGTCGTGACCGCTTTGCTGGCCGGTCGGGCTGTGACCGTGGGGCCGCGAAGCATGGCACTGACTTCGCAGCAGGCCGCCGACGTGCTCGGGGTGAGCCGCCCGACGGTGAAACGCCTCATCGAGAAGGGCGAGCTGCCCGCCGAGCGCGTCGGCACTCGGCATCGGCTGCGGCTTGATGACGTGCTGCAGTACCGCGCCGCTCGCCGCCAGCGTCAGTACGACTTCCTGGCAGCTACGGAGGTCGACATCGACGCCGAGGACGACCCGGAAACGATCCAGGAACAGCTGCGCCAGGCTCGGCGAGCGGTTGCCCAGCGTCGAAAGACCAAGGGCTGAAACAATCTTCGGCATGTTCGCCGTCGTACTGGACACGTGCGTCCTGTGGCCGAGCCTGCAGCGCGACTTCCTGCTCTCACTGGCAATCGAGGGACTGTATCGACCGCTGTGGTCGGACACGATCCTCGAGGAACTGGAGTTCCACGAGGCCCGCAAGCTCATGGAGCGAACTGATGCCGATCCTCAGACCGCCGCTGCGCGCGCCAAACGACTCGTCGGGATGATGAAGTCCGCGTTCGATGATGCCCTCGTGGAAGGCTGGGAGCCCCACGAGGGCACATTCGGGCTACCCGATCCCGACGACGAGCACGTGCTAGCCGCTGCAGTTGTCGGAGGTGGCGGCGCCATCGTGACGAACAACGTGCGGGACTTCCCGCTGGACCTTGTACCGAAGCACGTTCAGATCCTGAAGCCCGCGCAGTTCGTGGCCAACACCGCTGCTGTGTCCCCCGAACTCGCGCTCCACGCCGTCGAAACCATGGTCGCGCGCCGCCGCACCCCACCTGAAACCGTGGACCAAGTGCTGCAGCAGCTGATCGACCGCTACTCGATGTTCGAGGCCGTCGAATTAATGCGCAACGCACGCTAGGGATCGCCGTCGCATCGGCGGAAAATACGACGGAAATTCTGGTCAGGGCAGGTTTTTCGCGCTGGACGATGTCACGCTGAGCCAAACCCTCCGCGCATCCGTGGTTGCCGAGGAGTACCGCATCGCGGGTCTCAGTCCCATCCGCGCAGGCAGCTCGCCATATTGCTGGCGGCGAGGCAAGATGGGGCGGTGCGCGCGATCGAGCTGAACGGGTTCGGGGGACCCGAGGTGATGGAGTGGGGCGAGGCGGCGGATCCGGTGCCCGGGCACGGGGAGGTGCTGATCGAGGTCGCCGCGGCGGGAGTGAATCGCGCGGATCTGCTGCAGCGGCGGGGGTTCTATTCGCCGCCGCCAGGGGCCAGTGAGGTCATGGGGTTGGAGTGTTCGGGGATCATCGCCGAGGTCGGTGCTGGTGTGCGGGATTGGCGCGGCGGCGATCGGGTGTGTGCGCTGCTGTCCGGGGGCGGGTATGCGGAGAAGGTCGCGGTTGCGGCGACCCAGGTGCTGCCGGTGCCCGCCGGGCTCGACCTGAGGGCGGCGGCCGCGCTGCCCGAGGCGGCTGCGACGGTCTGGTCGAATCTCGCGATGACCGCCGGGCTGGACGCGGGCCAGTTGGTACTGATCCACGGTGGCGGCAGCGGAATCGGTACCCACGCCATTCAGGTCGCGGTGAGCCAGGGCGCGCGGGTGGCGGTTACCGCGGGCTCGGCGGAGAAGCTGAAGCGGTGCCGCGAATTGGGCGCGAGCGTATTGATCAACTACCGCGAGGACGACTTCGTGGCCGCGATCCGCGCCGAGGACGGTGCCGGCGGTCCCGGCGCCGACATCATCCTCGACATCATGGGTGCCGCCTACCTGTCACGAAACGTCGATGCGCTGGCACCGCACGGCCGCCTGGTGGTGATCGGCATGCAGGGTGGCGTCAGCGCCGAGCTGAATCTCGGTGCGCTGCTGTCCAAATGGGGCACGATTCACGCCAATAACGTCCGCAACCGCCCGACTACCGGCCCCCACAGCAAGGCCACCATCATCGCCGAACTGAACCGCCACATCTGGCCGCTGATCGCCGAGGGCACCATCGCCCCGGTCATCCACGCCGAACTACCCATCACCGAAGCCACGCAGGCCCACCGCCTCCTGGACTCCTCCGAGACCTTCGGCAAGGTAATCCTGAACATCCACGACGCCTGAGTCCGCCAGCGGAACTCCGCACGCGACGTTTGCATGACACATCATCGATGCCATACTCGAATATATGTTCGATAATCGACATCGAGACGTCTGGCGGCCGTACTCACCGTTGCTGCCGATCTACGTCGACATCGATCGCGTGCTTCCACCGGAAGGATCGCCGCCGCGCGAGGTGTCGGCGCGGGTCAAGAAGTACGGTCTCGTCCTGTCCGGGCGGATGGCCGCCAGGCAGCGGGCGTGGCATCGCCTCGTGGACGGGCGTTGGGTGGCCAGCATCGAGGTGCCGGTCGAGACCAATGGGCAGTGGATCTATCTGGACTTCATCGCGCCGGCCGACGCGGTCGCGCCCCGCGAGGGCGGCGACACGATGCCGGAGCGGCCGAGCAATCAGTGGGGTCAGCCGAAGCGATACTGACCAGCGGCCGTCACTCACCTCGACGCGGCCGCATTCACTCCAGCGCGGCCAGCGCCCGACCGAGTTGATCGATCTCGAATCTCGTTGTGTACGGGGCCAAGCCGACGGTGACCGCCCCGCCTTCGTCGTTGACGCCCAGGGCGTCCAGGAGACGGCTGCCGCCGTGGACGCCGCTGATGGTGCCGATGCGGGCATCGGCGAGTCTGGCGGCTACCTTTTCGGCCTGCATGCCCGCCAAGGTGAAGCTGACAGTGGGGATGCGGGTGGAGGCGCGGCCGATCACGGTCAGGTCGGAGATTTTGTCGAGCACATCCATCAGGTGCTCGAAGAGTTGATCGTGGTAGTCCTGCAGCGAGGTGATGGAGATTTCCAGGCGCTCGCGGCGGGTGCCACGGGCACGCTCGTCCAGGCCCGCGAGGAAGTCGATGGAGGTGGTCAGCCCGGCGAGCAGGGCGTATTGGTGGCCGCCGACCTCGAGGCGTTCGGCGCCTTTCGCATAGGGGTTCAACGACATCGACGGAATTCGGTCCAGGAAGGCCGGATCGCGAAAGACCAGCGCGCCGATCTGTGGACCACCCCAAGCGGGCGCACTCAACGCGATCACATCGGCATTCAGTTCGTCGATATCGATGAGGGCATAGGGCGCGGCGCCGAAGCAATCGGCGACGAGCAGACCACCCACCTCGTGCACCCGATCCGCCGCGACCCGCACCGCGGGCGCCGAACCGACGATCGGCGACGCCGCGGTCAGCGCGACCAGCCGCGCGGTCGGGCCGATCAATTCCTCGAACTGCCATGACGGCATCTCACAGGTCTCGATCTCGACCTCGGCCCAGCGCACATGCGCGCCGTAGCGATTCGCGATCCGCAACCACGGCGCGACGTTCGCCTCATCATCCAATCGCGACAGCACTATCCCGGTGCCGAGGCCGAGCCGCGAACTCAGCGACTCCGCCAACCAGGCCAACAGAACCGCGCGGTCCGGTCCGAGGACCACGCCCGCCGGATCGCCGCCGACGAGATCCGCGACGGCCTCGCGCGCCGCCTCCAGAATCGCGGCACTGCGAACGGCGGCACCATTGCGGCCGATATGGGAGAACGAAGAGGTTCGGAAACCTGTTGATACGGCACGAGATACCGAATCCGGGACCAGCATTCCGCCCTGCGGGTCGAGGTGGATCCAGCCGTCGCCCAGGGACGGTATCAGGCCCCGAACCCGTGCGACGTCGTAAGTCATGTTGGCCACTCTAAGGGCAGCGGGCGAGCCTGGGTAACCGCGTTCCCTCTCACCGGCGCGCGGGGGTGCAGCGAACTGGGACTCAGCATGGCAACCGACTTTCAGCAAATCCGAACCACACGACCCGAACAGAATAGACGCCACCGCTGCGCCGCGGCACCGACCCGGTGACCTGACCGAACGCGACCGGCTTAGCGCGTTCGCGGCGGACACGACATGATAGGGACCATGACGCAATCGGATGGAGCCCCTGAATCCATTGTCGTGATCGGGCCCGACGGGCGGCCGCTGGCCATTCCCGTCGAGTCCGGCTCGGACACGCCCTTCACCGCGCAGGTCGTTTCCGACGGCAATGAGAAATCCGGCAATGCGGACAATAAGGGCGAAGCCGAGGAATCGCTCGCCGATATGGTCGAGCAGCCCGCGAAGGTCATGCGCATCGGGACCATGATCAAACAATTGCTGGAGGAGGTCCGCGCGGCTCCGTTGGATGATGCCAGCCGGACCCGCCTGCGCGAGATCCACAAATCCTCGGTGCGCGAACTCGAACAGGGTCTGGCACCGGAATTGCGCGAAGAACTGGAGCGGCTCACGCTGCCGTTCACCGATGACGCGGTCCCCTCCGACGCCGAACTGCGCATTGCTCAGGCCCAGCTCGTCGGCTGGTTGGAAGGTCTTTTCCACGGCATCCAGACGGCACTGTTCGCTCAGCAGATGGCGGCGCGGGCGCAGCTGGAACAGATGCGTCAGGGTGCGCTGCCGCCCGGTCTGCACGCGGCCGACCCGCGCGGGAGCCAGTCGAACCCGGCGACCGGCGGATCCGGACAATATCTCTGAGTGGCTCCGAGTCGAGCGCCGGCCGGGACGGCGGCGTCTGATTTGCGGCAATCGCAGGGCCCTACGTGGTTACGCTCCGCTACCGCCTCCGGGCCCTGCCGCTCACGCCGCGGGGATTCGCGAGGGTAGTGTCGTGCACCGTGCCGTCCGCCGCCGCCCGCCCCGACTCGGTCTCCGATGTGAATACGGCGCGTCCCGATGAGAGCTCGGATCGTCCTGAAGAGGGTTCAGTGCGTTCAGATACCAGCCAAGCGCGTACCGACAAGAGTTCCGATGAGACCTCCGTACCTCCCGAAGAAGACATCGCGCCGGAGAATCCGGTGAGCGCCGACGCGGACCAGTCCTCGTCGGAGCGGGCCGCCGCGCTGGCGACCCCGATCATCTCGGATTCGGAGACCTTCGGCCGCGCGTTCAAGGATTTCCGCGGCGGCTTCGCGCAGCGCGAGCTGTGGCTGTCACTGGGCTGGCAGGACATCAAGCAGCGCTATCGGCGCTCGGTGCTCGGTCCGTTCTGGATCACCATCGCGACCGGTGTGCAGGCCGCCGCGATCGGCATTCTGTACTCCGCGCTGCTCGGCCAGTCGATCAAGTCCTATCTGCCGTACGTGGCCGTCGGCATCATCGTCTGGAATGTGATCCAGGCCAGCATCCTCGAGGGCTCGGAGGTCTTCATCGCCAATGAGGGGCTGATCAAACAGCTGCCGTCGGCGCTGAGTGTGCACGTCTATCGACTGGTCTGGCGGCAGCTGCTGTTCTTCGCGCACAACATGCTGATTTATCTGGTGGTGCTGGTCGCATTCGGTGTCTGGGAAAAACTGCACTGGACCGCCATTCTCGCGATTCCGGCACTCGGGCTGATATTCCTCAACTCGATGTGGGTCTCGATCGTGTTCGGCATCTTCAGCACCCGATACCGTGATATCGCGCCGATCCTCGGCAGTCTCACGCTCATGCTGTTCGTGCTCACACCGGTCATGTGGAATACCAAAAGCCTGCAAGCCCAGGGGGGTCAGGTGAGCGAGCGCGCGAAGCTGGCCGAAATCGTCCCGACCTTCCATTACCTGGAGATCGTCCGTGCACCGCTGCTCGGCGATGATCAGCATCTGTATCACTGGGTGATCGTCGGCACCATCACCGTGGTCGGCTGGATCGCGGCGATCTTCGCCATGAAGAAGTACCGTTCGCGCGTGCCGTACTGGGTATAGGAGATCGGGCCGATGACCGACCATGTGAGTATCGAAACCCGCCAGGCGTGGGTCGAATTCCCGATCTTCGACGCCAAATCGCGGTCGCTGAAAAAGGCCTTCCTCGGCAAGGCGGGCGGTGCGATCGGTCGCAATCAATCCGATGTGGTGGTGGTCGAGGCGCTGCGCGACATCACCCTTTCGCTCAAAGAGGGCGACCGGATCGGCCTGGTCGGACATAACGGCGCGGGCAAATCGACACTGCTGCGGCTGCTTTCGGGAATCTATGAGCCCTCGCGCGGCAGCGCCCGCATCCGTGGTCGGGTCGCGCCGGTATTCGACCTCGGCGTCGGTATGGATCCGGAGATCTCCGGCTTCGAGAACATCATCATCCGTGGGCTTTTCCTCGGACAGACGCGCAAGCAGATGCTGTCGAAGATCGATGAGATCGCCGAATTCACCGAACTCGGCGAATATCTGTCGATGCCACTGCGCACCTATTCCACCGGTATGCGGGTGCGCCTGGCGATGGGCGTGGTGACCTCCATCGATCCCGAGATCCTGCTGCTCGACGAGGGTATCGGCGCGGTGGATGCGGAATTCATGAAGAAGGCTCGTATCCGGTTGCAATCACTGGTGGCCCGCTCGGGCATCCTGGTGTTCGCCAGCCATTCCAACGAATTTCTCGCCCAGCTCTGCGATACCGCCATGTGGGTCGACCACGGGCAGATCCGCTTGCGCGGCGGTATCGAAGAAGTGGTGCGCGCTTATGAGGGCCCGGACGCGGGCAATCACGTCGCTACGGTGCTGCGCGAAATGGAAGCGGAACGAAAAATGGGAACCGAGCGAGAATTGGAGCGGAATCAGGCGTGAGCGTGCGCAGCGAGCGAGCAATCAAAGCAGCCGGGCGACCGCTCGTGGCGCCGCCGGGTGTCAGCGAGGGGGCGCAATGAGCGGACAGGGCCCGAAGGAGCCGGCCCGCGCAACCACGGACGACCTGGCCGATGACCCCTCACCAGCGCAGATCGAGGCCGCCCGCACCCCGGCCGGCACCGGTCCCGAGGCCAAAATTGTCGCCGTTGTCGTCACACACAAGCGCCGCGAACTGCTCGCCGAATCGCTGAAAGTCCTTGTCTCCCAGACCCGCCCGGTGGACCACCTGATCGTGGTCGACAATGCCAATGAGCCCGAGGTCGCGGAGCTGGTCGCCCAGCAACCGATCGAGGCCACCTACCTCGGTTCGGCGCACAATCTCGGCGGCGCGGGCGGTTTCGCGCTCGGCATGCTGCATGCGCTGACCCTCGGCGCGGATTGGGTGTGGCTGGCCGACGACGACGGCCGCCCCGACGGCTCGCAAGTGCTTGCCACGCTGCTCGATTGCGCGAGCCGACACGGTTTGGTCGAGGTATCGCCGGTGGTCTGCGATATCGACGAACCCGATCGACTCGCCTTCCCGCTGCGCCGCGGCGTGGTCTGGCGGCGGCTACGTTCCGAACTGGGCGATGAGGACTTCCTGCCCGGCATCGCCTCGCTCTTCAACGGTGCGCTGATCTCCGCCCGAGCGGTCGATCTGATCGGCGTTCCGGACCTGCGGCTATTCGTGCGCGGCGACGAGGTGGAGGTACACCGCAGGCTGGTCCGCTCCGGTCTGGCATTCGGCACCTGCCTACAGACGGCCTACCTGCACCCCAACGGCGCCGCCGAATTCAAGCCGATCCTCGGCGGCCGCATGCACACCCAGTACCCGGACGACCCGATCAAGCGCTACTTCACCTACCGCAACCGCGGCTACCTGATGTCGCAACCCGGCATGCGCAAACTGCTGCCTCAGGAATGGATTCGCTTCTCCTGGTTCTTCCTGGTCACCCGTCGCGATCCGGCCGGTCTGCGCGAATGGTTCCACCTGCGCAGCCTGGGCCGCAACGAGCAGTTCGGCAAGCCGACCCCCGAGGAGAAAGCCCCCAACGAAGGATAGGTTGCTCGAGCGCGCTCGTCGACGAAGGATTCCTTCCTCGACTTCCTTCGCACGCCTGAAGGTGCAGGTAAGGCTCGCGGCGCTGACACTCGCGAATCCTCGGCCGGGAACGGAGCCCGCGTAGCCGCGTGGGAAAGCGGACAGCGCACCGGCACGGTAGGGTCGGCACGCACAAATCGCTTAACGGGAGGGTTCCGATGAGTTACCCCGGCGGGTATCCGCCTCCGGGTCAGCCCGGGCAATGGCCCGGACAGCCCGCGTATGGTCAGCCAGCGCCGCAGGGCACGCCGAATCCCTATGGTGCGCCACCGCAGTACCCGTATCCCGCCGGGCAGCCGCCGGTCAGCCAACCGCAGGTGCCGCAACCGCCGTACGGCAGTCAGCCGCATATTCCGCAACCGCAGTACGGCCAGCCGCAGCCGTACGGTCAGCCCGTTCAGCCTGATGGGCAGCAGCCGTACGGTCAGCCCGTTCAGCCTTATGGGCAGCAGCCGTATGGACAGCCGCCCGCGCCCTTTGGGCAACCGGGTCCGCAGCAGGCCCCGGCCCCGCCGGGCATCACCGTGGACGCCTCCTATGAGTGGTTCGCCTTCCTGTTGGCGATCACCAAGCCGAAGATCCTGATCAACGGTCAGCAGGTGCCCAATACGCGGTGGGGCCAGAACCACATTCCGGTCGGTCCTGGCCAGTATCACGTGAAGGTGACCACGCCCTGGCTGTTCGAGATGGGCCAGGCGAATGCGACCGCGTCGATTCAAGAAGGTCAGGGCGCGCGGTTCTACTACAAGCCGCCCGCGATCGTCTTCCTCAACGGCGCGATCGGCCCGGTGCCACAGAAGACGCCCGGCGCCATCTTCATCTACATCAGCTGGGCCGTCGCGGCATTGCTGATCCTGCTGAATGTCGTGTTGATCGCTGGAGCCGCCAGCATCTGACCGCGTCGAAAGGGCGTCGGGTTCCGGCGCCCTTTCTTCGCGCTCCTTATGCAACTGGTTGCATATTTGCCTGCGTTACGCTTAACCGGCACACACCCGTCGGCGACTGCTCGCAGGGTCGCACGCACGGGTCGGCACGGCCGCGGGCGCACCTCCCGGCGGCACAGACGACAGGAGCAGGTCATGACGGAACCGGGTTCGAAGCCACTCGCGGGCAAGACGATGATCATGTCGGGCGGCAGCCGTGGCATCGGTCTGGAGATCGCCAAGCGGGCCGCCGCCGACGGCGCGAACATCACCCTGATCGCGAAGACCGACCAGCCGCATCCGAAGCTGCCCGGCACCGTTCACACCGCCGCGGCCGAGCTCGAGGCGGCGGGCGGTGCGGTACTGCCCTTCGTCGGCGATGTGCGCATCGATGAGTCGGTCGCCGAGGCCGTGCGCCAGACCGTCGAGCGGTTCGGCGGCATCGATATCGTCGTCAACAATGCGTCCGCGATCGACCTCTCGCCCACCGACGCCATCTCTATGAAGAAGTACGACCTGATGCAGGACATCAACTGCCGCGGCAGCTTCCTGCTCTCCAAGCTCAGCATTCCCGCACTGCGCGCATCGGCCGCGGCGGGCCGCAATCCGCACATCCTGACCCTGTCCCCGCCGCTCAACCTGGACCCGAAATGGGCGGGCATGGCACTGGGTTACACCATTGCCAAGTACGGAATGTCGCTCACCACACTGGGTTTGGCCGAGGAGCTGAAGGGCGACGGCATCGCCGTCAACTCACTGTGGCCGCGCACCACCATCGCCACCGCCGCGGTCAAGAACCTGCTCGGCGGCGAGGAGATGATCGCCACCTCCCGCACCCCCGATATCTACGCCGATGCCGCCTATCTGGTCCTCACCTCGCCGTCGAAGGACAACAGCGGCAACTTCTTCCTCGATGACGAGGTCCTCGCCGCACACGGCATCACCGACCTGGACAAATACCGCGCCGTCCCCGGCGACGCCGAACTGACCGCCGACCTGTTCCTCTGACCCGACCCTGGGTGGGCGCGTGGCCGACGATGCACCCCGCGCCCATCCACTACCGTCGATGATGTGACTGGACAGCCGAACCCGGCCGATATCACGCTGGTCCGCGGCGACATCACCGAGCAGGTGGTCGACGCGATCGTCAACGCGGCCAATTCATCGCTACTCGGCGGCGGCGGGGTCGACGGCGCCATCCATCGAGCCGGCGGCCCGGAAATTCTCGATGCCTGCCGGAAGTTGCGCGCATCGCAGTACGGCAAGGGGCTGCCAACGGGTCGGGCCGTCGCCACCACCGCGGGCTTGCTGGCCGCGCGGTGGGTCATCCACACCGTCGGGCCGGTGTGGTCGGCCAGCGCGGACCGCTCCGCCCAGCTCGCCTCCTGCTATCGCGAATCACTGCGCGTGGCAGACGAATTGGGCGCGCGCACCGTCGCGTTCCCGGCCATCTCGACCGGCATCTACCGCTGGCCGATCGGTGACGGCGCGCGGATCGCCATCGAGACGGTGCGCCAAGCGTCTACGAATGTGACGGAAGTTCGCTTCGTCCTCTTCGATCAGCGCGCATACAGCGCATTCGAAAACGCGCTGCGCTGAGCGCACGGTCCGCCACGCCATCCGACCTACGTCGCGCAGGTTTGCCCGCCGCACACCAGCACGAACTGGTGCGCGGCGACGCCGGAGAAACCGCCTCAGTTCGGCTTGATGCCGTAGAGGCGCTCCCAGTTTTCGCGGCTGGTCAGCTCGGGCATTGCGGCGCGGTACTGGCGGGTGAGGTCAGGCAGTTCGCGACGCAACCGGCGCAGGACGCGGATCGTGCGGATGAGCAGGGCGCGAGCGCGCGCCTTATCGCGCTGCCGGACCCGGACACCGGCCTGCGAGGCGTCGGTGACGACGACGTGGTCGAACAGCGATACGTGCCACCAGTGCGCGTCCTCGCGCGTGACGCCGATCAGGCCGTGCTGGGTGCGCCCGGTCCACTGGGCGATGGCCCGCTTGATCAGCACCGCGGTAACCCGGCTCGGTTCGCCACCGGCACGACGCAAGTGGATGTCGGCCGAGCGCACCGGCGGGGTCGCGGCGGGATGCTTGATGGTCTCGGTGTAATCGGCGCGGCTGGTGCGGGCGGCGGCCAGCGCGGCAATGCCACCGTCGCGCAGTACCTTCGGCCCCTGCAGGAAGTCCTCGATGCCCTGCAGCGTGGTGTGCACGAGGCCGTACTGCATGGCGACCAGCTGTTCGGCCAGATTCCGGAACAGCTGGCGGGTAACGGCTTTGCCATCGAGATCGGTGTGCAGCGAACCGACGATCAACGAGTTGCGCGTGCTGAAGTAGCGCGCCCAATCGTCGTAGTCCTTCCAGTAGAAGTCCGCGTGCCACACCGCGGCATTCGGCAGCGTCACCGTGACGAACCCGTGCTCGCGGGCCCGGATGCCGTATTCGACATCGTCCCACTGGAAGAAGATCGGCACCGGCAGCCCGATCTTCGCGACCACCTCGGCCGGGATCAGGCAGGTCCACCAGGCGTTGTAGCCGGCGTCGACGCGGCGCTCCTGGTTCTTCTTGAGCATGCTGGTGTTGCGCAATGCCTTCGGCACCTTCTGGCCGTGCTGGAGTTTGTGCAGATGCACTTCCTCGGCGCCGACATTCAGGTAATCCGGGTTGAGCAGGAACAACATCTGCGCACCGACCAGCGTCGGTTCGACGGTCAGATTGGCGAAGGCATTGAGCCGCAATACCGTTTCCGGTTCGCAGAGGATGTCATCGTCCATGAGGATGACATCGGCGTGCTCGTTGACCGCGGACACCTCGTAGAGGCCACGGGTGAACCCACCCGCACCACCGAGATTCGGCTGCCGGATGTAGCGCAGCTTGTCACCGAAGATCGGCAGCGTCTGCTGGAAGCGCACCTGGTTCTCGACCAGATCGGTGCCTTGATCCACCACGTAGACCGCGTCGATGGCCTCGAGAATCGGGGCGTCGGAGGCCAGCGCGGCGACCGTCTCGGCGCAGTCCGCGGCCCGGTTGAAGGTGCAGATCGCGATGGCGACGGGGCGGATACGGTCGGGGGCGGGGGCGGTCCAGGTCTGCGCGGAGATGCCGAGTTCACCACCGATGGCATCGAATTCGAGCCACAGCGCGCCGCCGTCGACGTACTGGTCCAGCGGTGCGGTCAGGGTCAGCGGGCCGCTCGCGGTGAGTTCGGCGGTGTCGATGATCCGGCGGTGTCCGGCGATATCGGAGGCGACCAGCCGGACGCGGGCCTTCTTGGTCACATCGAGCACCATGGTCGCCCAGACCTCGGTGACCGTCGTCCAACGCTGCCAGTAGCTGGCCGCGAACCGCCCGAAGTAGGTGTTGGTATGCGCGGATGCGCCCTTGTCCAGTCTCAGCTCCAGGCGTTCCCGATGGGCGCGACCCTTGACGACGGCATACAGCTCGTCGCTGACCTTCGCCGACGGACCGGTGAAGATGCCGCGCTGCAGCACCAGCCGATCGGGCGCTTGGTGATCGACGCGCAGCGAGGCGGGCGCCGTCGAAGGTCGATCATTTGTCTCGGTAACAGCCTGGGTAGCCGACTGATCCATGAAGTCCTCGAAATCGTTTGGTGCGGACGGGACAAGCACGCCCCTGGATGCCTTCGCGGCGGGTGCGACGATACCAATCGGGCTCGCCAACTGCCTGTCCAGGAACCTGGCGGTCCCGCCGGTTACGGTTGCTTACTATTAGCTGATACGCCCTCGGTGCCGACGAATACGAATTTTCCGTAGGCCCAGTAGCGGAATACCACCGCGACGATCTGGCCGATCAGCGTGCCGGATATGTTGTCCGATAGTGGCGATGACAGGTCGAGCACGTACCGGGAGAAGCCGAGACAACCTAGTTGCAGGCCGATAGCTATCACGTTGAATATGGCATACAACAGGTACTCGCGCGCAGGATTGTCGGATTTCTTGTGCCCGAAGGTCCACCACTTGTTGCCGAAGTAGGTCACCACGGTGGCCACCGCGATCGCGATGATCTTGGCGGGCAGCGGCGCGTGGTACAGCACGCCCGCACCACCCCAGAACACCAGCAGGTTGTAGGTGCCCGCGTCGACGAGGAAGCCGATCGCGCCGACCACCAGAAAGGCGCCGCCGCGCCGCAGTGCGGCGATCACCTTCGCGGTCAGCGGCTCTTGCACCGGTTGTCCCTGGTCAAGGCTCGGCGTCGAGTGCGGTGCGCCGGATCGTTCGGAGAATGACACGGGCTGCTCCGGATAAGACACCCGGCGACGGTACCCCAGTAGGCTCGGCGAACCGAGTGAGCACCGACCCGGTGCAGCCCTGTACCCTCCCGGTGTTCCCCATTCACCGCCGACATCGAGGATTGACCGGGTGGACTCCACCGAGCTCCGAATTGCCGCAGTGGTGCCATGCCACAACGAGGAGGCTTCGGTCGCCAAGGTCGTCGCCGACCTGCAGGCCGCCGTGCCGGGAATCGTCGTCTACGTCTACGACAACCGCAGCACCGACGCGACCGCCGAGCGGGCGCGCGCCGCCGGTGCGATCGTGCGCCACGAACACACCAAGGGCAAGGGCAATGTAGTACGCCGCGCCTTCGCCGATATCGAGGCCGATATCTATCTGATGATCGACGGCGACGACACCTACGAGGCGTCGGCCGCACCGCTGATGATCAAGACACTCCTCGACGGTCCATACGACCATGTGCTCGGCGTCCGCAAACAGGACGAGGGCGCCTCGGCGTACCGCTCCGGCCACGAGACCGGTAACAAAGTGCTCAACGGCGTGGTCGGAAAGGTATTCGGCGAGAACGTCGACGATATGCTCAGCGGGTTCCGGGTGTTCTCGCGCCGGTTCGTGAAGAGCTTCCCGGCCGTTTCGCGCGAATTCGAGATCGAAACCGAGCTGACCGTGCATTCCCTGCATCTGCGGGTGCCGCAGACCGCGGTTTCGGTGGGCTTCCGCGATCGGCCCGCGGGCAGTGAGAGCAAGCTGCGCACCTACCACGACGGCTTCAAGATCCTCGCACTGATCATCGGCTTGGCCAGACATGAGCGGCCGGTCGCCTTCTACGGGTTGTTCGGCACGCTGAGCTGGCTGGTCTCGATCATCCTGACCATTCCGATCGTCGTCGAGTTCTACGACACCCACCAGGTGCCCCGGTTCCCGACGCTGTTCCTGGGTTTCACCCTGCTGCTGCTCGGCAGCCTGGCCTGGACCGCCGGTCTGATCCTGGATGGCATCCGCCGCTCCCGACACGAGGCCGCCCGGCTGGTCTACCTGCGCTACTCGGCCGTCAGCGCGGACGACGCGCGTGGTGGTGACGCACGCACCGGTGGAGCCGGGCGTTGACCACCTCGGCGGATCGATCCGCAGCCGCCTCGACCTCCGGACCGGAGCCGGCCGCGGCCGACGGTGCCGCCGCGGCCGAATCCGCTGCCGCCGAACCCGATTCGAACGGACCGAATCCGACGACCGATGCGGCGCGCGATGTGGGACGCCGGATCGTGGCCCGCTTCGGTGCGGCGACGGTCGCCTTCGCCATCGTCGCCTCGGTCTTCGGCGCACTGTTCGCCTGGATCACCCCGCCGTTCTGGGGCCACGACGAAATCACCCAGTTCGGCCGCGCCTACCAGGTCGCGCACGGTGGCTTGCGGCCGCAGCGGATCCACGACGATCGCGGCATCGCCTACGGTGGCGACGTGCCGATCAGCATTACCCAGCTGATGGGCTACGCGCTGCAGGACTACACCACCAATCCGGGGGAACCGGATCAGATGGTGGCCGATCCCGGCAGCTACGCCCGGATGGAGGGCGCCGCGGTTTCGAAGGCGCGGGAGCCGGTCTGGTTCACCAACACCGCGGCGTACTCGCCGGTGCCGTATATTCCGGCGGCCGTTGGTATCCGGGTCGCGGAACTATTCGGACTGAATGTCGGCGCCATGATGCTGCTGACCCGCCTCGCGGGCTTGGCCGTCTACCTCGCGCTGGCCGGATTCGGTCTGTGGGCTCTGCGCGCGCACCGGGTGCAGTGGCTGGCATTCACCGTGGCCGTGCTGCCGATCGCGGTCTTTCAGGCGGGCACCGTCACCGCCGACACGCTGACCAACGCATTGGCCATTCTGGTTTCGGCCCTGCTGGTCAAGGCGCTGTTCCTGGGTGACGGTCTCGGCCGCACCGAGACGGCCGCTCTGCTGGCCGCGACCCTGCTGCTGCCGGTCAGCAAGCCGACCTATGTGCTGCTCGCCATGCTTGTGGTGGTGGTGCCGACGAACCGATTCGCCTTCGGCGGCGAGTCCGGCTGGAAGCGTTTCATCCCATGGGGTTTCGCGGCACTGGGCGCGCTGGCCTTCGCGGTCTGGATGAAGATCGCCGCGCCGACCGGCGACGGTATGGGCCTGATGCGCCCACAGCATCAATGGCATTCGGTGCGGCCGGGCGATCAGTTGCACGGCATCCTCACCGACCCGCTGAATTTCGTGAGCACCTTCGGCGAGAGCATCGCACTGCGCGATCAGCGGTGGTTCATCCAGTTCTTCGGTGAACTCGGCTTCGCCTACATCGATGTCCCCGCATTGTCGATGCTGGCCTGCCTGCTGGCCTTCGCGGTCAGCGTCGGCATCGCGGATCGGATGAATGCCGCGACCGCCACTATCCGGCGCACGCTGATCGTCGCACTGACGGTGCTCGCGAGCGTCGCGATGATCTACGTGACGCTGTACATGTCGTTCACGCCGGTCGGCTACTACATCATCGACGGCGTCCAGGGCCGGTACTTCGTACCGTTGGCGATCATCGCCCTCGTGGTGCTACTGCGTTGGATGCCGTTGCGGCTCACCGATATCCACGGCCGGACCCCGACCAAGGGCCCAGCCGTCGCGGTTATCGCGGCCACCGTGGTAGCGCTGATCGCCGCGCTCTGGAAGTACTACTCGATCGTCTGGGGCTGATCGGGTTCAGGCGTCGATGGTGCTTTCGCCGGCCTCGGCGTAGGCGCGCTCGGTCGCGGCTTTGGTTGGGCGCCACCAGGATTCGTTGTCGCGGTACCACCGGATGGTCGCGGCGAGCCCGGCGGCGAAGTCGCAATAACGTGGTGTCCAACCGAGTTCGGTGCGCAGCAGCGTCGCATCGATCGCGTAGCGCTGATCGTGACCCGCCCGGTCGGTGACGTGGTCGAAATCGTCCGGATCTCGGTCGAAGGCGGCGAGGATCATCCGCACCACGGACTTGTTGTCGAGTTCACTGTCCGCGCCGATCAGATAGGTCCGGCCGATTCGCCCGCGCTCCAGGATGTCCCATACCGCGCGGTTGTGATCGTCGACGTGGATCCAGTCGCGCACTTGATGTCCGGCACCGTAGAGCCGCGGCCGCACCCCGTCGATGAGGTTGGTGATCTGGCGCGGGATGAACTTCTCCACATGCTGATACGGCCCATAGTTGTTGCTGCAGTTGGAGATTGTCGCGCGCACGCCGAAGGAGCGGGTCCAGGCGCGCACCAGCAGATCACTCGAGGCCTTGGTGGCCGAGTAGGGGCTGGACGGATTGTAGGGGGTGTTCTCGTCGAACGCGGGCCCGTCCGGGGCGAGATCGCCGTAGACCTCGTCGGTGGAGATATGGTGGTAGCGCACATCGTGGCGGCGCACCGCTTGCAACAGTGAATAGGTACCGACGATATTGGTCTGCACGAACGGCCAGGGTTCGGCGAGGGAGTTGTCGTTATGCGATTCGGCGGCGAAATGGACCACGGCGTCGACACCGCTGACGAGCTCGTCGACCAGATCCAGATCAGCGATATCGCCGTGCACGAAGTCGATGCGATCGGCCACCGGGTCGAGCGAGGCCCGATTACCCGCGTAGCTCAACGCGTCAAGGACGGTTACCGTGGCGTCGGGATGCTCGGCCACCGTCTGTTGGACGAAATTCGCACCGATGAATCCGGCCCCGCCGGTTACGAGCAGTCGCACCCCATGACCTTACTTCGCCCGTGCGGCCCGCTGCCGCCGGATCCGCTCGCCCAATTCACCTGCGCGACCAGCGTTTCAATCTGTGACGTTCATCACGATAGGCGAGCGCAAACGCGGTTTGGTTCGTTCTGAAAAACCGTGGTCAGCGCCCACATTTCAAAGAGCCCACCGAACCGCGAGTCGCAATGGTGAACAAAATTTGAATTAACGGTCACAACTGGTTCACCACGCGTTAGCTGGTCTAGATTTCGATCGTCTAGTCCCCTCCGTACGCTTCACATCGAGGTCCAAAACAAAATGCTGATGAGGAAATTCGCCGCGACTTCGGCCCTGCTGATCGCCGCCATGGGCGTCACCGCGGGCACCGTCAACGCGGCACCGGCGGAATCCGCCGACGCCCCGATCAACTTCACCGCCCACGCGACCGACACCCAGTCGATCATCACGACCGACTCCGGCTCGCTGGCCGTCGAGGACAACACCCTCAAGATCAAGGCCGCCAACGGCACCACTGTCGCGGGCACCCCGCTCACCTTCCGCCTCGACGACTTCGAGTTCCCGATCGCCGCGGACATCTCCGACCACACCGCCACCCTCACCCCGCAGCTCGACATGGCGAAGGCCACCTACAAGCCGGTCGCGCTGCCCTTCGAGGACCAGGCGCCGTTCAAGACCCCCTACGACCGTGAGGTGGCCGCCTTCAACCGTATGAAGGACACCATCAGCACCGGCGCCACCGTCGGCACCCTGATCGGTGGCCTCAGCGGCGGCGCCGTCGGCTGCGTGCTCGGTGGTCTCGCCGGGCTGACCGTCGCCTCGGCCACCATCATCGGCCTGTTCGGTCCGGTCATCCCGGCCGCCGCCATCGGCTGCGTCGCCGGCATCCTCGCCGTCGGCGCACTGGGCACCCTGGCCGGTCAGATCTTCATCACGGCTCCGGTCGCGATCGGTGCGGCGATCCAGTACTTCGCCACCACCACCGCGCCGTTCGTCCCTGCCAAGTAAGTCGGACAACGGCTCCACACAACTGAAAACGAGCCCATGAAACCCCGCCCGCGCATCGCTCGGGCGGGGTTTCCATTGCTGGTTGCCGCTCGGCCAAAACGGCCGGGCGGCACTTTCAGACGAGATAGGGCCGTGATAGAGCGATGACGCGGGGAAATAATAACCCTCTACCAGGTGAACGAAAAGTAAATTGAATTGAACCAAACGGCGATCTCGTGCGCGCCGCCGGGAATTCTCCGGAGAGCCGAGGGGAATCCACAGCGCGGTATCCGACGAAAGAACCCCGCACCGGACCGAGACCGAAACGGCGAGGTCCGGATGCGGGATTCATGACTCGTCCGGCCGATCCAGGTCAAGCCGTCCGAGCCCTTCGGGACTGCTCGAGGCGGGCGCGCACGAACCGGGAGACCCGGGCCAGTGCCATCCTGCTCTCGGGCAGATTCGGAGCGATAGCCATAAAGGCATGCACCTGACCGCGCCAGATCTCCAGCGCGTTCGGTACCCCGGCCGCGGTCAGCCTGCGGGCCATGAGCTCGCAGTCGTAGCGCAGCACTTCGTCTTCGGCGGTGATCAGCAGTACCGGCGGCAGACTCGCCAAGGCACCGTTGACCGGCGACACCAGCGGATCCAGCGCCCCGTCCACCTCGGCGCCGATCCGCACCACCGCCTCCAGCGCGGACAGCGGCAGGTAGGGGTCGCGCACGACATTCATATAGTCCCGCTTGGCGAGGTAATCCAGATCGAGCAGTGGACTCAGCCCGATCAGCCCACCCGGCGACGGCAGCCCGGCGCCGATCGCGCGCAGTGCGGTGGCGAAGGCGAGGAACCCGCCCGCCGAATCGCCGGCGAACATGATCCTGGCCGGATCCGCGCCGTGCCGCAGCAACCAGCGGTAGGCGGTCAGGCAGTCCTCGATCGCGGCGGCGACAGTGTGTCCGGGCAGTTGGCGATAGCCGACATTGACCACCGGCAGACCGGTGCGCCGGGCCAGGCCGGCCGCGATCGGGCGATGGGTGCCGAGACCGCAGATGGCGAAGCCGCCGCCGTGCATGTACAGCACCGCGCCGTGGCGCAGGGCGCGCGAACCACCGGACGGACGCAGGATCTCCATCCGAAAACCGTTGAGCACCACCTGTTCCCGATCGACACCGCGCGGCTGCGGCCGCAGTCGCGCCAGCCCATCGATCGCCGCGGCGCCGATCAGGATGCTCGCGCGGCTGACCGGAAGCATCCGCAGCACCGGCCGCACCGCACCGAGGCAGGTCGCCAGCAGCAAACGGGCCGATGCACTCGGGCCGTTCGGATTCATCAACCGACCGGGATCACCCGCGTCGAATTCGCTCCCGTCGATCGCCACCATCGCGCTCCTACCTCACACCGGCGCGCCGAATCCGACCGAACGGTTCTCCAGACGAGAGTCGACGCTGACATCTCACACACAGGTATTTCCGAACACCGTGTGCACATGACCTACACAACACATATCGCCCGCTGCGCCGGGTTACCAAACGTTCGTGATCATTTTGTAGGCGAGTCGGAACCTCGCCGAAGCCCAACGCGGTGCGCCTGGCAGACTCGGGGACCATGCGCGGAATCATCTTGGCCGGTGGCACCGGATCTCGGTTGCACCCGATCACGCGCGGGGTGAGCAAACAGCTGGTCCCGGTCTACGACAAACCGATGGTCTATTACCCGCTGTCGACGCTCATGCTGGCGGGTATCCGGGACATCCTGGTGATCACCACCCCGGAGGACGCCGACGCGTTCACCCGGCTACTCGGCGACGGCTCGCAGTTCGGCATCTCGATCACCTATGTGGTGCAACCGGAACCGGACGGACTCGCCACGGCCTTCGTCCTCGGCGCCGATCATATCGGCGGCGAAAGCGCCGCATTGGTGCTCGGCGACAATATCTTCCACGGACCGGGCCTCGGCACCAGCCTCGAACGCTTCGCCACCATCGACGGCGGTGCGGTCTTCGCGTATTGGGTCTCGGATCCGACCGCCTACGGCGTCGTCGAATTCACCGAGGGCCGAGCGGTGTCGATCGAGGAGAAGCCCAAGGTGCCGCGGTCCAACTACGCCATCCCCGGGCTGTACTTCTACGACAACGATGTCGTGGAGATCGCGCGCGACCTGCGACCGTCGGCACGCGGCGAATACGAGATCACCGATATCAATCGCGTCTATCTGGAACAGGATCGGCTGCGCGTCGATGTACTCGCCCGCGGCACCGCCTGGCTGGATACCGGCACCTTCGACTCGCTGCTGGATGCCGCCAACTACGTGCGCACCATCGAACAGCGGCAGGGCCTGAAAATCGGTGTGCCGGAGGAAGTCGCGTGGCGGCAGGGCTTCATCGACGACGAACAGCTGTGCGCGCTGGCCGAACCGATGGTTCGCTCCGGGTACGGGACCTACCTGCTCGATCTGCTCGAGCGCGGACGGGATTGGTGAGTGATGGAGTTCCGTGAACTCGCCGTACCGGGGGCATGGGTGATCACCCCGCGCCGATTCGGCGACGAGCGCGGCATGTTCTGCGAATCGTTCAAGGCCTCGGAATTCGAGAAGGTGACCGGTCGGCCATTCGATCTGCGCCAGGTCAACTGCTCGGTTTCGGCGGCGGGGGTGCTGCGCGGCATCCACTACACCGAGGATCCGCCGGGGCAGGCCAAGTATGTGACCTGTATGCGGGGTGCGTTTCTCGATGTCGTTGTCGATCTGCGGCCCGGATCGCCCACCTATGGGCGGTGGGACAGTGTGGTGCTCGACGATGTCGATCGGCGCTCGATGTTCCTGTCCGAGGGCCTCGGACATGCGATCCTGTCGCTGGCCGATCACTCCACCGTCACCTATCTCTGTTCGATCGAGTACACGCCCGAATTCGACAGGGATGTAGACGCCTTCGATCCGCGGCTCGGCATCGAATGGCCGAAGGTCGGTCTGGACGGACAGCCGCTGACGTATATCCGATCTCCGAAAGATGCTGCCGCTGCGCCCTTCTCGTAAAACGCGGCTTGCGCAGGATGCCGAGATGGATCAGCGGGAACTCGACCTTTTTCTACCGCGACGAGTCCGGCGGCGCCGACGAACGAACCGATGGTGCGCGCCGAACCCCAGCCCACCTCGGGCGCGCTACTGCGGAAGTCATGAGTGGAAAATTTAATGTCTACGCATTTAATGCGTTTGCATCATTCAGTGTAGAGCATTAGGATAGGGCCATGTCGAAGCCGTCGACAACACAGTTACCGGGCCGCGATGCGGCGTCCACCGGGTTGGTCGCGGAGTGGCGTGAACTGCTCGACCGGCACGCCGCCGTGAGCTGTGCCCTCGAGAAGGAACTGCAGGGCAAGCACGACATCGGCCTCAGCGAATTCGAGACGCTGGACCGGCTGGTCGACGCCGCCTGTGGCGACTACCGGATGAGCGACCTCGCCAACGACATCTACCTGAGCCAGAGCGCACTGTCCCGCGCGGTGGCGCGGCTGGAGCGCGACGGACTCGTCTCGCGCAGCATGTGCCCCGAGGACCGGCGCGCGATCTTCGTATGCCTGACCGAGAAGGGCCGCGAGGTCTACGAGGCGGCGCTGCCGACGCATCGCGAGGTGCTCGAGCGAACCTGGGGTAATCGGCAGAAGTGCTGAATAGACCCTATACATAGGGCGCCGAGCAGATCCACACCGCCGACCACCGGAGCCTTACGAGCGAGGTTCGCGGCCCATTCGTCGAAGCGCATGCGCCGCAAGCGCGAGTCTCGACGGTTCGGACGCGAGACAGCAGGGGGCCGCCGCAGGCGCGGCAAATCACATGCTGTCGCGCGCCTCTTCGATGCCTGCGCGCGCATCGACCGCGACAGTCTTGATGTTCGCGAAAACCTTTCGGTAGCGCTCGATTTCGTGTTCCTTGTCCAGGTACACCGGTCCGGTGAACGCCTCGACGTAGACCACCGGCGGCTCGCGCAGCTCCACCTGCGCCGTATCGGCGAATTCCAGGAGGACGAACGGGCCCGAATCCATGCCGTCGTGATAGCCGGAATCCGAGGGCACCAGCCGGATTCGCACATTCGGCAGGTTGCAGATGCGCCGTAGCTGCGCGAGCTGTTCGACGGTCACCTCGACGCCGCCGACCCGCCGCCACAGCACCGACTCGCTGATCACCACATCCAGATGCAGCGGCGAACCCTCGCGCGTGAGCAACGCCTGCCTGGCCATACGCAGCTGCACCCGGCGTTCGATTTCGGCGTCCGAGGCCTGCGGGCGCCCGGACTTCAGCAGCGCCCGGGCGTAGGCCTCGGTCTGCAGCAGTCCGGGAATCAGCTCGTTCTCATAGGTGGCCAGGGCACGCGCGGCCTCCTCGAGACCGATGTACACCTCGAAACCCTCGGCGATGACATCGCTGTAGCCGGTCCACCAACCCCGGGCCTTGGTCTCCTTGGCCAGCGCGGTCAGCGGTTCGACGAGATCGGTCGGCGCACCGTAGATCTTGCACATGGCCTCGACATCCAGACTGCGCAATGAGGTCTGGCCGGTTTCGATCCGCCAGATCTTGGCCTCGGACCATTCGAGCTGCTGGGCGGCCATCCGAGTGGTCATCCTGGCCCGATTGCGCAGATCACGCAGATGCCGGCCGAGCTGCCTGCGCGGCATGGTCGATCCGGTCGTGCCCTGCGGTAAAGCCATGCTTCCCCCTCGCGCCATGCGCCGAATCCATCCGGGTGACCACCCGTGCCCGCCGGTCCGACGCTCCTCATCTCAGATGTCCGTAGCGGTATCCGGATATCCGAACAGCATTGTTTCACAGTAAATCTGACACAGGTCACGATGAGTGACCCAGGCACGCCAGCGACTCAACAGTGCCGGTTCTTCGAGGTGCTGATCGGGCAATCCAGTCCGGCTCTACTTACGCGCGCCGCGCTTGCGGAACCGCCAGAACTGCACGGCGCGCACGTCTTCGGAGAGCTGGTTGACCGGCTCGGCCACATCGGAAAGCGCCTGGAACAGATCGTCGGCCAGATCGGCGATGTGCTCGACCTTGGTCGCGAGCTTGGACGCGTTCTCCAGGAATTCGAGCAGCAGGCGTACGACGGCCGCGATGGTCAGGCCGAGCGGTATCGCGATCACCGCGGTCAGCACGCCGAGCACGGCGGAGACCTGCCATATCAATACCGTCAGCGCGATCGGGATGCCGATCGCGAAGGCCAGACCGAGCATATAGGCGAGCGGCAACAGCGTCCTGGTCGCGGGACGGTGGAATTGCAGGTCGAGCAGGCCGCGGGCGGCATCGACGCTCCAGGCCCGCGGACTTTCGAATGGTTCGGCGGGTTCGGACTCCGCCGTACGCGAGAACCGTTTGGACGCGGTCGCTTTCCAAGTGATCCAGCGTGATTCGGTTTCGAATTCCGCCGCATCCGGTGCTCGGACACTATTGGTCTCATCGGATCCGCCGATCGCTCGAGCGTCACCTCCGGTCGAATCACTTCGCGATCCCGCGCGCTCACCGGTCACCTGAGCGCCACCCCCTATCCAGTCGCTACCCGATCCTCACTCATATGGCGATCCTTCCCCCAATCCGATGCCCCGCCAATAGGAGTGGATTCACAGCAACCGTGCGGGCCGCCACGAGGCGAGCGCCGACCTGCCTCGGGACAGCCGTGCCGCCCATTAAAAAGGATCTGTCTCAGCGATAGCCGGTTACCACTGAGTGAGACGAATCCGACAGTCACCAAGATCTTTTGTACAACCCGTAACGCCCACCCCACCCCGCCCCGATACCACCCACGTATGCAGGACCCAGATCTATCGGGGAATGGAGAAAGACAGTGCGCACCACGTTTCCGACTTCCGCATCGGCGGCAGATATGACTGCCGCGGCGCAGGACTACATCCAGCGCGGGTGGACGATCGCTGAAACGACCAACGGAATCTGCCTGATCACGGATGAGGATCTGTCGGGTATCGAGATCAGCGGTGAGCTGGCCGGCGAGGTTCGCCGGTTCCTGCGCGCGAACAACCTGACCGGTCCGGTTATCGAGATTCCGGGCGTCGAACGTCGCGAGGTCCACTTGGTCACCGGCCTGCGCAAGGCCGCGATGGCGCTGGAGGCGCTGCGCGAGGCGGGCGCCACCGTCTACACCGACGGCGACGGCATCCCGTTGCCGCCCACCCAGCTCACCACCGGCGAGGCTTGCTGGGGCGTGGCTCCGGGCGAGGCGCGCTGGATCCCGCCGGTCGTCGCGATCGGCGCGGCTGTGCGCTCGGCGCTGTCGCGTCGCGCGAGCGCCGACACGAACACCGTCGTCGCCTGCTGACGTAGTTATCGGGCGGGGTCCGCACTGCCCTGACCCACCGATGACCGGTATCCGCTATCCGCGGATACCGGTCATTCTTTTCCTCATGCGCGCAGATCCATCGCGCGCGATGATGGGGGCTATGGCCCAGCTCACTGATGGCATCCGGAAGCTGTCGCGAACCTGCCCGCTGTGCGAGGCAGTCTGCGGACTCGAGATCACGCTCGATTCGAACGACCACGTGACCTCGGTTCGCGGGGATCGCGACGACCCCTTCAGCAAGGGGTTCATCTGCCCCAAGGGCGCCAGCTTCGGACATCTCGACGAAGATCCGGACCGGCTGACCGAACCGATGATCCGAGACCGGGCCACCGATACCTGGCGCACCGCGTCCTGGACCGAAGCGTTCGATCTCATCGCCGCACGTTTTCCAGCGATCGTGGCCGAGCACGGAAATCAGTCGGCGGCGCTGTACCTCGGCAATCCGAACGCACATACCGTGGCCGGTGCGCTGTATGCGCCGGTGCTGATCCGGGCACTCGGCACCAAGAATCTGTTTTCGGCGAGTACCGCCGATCAAATGCCCAAACAGGTGGCGAGCGGGTTGATGTTCGGTGATCCGCTGACCGTGCCGGTCCCGGATCTGGATCGCACCGATTACCTGCTGATGTTGGGCGCCAATCCACTGGAGTCGAACGGATCACTGTGCACCGCACCGGATTTTCCGGGCCGGTTGAAGGCATTGCGCAAACGCGGCGGCAAATTCGTGGTGGTCGATCCGCGAGAAACGCGGACCGCGAAGTCGGCCGATGAGCATCTGTTCATCCGGCCGGGTAGCGATGCCTATCTGTTGTTCGGGATCGTGCACACGCTATTCGAACAAGGGCTGACCGATATCCGCGTGGATGTCACGGGGCGCGACGAAGTTCGTACGGCCGCCGCGGATTTCACGCCGGAAGTTGTTTCGGCTCGGACCGGAGTTCCCGCGGCGACGGTAATCCGGCTCGCGCAGGAGTTGGCGGCGGCCCCGAGCGCGGCGGTATATGCGCGCATCGGCACCTGCACGGCCGAATTCGGCACACTGACACAGTGGTTGGTCGAGGTCGTCAATGTGTTGACCGGCAACCTCGATTCGCCCGGCGGCGCCATGTTCGCCAATGCGGCCGCGGGTGGCATCCCGCGCACCAAACCGTTCCGCACCGGGCGCTGGACCAGCCGGGTGCGCGAGTTGCCCGAGGCGATGGGTGAACTGCCGGTGGCCACCCTGGCCGATGAGATCACCACACCGGGCGCGGGACAGGTGCGCACGGTGGTGACCGTCGCGGGTAATCCGGTGCTGTCCGCACCGAGCGGGCCACGGCTGGACGCGGCCTTCGCGCAATTGGACTTCATGGTCAGTGTGGACCGGTACCTGAACGAGACCACCCGGCATGCGGATGTGATCCTGCCGCCGCCACGAGCGACACAGTCACCGCATTACGATTTCGCGTTGCTGCAGTTCGCGGTTCGCAATTACGCGCGGTACTCGCGACCGCTGGTCCCGCTCGGCGACCGACCGTCGGAGTCGGAGATCCTGGCCAGGCTCGGGGCCGCGCTCACCGGGCAGCCCGCCGGAGCGGACGCGCTGAACAGCGTCGATGAATTGATTATCGCGGGCATGCTGCACAAGGCGGGCATACCGCAGCGGCGGCCCGAACTCATCGGATCGAACAGCACCGAACAGCGCATCGATCTGATGCTGCGGCTCGGACCGTATGGCCAGTGGCGCGGCGGCACGCTGAATCTGCAGGTGCTGCTGGACAATCCGCACGGTGTCGATCTCGGACCGCTGCAGCCGCGACTGCCCGGTGTGCTGCGGACGGCGTCGAAGCAGGTGGATTTGGCGCCGCGGCCGCTGCTCGACGATATCGCGCGGATGCGGGCCCGGCTCGCCGATGCCGCGCCGGATGTGGTGTTGATCGGGCGGCGTCAGCTGCGGTCCAACAACAGTTGGATGCACAATATCCCGACGCTGGTCAGCGGATCGAATACCTGCACGCTGCAGATCAATCCGGCGGATGTGGCACGGTTGGGGCTCGGCGATACCGCCGTGGTGAAGTCCGCCGCGGGGACACTGACGGTACCGCTGGAACCGACCGAGGCGATCATGCCCGGGGTGGTCAGCTTGCCGCACGGCTGGGGACATGCCGACAGCACGCAGACGGTGGCTCGGGCGCATGCCGGGGTGAATGCCAATGTGCTGACCGATGATTCGATGGTGGATGTGCCGTCCGGAAATGCGGTCTTCAATGGCGTTCCGGTGACTTTGACACCTGCCTGAGTTGTGCTCGATCCGACCGGCCGCGAACTGAAGATTCCGGCCGGTCGGCTTGTAGAGAATTCGGGAAATCCCTGCGCTTACCAAGAATTCGGGGCATTCTCAACGTGGATTCAGCTGTGTTGCCAGAATGAAATGGACAGGATTTCGGTTCAGCCGCAGGCTTGGCGTCGAACCCATTGCGGTATGCCGGATTCCAGCTAGCAGAGGGGGCGCGATGCCCGATACACGCTGTGGCAGTGACGGTGAGCACGAACTCCAGGAGCGGTACGGTACGCAGGACCGCGCCGAACGCTTCTACCAAGATCAAGTACTCGATCGGCTCAACCCGGCGATGATCGAATTCATCGCCAGGATGGATATGGCGTTCATCGCCACCGCGGACAAGCACGGCGAATGCGACGCCAGCTTCCGCGCAGGCCTGCCCGGCTTTCTCCAGGTAATCGACGAACACACCGTCGCCTACCCGGAATACCGCGGCAACGGCGTACACGCCAGCCTCGGCAACATCCTGGAGAACCCGCACGTAGGCATCCTGCTCATCGATTTCGTCCAAGATCTGATCGGATTGCACATCAACGGTTCGGCCCGGATCGTGGACGACACCACGCTGCGGCACCACGTCCCGCAGCTACCCGAAAACGTCAAGGGGCGAACCGCCGAACACTGGGTGGTGGTCGACGTGGCGGAGGCCTACATCCATTGCCGCAAGCACATCCCGCATCTGGTCCCCGCGGCGCGCGAGCAGCGGGAGTGGGGCACCGACAACCTGCGCGCCAAGGGCGGCGATTACTTCGGGGCGAAGGCGCAGGCCCGCACCGACCTCGTTCCGCGCTGATTCGTCCGCGCAACCGCATGCTCGGCCCAGACGGGGCGAGTCTTATCAGCGACGTTCGCGGCCCGTCTCGCGTCCGCGCGAAGGCGCGGCCATCAGCTCAGCCGAGTCGTCACAGCGCATGCGCGGCGAATCAGACACCGAGTTTGAAGATGACCGCTCGCTGGACGACGAAGTTGATGACCGTCGCGGTGCCCTGGGCAATGACGAAGGCCAGCGGCTGGCGCCACCAATCGCCGGGCAGGGTGGCGTAGAGCACCTGGTTGATGCCGACCTGGACCGCGAAGGTGACGGCGTAGAGCAGCACCACCGCGATGAAGCGGGCGCGGCTCGGCGGAGCCTGGAAGGTCCAGCGACGATTGATCAGGTAGGCGGTGGTGGTGCCCGCGACGAAGCTGATCGATTTGGCGACACTGACCGGTAGACCGATGAGGTTCAGCAGGACGCTGTAGATCCCGTAGTCGACGATGGCCGACAGACCGCCGGTAAGTGTGAAGCGGATGATCTGGGTCTTGAGGTCGACATCAGTTCCGCCCGGCTCGTCGACCAACGGCAGTTCGGCCGGGAGCGGCAGGTGGGGTTCGGCTGGCACGCCGACGAGCGTAACGCCGGTGACGTTGGGCATGCGGACCGAGCACCGATTGGACATTTGTCCGGCGCGATGGAACCGATGTCGGACCTCACATACCGGGGAGTACGGCGACGCCGACCGGATATCGGCTCATGCATGTAGCCTCTATGCCGATGTCCACGAAAGCTCCGACCGCCACCACAACCGGTAACTCCGGCGATGTCGCCGACGGCACCTTCACGCTGCCGACGCGCACCAAGACATTGACCGGGTGGGGTCGCACCGCACCAACATCTTCCGAAGTGCTCTCGACCAGCGATCCCGAACTGATCGCCAAGGCCGTCGCCATGGTCGCCGAGGACAACGACTCCAAGCCGGCCCACCTGCGCCGCGGCATCATCGCGCGCGGGCTCGGCCGCTCCTATGGCGATCACGCGCAGAACGCGGGCGGCCTCGTCGTCGATATGACGGCGCTGAACAATATCCACCGGATCGACCGGGACACCCGGATCGTCGATGTGGACGGCGGCGTCAGCCTGGACCAGCTCATGAAGGCCGCGCTGCCATTCGGGCTGTGGGTTCCGGTACTGCCCGGCACGCGCCAGGTGACCATCGGCGGCGCCATCGCCTCCGATATCCACGGTAAGAACCATCACAGCGAGGGCAGCTTCGGCAACCATGTGCGCTCGATCGAGCTGCTCACCGCCGACGGGCAGGTGCAGCACATCACGCCCAAGCGCAATGCCAGGCTGTTCTGGGCGACCGTCGGTGGCAACGGACTCACCGGCATCATCCTGCGCGCGACCATCGAGATGGCGCCCACCGAGACGGCGTACTTCCTCAACGACGGCGTGAAGACCACGACGCTCGATGAGACCATCGCCGCGCACAGCGACGGCAGCGAGGCGAACTACACCTACTCGAGCGCGTGGTTCGACGTGATGAACCCACAGCCGAAGCTGGGTCGCGCGTGCATCACGCGTGGCCGGCTGGCCAAGGTGGACGAGCTGCCGAAGAAGAAGCGCAAGAATCCGCTGAAGTTCGATGCTCCGCAATTGCTGACGGTGCCCAACATTTTCCCGAGCATCACCGCGAACCGCCTCACCCTGGGTGCGGTCGGCGAGGCGTATTACGCCATGGGCGGCACCTACACCGGCAAGATCCAGAACCTGACCCAGTTCTATCACCCGCTCGACATGATCGCGGAGTGGAACCGCGCGTACGGTCCGGCCGGTTTCCTGCAGTACCAGTTCGTGGTGCCGACCGAAGCGGTCGACGAATTCAAGAAGATCATCATCGATATCCAGGCGTCCGGGCACATCTCGGCGCTGAATGTTTTCAAGCTGTTCGGTCCAGGTAACCCGGCTCCGTTGAGCTTTCCGATGCCGGGCTGGAACATCTGCTGCGACTTCCCGATCCGGCCCGGCCTCAACGAGCTCGTCAGCGATCTCGACCGCCGCGTGATGGAATTCGGTGGTCGGCTGTACACCGCGAAAGACTCCCGCACCACCGCGGAGACCTTCCACCAGATGTACCCGCGGCTCGACGAGTGGATCAAGATCCGCCGAAGTGTCGATCCCACAGGCGTTTTCATGTCCGATATGGCGAGAAGGCTGGAGCTCCAGTGATTAATGCCGTAGGCAACCCGCAGACCATCCTGCTGCTCGGCGGAACCTCGGAGATCGGCTTGGCGATCTGCGCCGAGTACCTGCGCAAGAGTCCGGCGCGCATCATCCTGGCCGCACTGCCGGGTGATCCGCTGCGCGAAGACGCCGTCGCCGACATGAAGGCGGCCGGTGCGACCCAGGTCGATGTCATCGACTTCGACGCGCTCGAGACCGAGAGCCATCCGAAGGTCATCGACGCGGCCTGGGACGGCGGCGATGTGGATGTCGCCATCGTCGCCTTCGCCCTCGACGGCGATCCAGAAGAGCTGTGGCAGAACCAGCGCAAGGCCGTGCTGATCGCCGGAGTCAATTACACCGCGGCGGTTTCGGTCGGTGTGCTGGTCGGTGAGAAGATGAAGAAGCAGGGCTTCGGGCGGATCATCGCAATGTCCTCGGTGGCCGGTGAGCGGGTGCGCCGCTCGAACTTCGTCTACGGGTCCACCAAGGCCGGACTGGACGGCTTCTACCTCGGACTCGGCGAGGCGCTGCGCCCGCACGGACCGCGCGTGCTCGTGATCCGGCCGGGCATGGTGCGGACCAGGTTCTCCGCACACGTCAAAGAGGCTCCGCTCACCGTCAACAAGGAAGATATTGCGGCACTGGCGGTTTCGGCGTCGCAGCGAGGCAAGGAGCTCGTCTGGGCGCCCGGCGCGTTCCGCTTCGTGATGATGATCCTGCGCCACATCCCGCGCCCGATCTTCCGTAAGCTGCCCATCTGATTTCGTCGAGCCGCACCGTGTCGACCGCGCCCCGACGCGCGGCACGGGTGCGGCTCGTTCGTATCCGCGATGAGCGCGGCGATGCGGATCCGACGAGCCGGCCGGACGGCCGCGATGCGATCCGGTCGATACCATCGACCCGGCTCGACGGCATACCGTCGGACTGGTGCGGCCCATCCGCTACCCCCTGCTCCTGCGCACAGGCGTGGCAGGTTCGGAGCCGATCTGATCATGGTCGACCTGGATACGGAGGCTTGGTGCGAGTGAGCGACTACCTGCGGACAACTCGCCGCCGGACACCCGGCGATCAGCGCCGTGCGCGGCTTTGCCGACGGCCGGGCATCGTCGGCCCCACGGGTCTCGCGGAACGCACATCGCAAGGCTTCGGCATCGCCGAACCGGCGCATCGCATCGAAGATGGAGGACTCCGTTGAGCACCGTGACGACAGAGCGCTCCGGGGAGTCGGTGCCGACGCGCGGTCGGGGGGCTGTGCTGATCCGGCATATCGGCTCCGGAGTGGGCGAAGCGGTGCTGGCCGCAGCGGTTGCGGCCGTGGTGGCCGCCGTCGGGTTGGTGGCGTTTTCGATGGTGCAGTGGCCCGCGTTCAACTCGTCCAATGTGACCAGGTCGTTGACCACGGTCGGACAGGTCGGGGCCGCGGCGCTGTTGGCGGCGGCGATGTGGCTGGTGCGGGCGCGGCGGTGGGCGTGGGTGGCGAAAGCGCTGTCCTGGATCGGGATTTCGACGTTCGTCACCGTGACGTTGGGGATGCCGCTGGCCGCGACCAAGCTGTACCTGTTCGGTGTCTCGGTGGACCAGGAGTTCCGCACCGAATATCTGACGCGGCTGACCGATAGTGCGGCACCGCACGATATGACCTACGCCGATCTGCCGCCGTTCTATCCGGCCGGATGGTTCTGGATCGGCGGTCGCGTCGCGAATGTGCTCGGGATGGACGGCTGGGAGGCTTTCAAGCCGTACGCCATCGGCTCACTCGCGGTCGTCGCGGTGATCGCACTCGTCTTGTGGTCCAAGCTGATTCGCCCCGACTGGGCGATCGGAGTCAGTGCGGCGACGACCGCGGTGACCGTAGCCTATGCCTCGCCCGAGGCCTACAGCGCGGTCATCGTGCTGCTGCTGCCGCCCGCGTTGATCCTTGCGTGGGGGGCGCTGTACCGCCCCCTGGAGGGAGCGAGTGCGCGTGCTGCGGCACCGAGTGGCGCTGACGCGTCAGGGCGTACAGCCTCGAGTGACGCCGCGACCTCAACTGACACCATAACCTCAGGAGCCGCCGCGACCTCAGGAAGCGACGCCGCAGCGAGTGGTACGGCAATCAGTGTCGCGACCTCGGATGCCGCCACCTCAGGCAGTGTCGTCACCTCTGGTCGCGCGGGCCGCAGTGCGGGGGTCGGTCCCGCTACGGCCAGCGGTGGCGCAACGGCTGGTGGCAGCGCAACGGCTGGTGGCTGGGGCGCGGTGATCGGGACCGGGCTGTTCCTCGGGATGGCGGCATCGTGCTACACGTTGTACTTCGCGGTGGCGGCCTTCGCGGTCGGACTGATGGGGTTGGTTTCAGCGGGGCTTGCGGTGCGGGCGCAGCGCGGCGGAACGGGTTCGGTGTGGCGGGCAGCGGTGCCGCCGATGGTTCGGCTGGTTGTCATCGGGGCTGTCGCGGGTCTGGTGGCATTGGTCGTGTGGCTGCCGTTCGTGCTGAAGATGCTCAATGGGACGATGCCGAGCTCTGGGACGGCATTCCACTATCTGCCCGAAGGCGGGGCGCAGTTGCCGCTGCCGATGGCGGAGTTCTCGCTTTCCGGGGCGTTCTTCCTGATCGGGACGGCGTGGTTGGTCTTGCGGGCCGCATCGTCGCGGCGGGCGCAGGCACTCGGGATCGGCGTGGTGGCGATCTATCTGTGGTGTCTGCTGTCGATGACGGTGACCGCGGCGGGTACCACCCTGCTCTCGTTCCGGTTGACGCCGGTGCTCGAAGTGCTGCTGGCGGCGGCCGGAGCATTCGGATTCGTCGAGGGCGCGCGCGCCGCCTACCAGGCATTGAACAAGCCGGCACGGCTCGAGTTCGCCGTCGTCGTGGTCGCGATCGTCGGCGCGCTCGCATTCACCCAGGACATTCCGCAAGTGTTGAAGCCGGAGATCACCACCGCCTATACCGATACCGACGGCAACGGCGAACGCGCCGATAAGCGCGCACCCGATGCGGCGTCGTACTACCGCGAAATAGATGCCGCACTCTTGGCACAGACCGGCCGGCCACGCTCGGAATCGGTCGTCCTCACCGCCGACACCAGCTTCCTGTCCTTCTACCCCTACTACGGCTTCCAGGCGCTCACCTCGCACTATGCGAACCCCTTGGCCGATTTCGCGGGCCGCGCCGCCACCATCGAATCGTGGAGCAAGCTGGACTCGTCCGCCGCCCTGGCGGAGGCACTCGGCACGAGCCCGTGGCGGGCACCGGACGCCTTTCTCTTCCGCGGCAGCGGCGATGCCTACACCCTGCGCCTGGCCAAGGACGTCTACCCCAACGACCCCAACGTGAAGCGCTACACGGTGAGCTTCCCCAAGGAACTCTTCGCGGACCCGCACTTCACCACCACGAATATCGGCCCGTTCACGCTGGTCGTGGTTAACCATTGATCGGCGCGTGCCCGATATACCGCATATCATCACCACGGCAACAGCCGCGGCGAGCATACGGCCGACGCACCGGGTACCGGCTGACTCGGCCGGCACCGTAGCACCGACCGCCGACGCAACCGAATCCGGCTCGAAGGCTCGGGGAGGCGGGACAGCACACCGGATATTCGGTTACCGTGGACCGCTGATCTGACCATCAACGGGGAGAAGTTTGTTTTGCAGGTCCAGGCACCACCAGCAGTAGGCGTCGTCACCAGGGAATCGACACCGGCTGGCGGGGCGAGACCTGAGCAGCGCACCGCCGAGCGGAGACGGATCCGGGTCGCTCGCAGTGACCTGGTCGTCTCGGTGGGCTATCTGGCATCGGCCGTCACGGTGCTGTCCGGACAATGGCGCAATACCCAGAGCGGGTACCTGATCAAGAGCGGTCAGGACCAGACCATGTGGGAGTGGTTCTTCGCGGTCACCGCACATTCGGTGGCGCATCTGAAAAATCCGCTCGGCACGAATCTGCAGAACTTCCCGGCTGGGGTGAACATGATGGCCAATACCGCCATGTTCGGGGTCGGGGTGCCGTTGACGCCGGTCACGCTGCTGTTCGGGCCGACGGTCACCTTCGTGCTCGTCCTCACACTCGGCCTCGCCGCCACCGCTTTCGCCTGGTATTGGCTGTTTTCCCGGGAATTGGTGCAGTCCCGGCTGGCCGCCGCGATCGGCGGGCTGTTCTGCGGTTTCGCGCCCGCGATGATTTCGCATGCCAACGCGCACCCGAATTTCGTACTGCTGGTACTGCTTCCGGTTATCGCGCTGCTATTGATCCGCATGGCGCGACATGTGACAAGTGCGGAACCGAAGCCGCGCAGGCGAGTTCGCGATGCCGCCGCACTCGGCCTGCTGGTGGCGACGCAGATCGCGCTCGGCGAGGAACCGCTGCTGATCTTCGCGCTCGCCTTCGGACTTTTCGGCATCGTCTACTACCTGCCCACACCGCGCACCGGCTGGCAGGTGGTGCGGGCGCTGGCACCGACCGTCGCATCGGCGGCGGTGATCACCTTGATGCTCACCGAAATTCCGCTGTGGTGGCAGTTCTTCGGACCGCAGAGCTATCGCTCGATCGACCACGGGCCGATGGGCAACGACCTGAAAGCCATCGTCCAATTTCCCGCCGAATCGCTGGGCGGGATGTTCGCGCCCGGCCAGTACGTGTCCATGAACGATACCGAGCAGAACGCCTATTTCGGCTGGCCACTGCTGCTGTTGGTGCTCGTGACGGTGGCGCTGCTATGGCGCGACCGGGTGGTCCGCGCGGCGACTGCGGTGATGGTGATCTTCGGGGTGCTCTCGCTCGGCGCGCAGGCCACGCTCGGCAAGGTGCCGACCGGCATCGAATTGCCTTGGCGCTGGGCCGAAGTGGTCCCGCTGCTCAATACGGTGCTGGAGACCCGGCTGACCATGGCCGCTATTCCGGCGATCGCGGCGGTACTGGCCCTGGCGACCCAGCGGGCGGTCACCTCATGGCGCCGATCGCCGGTCGATTGGCGTCCGCTCGCCTGGTTCCCGGCGCTCGCCTTGGCCTTGGTGCCGCTTGTGCCGACCGTCCTTCCGGTGGTCGAGCGCACACCTACTCCGGAGTTCTTCGCCGAGGGGACGGTAAAGCAGTACGTGAGCGGCGGTTCGGTGGTTCTGGTGCCGCCACCGCGTCCGCCGGCGGCGCAGGCCCTGCGCTGGCAGGCCGACGCGAATTTCGACTTCGCACTCGCCGGCGGCTATTTCGTCGGCCCGACCGGCGCGAACAAGAAGGGCAGCTACGGACCGGACTTCCGCCCGACCACGGCCCTGCTCGTCGGCGCACAGGACACCGGTGTCGTACCGCCCATCGGCGACGACACCCGCGCACAGGCACTCGATGATCTGCGCTTCTGGCAGGCCGATGTCGTGGTCCTGCCCGCGACCAAGAACTCCGAGGTGCTGCGCACCACCGTGACGCAACTGCTCGGCATCGCGGCGCGACAGGTCGACGACGTGTGGCTCTGGGACGTCCGTTCGCTGCGGTAAGGGCCGTCCCCGCACACCGCGGGTCATCTCGGTGGCGAGCGTCATAAATGCGTGTGGCTAGCATGGTCCCTCGTGCGACCGGACCGAACTTCTGCAGCGTTCACCCGTAACCGCCTGATCGCCCTCGTCTCCGGGTTGCTCGGATTCGTGCTGGCCCTGTTGACGCCCATGCTTGCGGTGAAACAGGATCAGGCCGCGCTCGACTGGCCCCAAGCGGGCAGTACTAGTGTCGAGGTGCCGCTGGTTTCGTATGTGCCGCTGCGGTTGAATGCGACGCTGCCGTGTTCGGTGGTGACCGCGGTGGGATCGGGCACGGTGCTGTCGACCATTCCGCACGCCTCGGGTCAGGCCAGTGCGAAGGGTTTGATCGTCTCGGTCACCGATGGCACGCTGACGGTCCTGCAGCGCGATGTGCCGCTGCTGTCCGCGCCGGTCGCGGAGATCGCCGGCTGCGAGGCCGTCACCATCAGCACGACGGCGGCCGCGACCTCGGTCGAATTCGTCGGTGCCAAGCGCCAGGACGGTACGCCGTTCCGCAACACCATCACGCGCGATATCCGCCCGCAGGTGGTCGGCGTCTTCACCGATCTCGACGCCGCGACGCTCGATGGCGCGAAGCTGCACGCCGATATCGATTCCCGCTTCTCCTCGACCCCGTCCGCGCTGAAGCTCGGTGCGATGGTCGCCGCGGCGATCTGCACAATCATCGCGCTGGTCGCCTTGCACCTGCTCGACAATGCCGACGGGCGGCGGGCGCGGCGGTTCCTGCCCGCGCACTGGTGGCGGTTCACCCCGGCCGATGCGGCGATACTCGGCATCCTGGTGCTCTGGCATTTCATCGGCGCCAATACCTCCGACGACGGCTACATCCTGAATATGGCCCGCGTCTCGGAGCATTCCGGATACATGGCCAACTATTACCGTTGGTTCGCGGTGCCCGAGGCGCCGTTCGGCTGGTCCTACGAGGTGCTGGCCTGGATGACCAAGGTCTCCGATGCCAGCCCGTGGATGCGGCTGCCGACGCTGGCCGCCGCAATCGTGTGCTGGATGGTGATCAGCCGAGAGGTGCTGCCGCGCTTGGGCGCACGGGTGCGCAGACACAAGGTGGCACTGTGGACCGCCGGTCTGGTCTTCCTCGCCTTCTGGCTGCCCTACGACAACGGTTTGCGACCGGAACCGCTGATCGCCGCGGGTGCGCTGCTGACCTGGTGCTCGATCGAGCGCGCCATCGCCACGGGACGGCTGCTGCCCGCCGCGGTCGGTGTGTTGATCGCCGCGTTCTCGCTGGCGGCCGGTCCGACAGGGCTGATCTGTGTGGCCGCGTTGATCGCGGGTTCGCGGCCGGTGCTGCAGATCATCATTCGGCGCGCGCGTGATGCCGCGGGCACGCTGGCGGATGGTACCGACCGCAGCACCTCGCGCTCGGCGGCATTGTTCCGGTACGCCGCATTGCTGGCACCCGGACTCGCTGCCGGAACGCTCGTGCTGGTGATCGTTTTCGCCGATCAGACGCTGGCGACGGTGCTGGAAGCGACCCGGGTGCGCACCCTCGTCGGGCCGAATGTGGCCTGGTTCGACGAGCGGACACGGTGGGATTCGCTGCTGATGCTCTCACCGGACGGGTCGCTGGCGCGGCGGTTCGGTGTGCTGGTCATGCTGCTGTGCCTGCTGGTCTGTGTGCTGCAGGTGCTGCGCAAGGGCCGGATTCCGGGGACCTCGCGCGGGCCGTCGGTGCGGATTCTCGGCATCGTCTTCGCCTCGCTGCTGCTCATGATGTTCACACCCACCAAGTGGACCCACCACTTCGGCGTATACGCCGGACTGGCCGGGTCGTTGGCGGCGCTGGCCGCGGTTGCGGTGGGCACCAATGGGATTCGCTCACCACGCAATCGGGCGCTGTTCGCGGCCGCGGTGCTGTTCCTGCTGGCGATCACCTTCACCGGATCCAATGGCTGGTGGTACGTATCCAGTTACGGTGTGCCGTGGTGGGATAAGGCGCCGCTGCTCGCGGGCAAGGGCCTGTCCACGCTGTTCCTCGGCCTCAGTGCGGTGGCACTGATCGTCGCGGTGTGGCTGCACTATCGCGAACCGTATCGCGAGAAGACCGATGCGCCAGGACGTTTCGAGCGTTACGCCTCCGCGCCGTTGACGATCGCGGCGGCGCTGCTCGTGCTGTTCGAGGTGGCTTCGCTGGCCAAGGCCGCGGTCGCACAGTACCCGGCGTATTCGATCGCCAAATCGAATCTCGAATCGCTGAGCGGCAATACCTGCGCGCTGGCCAACGAAGTGCTGGTGGAGACGAATACCGCGAGTTCGCTGCTGCTGCCCTACACCGGCTCCCCCGCCGATGGATTGTCCGCCGAATCGAAGGGATTCACGCCCAGTGGGGTAGCCGCCGACCTCACCGCCGATGCCGAGGAGACCGTCACCGGCGGTGCGAATTCGGTGAACAAGGATTCGAAGAACAAGACCACCAACACCACCGGTGCGGGCACCGGCGGCGGTACCAGTCAGCAGGCCGGAATCAACGGCAGCACAGTGGCATTGCCATTCGGGCTGGATCCGGCGCGGACCCCCATCATGGGTAGCTACCAGGAGGGGGCCGACCAGCAGCAGGCCAAGCTCACCTCGCAGTGGTACCGGCTCGACCTGACCGACAGCATGCGCAACGACCCGGCCTACCAGGTGCTCGCCATTACCGCGGCGGGCCGGATCCGCTCGGTCGATGCCGACGGTGTGCTCACCTACGGGCAGGAGCTGCATCTGGAGTACGGCGTGCGCGGCGCCGATGGCCAGGTGCAGACACTGGGTTCGGTGGATCCGCTCGATATCGGGCCCGCACCGTCCTGGCGCAATCTCCGTGTGCCACTGGACAAGTTGCCCGCCGGGGTGAATGCGGTCCGGTTGGTCGCGGTCGACAACGACATCACCCAGAAGCAGTGGTTGGCCGTCACCCCGCCCCGGCTGCCGCATCTGGCCACGCTGAATTCCGTTGTCGGCGAAACCGCTCCGGTCCTGCTGGACTGGCACGTCGGCCTGGCCTTCCCCTGCCAGCGCCCGTTCGACCATCGCGACGGCGTCGCCGAGGTCCCCAACTGGCGCATCCTGCCCGACCGAGTCGGCTCCGACGCCTCCAACGCCTGGCAGGACGATATCGGCGGCGGCCCCCTCGGCTGGACCGGCCTACTCCTGAAATCCCAAACCATCCCCACCTACCTCGATCACAACTGGACCCGAGACTGGGGCTCCCTCGAACAATTCACCCCCTACGACCCCACCGCCGTGCCCGCAACCATCGCGACCACCGTCGCAACGGTCGACGGCTGGAAGAAAGCCGACCCAATCCGCGCGCGCTAGCGCGTGGGCTGACTCGAAATCGGCTTCATACGTGTCATCGCGTGCTGAGGTCCACGCACGTTATACGGCAATACTGCACGCGCGGAGTCGTTGATGTGCGCTGCTGACGGCGCGTCGATCCTGCACCGGGCTTGGACGACGTCGACGCGGTGCTCGCGGTGCCGCGCTACTGAGACGCCGTTCGTCTGCGATCGACCGCCGCCAGGATCAACGCGCGGGCAAAGTCACCGGTGACGGATAATTCGGCGAGCATGTCGAACGTTCGCCCATAGGTCGCGATCTCGCGTGGCTGGGTGATGGTCAGCTCGGCCGTGACGGTTTCCACGGTGGTCATGCGGTCGTCGAACATCACGAAATTGGTCGTCTGCTGAGGAATCTCGGCGATGGCCGGGACGATGCCGAGTGTGACACGAGGGAGACCGACGGCGACGAGCAGACGATCGAGCTGGCCGATCATCACCGAATCGTTGCCGACGGTGGTCAGTAACGCCTGCTCGGCCAACAGGACGTGAAACCTGCGTTCGCCGTGGTAGAGGAATTGCTGCCGCTCCATGCGTTTGGCGATGCCTGCGTCGACATCGTCCGGAAGTCGGTACCGCACGATAGACCGCTCGAGGATCGCTCGCGCGTAATCGGGAGTCTGCAAAATTCCCGGGACCAGGACGTTCTGATAGATGCGTGTCAGCCGGGTCCTCTCGGCCAGCTTGACCAGTTCATCTTGGCCGCGGCCGGTACCTGTGCTGAGCAGGCGCCGCATTTCCATATAGGCGGCGTCGATGTTGTGCAGGGTGGCGAGCAGGTCCGCGAGTTCATCCTCGGCACCAGTATGGGCGCAGTAGGCGCGAACGTCGGCGTCAGAGGCGCGCAGCTTGCCGTATTCGAGTTTGGATATCTTCGATTCGTGCCAGCCTGCCAGTGTGGCGAGCTGGCGCCCGGAAAGCCCTGCCCTACGCCGGATCTCGCGCAAGCGTTGGCCGAGGGCCTCCCGAGCATCTTGGGCGGCGTTCGTCACCCGAGTGTGTCGACGGAGTCGAGGTAGTCGGCGTACGGCGTTGCCAGCGCCCATAACCGGTCTCGTACACCCCGACACCGGTCGACGATCTCCAGGTCCGAAGTAACCGCCATCCCCGCGGGCCGCCCGTCCTGGTCGACGAGATTGAACGCGACGAGCTCGTCGTCGAACAGCCACCAGTCATCCGGTGGAACCTCCCCGGCATGGTGCCGCGGGATATACCGGATGTCTTCGCCAGCGGCGACGTTGCTGATCGTGATCGACAGCAACCACCGTTGATAGTCGGAGTGCGGGACGGTCACGACACGCACCCTACGCACTGTGACGCCGCGCCCGACCGTCTCCCGCATAAATTGCGCCCACGGCCGTTGGCCGTAGTCGGTCGGGTCGGGCTCGCCCGCGAGGAACCGTCTCAGGCTTTCCGATTCCGAGGCCACCGCGTAGGAGTCGCGTACCTCGAGGTGAAATGCCTCGTGCCGACACTCGCGGAACAGGTCATCAGCGGCGGGTCCGTGGACTAGCAGCACCGTAGAACGTCCTCTCTAGCTTCGGCACCTCGATCGCGGTCTCGTCGACGGCCAGTGTGAGCTGACCGAGTGTTTCGTCGTCGGTAACGGGGCGGCCCGACAGGCAGAAGGTGCCGCGGCCGGTATCGGTCATCGTCGCACCGATGAACGTATCCGGATCGGCGAATCCTGGTAGCAGGTGAGGGATTTCGATGGTGCCAGCCTTGTCGGTCCGCCATCCCTGGACAAGAAAACTGTCCTGGTCGGTGGCGTACAGGGTCGGGCAGTCACGATCTCCGGACCCGCCCTTGCCAAGGAATGTCAGCCTCATGTCGGCCCCCTTAGTTGTGAAACGCGCGGTGTTTCCGCACCTTCCAATCATCCATCCTGTGCAAGAAATCGGTTGTAAAACCGCTAATTCTTCCAAGTTTTTGCAAACTCATGGCCCGGATGGTGCCCGGATTCGTACCGTCCGAGGTGGGCGCTCGGGGCCGGTGTCAGTCGTCCTGGTCCCGAGCCGCCTCACCATTGACGACGGAGGGTGAGAGATGGCGCTGACTGAGCCACAGGCCAAAATGTTAGCCGCACTGGCGATTCTGGAACCCGCGCACGCGCTGACCGTGCGCGAACTGTGTGCCTACGCTGGTCGCGCCGAGGCTGGTACGCGAGCAGCGCTGCACGGGCTCGCCGATTCCGGCCTCGCCCATGGTTCCCGCACAGTCCCGGTCGGGTGGCGGATCACAGACCGCGGGCGGTCATTGATCAATGCACGGCTATACCGAGAATTCCTGCCGCGCAACGGCGCTGCCAGCGTCGCCTCCGGACTGGTCGCGGCCTTCCGCGATCGCCCGAGTGATTCGCAGCGTCACGGCGGCGGTAATGATGCCTAATTCCCCACTGCCGCAACGCGATCCATCCATCGGCCTGCCCGATACCTACAGCGGCGCACCGGGCGATGTGGTCGAACTGTTCGCGGAAGCAGTCCGCGAATGGGCAAATCTGCTGTTGGCTGGAGAGTCGTCCTCACCCGAGAGGTGCGTCGTGGCGTTCAGTGAGCCAAAAACCAAGCTCTGCCCCCGCTGTGCCCATGACGTTGCCGAGCCAGACACCGGCATTTGCCGCTACTGCACGGCCGATATCGAGCACGCAAGCCGTGCAATCGTTGTCGCGCTGCGCGATACCAACGCCAGAACCGATTGCCCATTGGGCTGGTTACAGCGTGACGACGGATCATGGGCGCCAGTCGACGACCACGGTAATGTCGGACAGGCGTTCGTATTCACACTCGGTGACCACCACGAATTCGAACAGCACGCCGTGATCACCGTCGAGTCGATCTCGATCGACAACACGGTGGTCGACTAGCTGTGTCGACCACCGGAATCGTTTGCACCACAGTCGCCGTGGTTTTGATGTTGGGTGTCGTGCTGTTCTACGTGCTGCCGTACCTCATCGACCGCCCGGTGCACATCGACGGTCAGCGCCCCAGCACGGAAATACTCGCGCGCATCGCTCGCGACCAGTGTCACCGTGCACCGGACTGTCCGTACAGCGTCGATGAAGCGCGCCGCGTATTCCGTGCACGCATCAACTGCGACGCCGACTCCTGCGGCGCAAAACATGAGGCCGTCTGGACCTTGATCGACGCGGGGCTGCTACGACCAAGCACCCGTGTCGAACGGTGAGGCGATTGTGATCGCCTCTAATCCGAGTAAGTCCTCGTTTCTGCGGTGGTGTCGATGTCCAGGGTTGGCGGTGAGGGAGGATGAGCCGATGTTTGTCGTGATACTCACCTACACCGCCGACCTGGGCACCATCGACTCGTTGATCGCTGAGCACGCTGCGTGGCTGGACGCCAACTATGCCGCGGGCGTTTTCGTCGCGTCGGGGCGTCGGGTGCCGCGTACGGGCGGTGTGATCTTGGCCGATGCTGGCTCCCGTGCGCAGCTCGACGCGGTCCTGAAACAGGATCCGTTCGGCGTGGCTGGCGTGGCAACGTACGAGGTGGTCGAGTTCGTTCCGACGAAGACCGCTCCCGCGCTGGCCTACCTCGCTCGGGAGACTGCCTGACCGGCAGGGGCTTTCGGCCATCTATGTTCGGAAACGGTGAACCGCGCGCGTTGGTGCATGTGGCTCGATGGGTGGGTTTCGGCGTGGGCGCTCAATGCCGCGACGGTCGACACACGGTCACGGTTCCAGACGGACATCGCACGATACGTCCCGGCGTGGTCCGAGTGATCCGCAAGGCGATCATGTCGTGCGACTGTCAAGGAGGTGCCTGATGGCCTACACAGTTCGTGTATCCCGCGAGGGTCGGTGGGGGGCACTGGCCATTCCCGAACTCGGCGAGGACGCGCTGACCCAAGCGCGGCGGCTATCCGAAGTAGAGCGCGAAGCCAGGGACTACATCGCCGTGACCATGGACGTCGCACCATCGAACATCGAGGTCCGCGTGGTCCTCGATGATGTCGGACTGACCGCCGAGGCACTGGCACGATCCGAGGAACTGCGCGCACTGCGCGCCAAGGCCGATGACATTCAAAAGCAGATCACAGCGAAGTCGGCGGCGCTGGCCAAGGAGCTGGCGGCGAAGCGGCTGCCCGTGCGCGATATAGCGGCACTGATCGGCACGTCGCACCAGCGTGTGAGTCAACTTCTTTCGGCCTGAACACAATTCGAGGAACTAGATCCGCGCGCGCTAGCCCACTTCAGCGCGTGCGCCGACCACCCTCGGCGCCCGCGCGTGGGCTGCTCGAACCGCCCATTGACTAGCCTGCTGTCAACTCACCGAATGCGACATCGATGGAGATCGGGGTATCCAGCGTCAGTCGACGGGTGTGCAGGCCGACCAGATGGTAGCGACCTTCGGAGAGTCGGTATTCCTCGATCTGCTCGATGCCGTCACCCGATTCGGTGGGAAACACGATGAGGTACATCGGAATACCCGCAGCGGCATAGGCAGCTTTTTTCTCCACCGTATCGGTGTGGTGCGAACTACCCGGAGAAACGATCTCGACCACGAGTAGAGCGTCACCGGCGTAGAGCTTCGCATCGTCATCGAGGCAGCGGTACACAGTGACGTCCGGTCGGCGCAGACTCAGCGGCACATCGCTGATTCGGACGTCCACGTCGGTCTCGACCATCAAACACGGCTCGGGCTTGCGTCCGGCTTCCATCCGCGCCGCCAGCCGCCGAGCGATCCGATTGTGCAAGCGGGACGGACTCTCGCATTTCACGATATGCCCGTCGATCACCTCGATGGTTCGGCAGAATTCCTCGGGCAGCAGCTCATAGTCCCGAGCGGTGATCTGCTCCGGGATCCACCGGTACCAGTCGCCGGGAGCGCCGCCAGTCATGCCGTGAGCCTACCGGCCACACCGGGGGTGAGCCGGGAGTCGGCGCGGTCAGGTCGTTGGCCATAGAAACGGCGCGGTGAACCAGCGTGACCATGTAGTAAATGTTGGTGGCGAATGCTTCCCACCGGCGAATCTGGCCGTAACCTTTTATTCATGACCGCGGCCTTCGATGATATGGATCTGCGTGACCTCGTCGGACTGCTCACCGAAGATGAACTACGGGAGCTTCGACCGGCGGTGCTGCGCGTGTTATCCCGCCAAACCCCGCAGGAGCTACTGCGTCGCGAACTCGGCCTACGCATGGCAAAAGTCTGAGTCCGTCGTTCGTCAACCAACCGACCACCTGGCCGTCGCAATGGCGCGAATCGCCGATGCGGCGGCCTTTTCCTGTCGAGAACACGTAAGCACCGGCCCGCCGCATCGGTGCAGTTCCGATTCGACGGGCCGGTGTCGGTAGCAGTTAGAACACCCGCAGCTGTCCAGGCGACCAGAATCCCCAACGGCTGGCCGTACCCGTATCCAACTTGGCCGCAACCGCGTTCGGGTAGTACTGGTCGTAGCGCTCCAACGAACCCCAGTCCCGCGCCCAGTCGTGCTTCAGGTACGTCGGAATGGTGCTCGACTTCGCCAGCATCTGACTGAAGCCGAGCGGACCGCCGAATTCCTCGGCCTGCCAGGTATTCGTCGAGCTGATGGCCAGCGGCCGGTCCGGCAGGATCCGGTAACCGGGCACCTCGGCCACCCCGTTTTTGTGGTCCAGCGGCCGCTGGCACGGGAACTGCAGCCCGACCGCCCAGTCCAGCAGCACCGGCTGCTCGGAGCCGATGAAGCTGTTGAGCGTGGCCAACTTCGGCATCCGCGGCGGGGTGAACGCCAGCCACTGATCACCGATCAGAATCGGGTCATTGGCGACAATACGCACCGCGTCGGCATCGGGCGCGATCTCATCGAGCGGGATGCGCAGATTGCGCCACGACGGGAACGGACCGATATCGCGCGGCAGATAGGTGCCCAGCATCTGCACACTGCCGTCGGGCAGGTGCTTGCCGTAGTCGACGGTCAGCGACTGGCCGTACTTGGTGTCGCCGGTGTCGTCGACGGACAGGATGCGGCCCGCAGCCGAAATGACCACCAGCGGACGATCATCCGAGCGCGGCGCCAGCTGATACCAGCTGGAGACCAGATGCGCGGGCTGCTGCACGCCCTGCTGGTAGCTACCCATCACCGGCGTGGTGGCCGGATCGAGGCCGAAGGGCAGCGTGGCCCGGCTGCCGTTGACACCGGTCGCGCCGTAACCACCATCGGTGCCGGCATTCTGACCGTCCGCACCAACCGGACCGACCGACTGGGTGGAGGTATTGCCGGTACCCGGCTTCACCTCGATGGTGTCGGCGCTGAGCTTCTCGGGCACACCGTTCGGATCGAAGCCGACCGGATCGGCGCCGGCCAGCGGATCACCGTTCTTCGGCGGATTCGCCGGATCGATGATCGGCGTGAGCATGCCGTTGCCCTTGTCGACATCCGGTTCCACCAGTACGTCATTGGCGAGACCGCACGAATTGCCCTGCACCGCATCGAAATTAGAGCGCGCGATCGAATAGGCCGGATATTGCGACACCGCCCCCTTGACCAGCGAGAACACCTCGAGCAGCACCATCATCGCGGCCACTACGGTCAGCGGTATCGCGGCGAACTTGCGAATCCGCTTGCCCCGCACCGACTTCGCCGACGGCTGCGGCGCGGCGTAATCCTCGCGCAGCGCGGACCAGGCGACCAGCGCCAGCGCCAGCCCGAACAGCACCAGCATCAGCGTGTTCGACTGGTGCCCGTGCAGCGAGATCCGCTTGTCGAACCACGGCACGCCGAAGCTGGACACGTACCAGTAGCCGTTGATGCCCGAGAAGGCGACCGCGAGCACGAACAGCAGTCCGGCGAGGAAGATCGCCCGGTTCTTCCGGGCCCGCAACGCACTTGCCGAAACCGCTACCGCGGTTACCGCGGCCAGTGATCCGGCGATGCCCGCGTACGCGCCGAAGTGGTGGGTCCACTTGGTCGGGTTGAACATCATGAAGAAGATGGTTCCGAAGACCACGCCCATCAACCGCCAGGTCGGACCGCTGGCGATGCCGGGAACCCGCCTGCGCCGCAACAGCACCAGCATGGTGGTGAACAGGCACAGCAGCATGATCAGGAAAGCGAAGCGGCGCGACAGCGATCCATCGACGGTCTCCACGAACAGGTAGTAGTAGCGCAGGTAGTCCTCGTACCAGGCCAGATTCGGTCCGGTCACCTGCCGCACCCGGTTGGCCTCCTGGATACCGGCAAAGGTCTGGTCGCTGTAGACCACGATCAGCACCAGCAGACCCGCCGCCGCGATCGGCGCGAGCAGCGGCAGCGTCGAACCCCACTTGCCCACACCCTGCGCCGCGAACCGCCGGTGCCGCCGCACCACGATCCGCACCAGCGGCCGGATACCTGCGAGCAGGGCTGCCACACACATCAGACCCGTCGGTGCCGCCGCCAGGGTGAACGCGGCCACCAGAATCGCCACCGCGGCCGGCAGCAGCCGCCCCGTCGCAATGGCACGCTCGATCGACACCCAGGTCAGCAGCGCGCCGAGCGCGACGATCGGCTCCGAGCGCAGACCGTTGTCGAACGGCAGCCAGAACGCCAGGAAGACCAGTCCACCGGTCCACAACGCCACCTTGTTGTTGCGCACCCCGCGCCCGAGCCGGGGCACCACCTCGCGGCTGATCACCATCCAGCACAGAATCGCGCAGCACAGCGCGGGCAACCGGACCCACGGGCTCGCGGTGGAAATCTCCGAGAAGGCCTGGATCACGTAGTAGTACCAGCCGAACGGCGCCTCCGGCACGCCGTACCAGCGAAAGTAGTTGGCCATATAGCCCGCGTGCGGCGCCACCCGCACCATGCTCAGGATGTAGCCGTCGTCGGAGGTATTGGCGCCGACGAAATGCCACAGCAGCAGCGTGCCCACGATCGCGCCGTCCGCCCAGGTCGGCTTCAGCCAGTGCGCGGGCAGGAACCGGCGGTGCCCACGCCCGTCACCGCCGTCGAGCCGAGCCAGTGCGCCGAGTGCGATCAGCGTGCACAGCACCGCCGCGATCATCGCGATCAACTTGACCGGGGTCGGGCTGGAGGAAAACCGGGTGTCCACCGTCATGTGGAACGAAAGCCCGGTCGGCACCGCGCCCTTCATATCGGTGAAGACGCCGACCACCTGCGGCCGCAGATCACCATTGAGCTGCCCCTCGACCGGTGCCTCGACCTTCTGCGTCGTCCCGGGCGCCGCGCCCGCGACCGGCCGCTCGATCATCGTGGTCACACCGTCGAATGACGCGCTGGTCCGATTGATATCGGAGCTGATGGTGATCGATGTGCACGAGCCGAGCCGGGCGCGCTCCGCCGAGGCGACCACCGCATTGCGGTCGACCACATCCACCGAGGTGTCCGAGACCCGCACGAACAGTGCCTCGAGCGATGCCCGGTCGCCCTGCGGCGGCGCGGTGGCCAGCAGCATTCCGCCGTAGCTCGGCAACTGATCGAGCGCCGAACACGGAATGCGCGCGGTGAGATCGATCGGCACCTGCGACATCAGCGGCGCCTGCACACTGTTGAGCGCGCCGTCCTGCGGCCAATTCAGCGCCGCGGTGGTCTGGCTGACCGGTAAGAACGGAGCTGCCAGCGCGAACAGCGCGCCGAGCACGCCGGTGACCAGCGCGACGAGGCGCGCGGTTCGGAAATCGCTCGGTGCGACCTCGGGCGCGGCGGGCGGTTTTGTCAAGACAGCGGTAGCGGCGTCGGGCACGGTTGGCAATGGTATCCGCCCGCGTGTCGCAACGGGCGCTGGCTGCACCGAAGTCGGGTACGGTTCCCAGCAACTTCCGAGCCGTCTGCCAGTTGTCGTGCCCGAATCACCTGCAAAACGCGGGAACTCTCGGTCCGGGCCGGCTTTGGTCGGACGACGTACGGCGCGGCGTGGCTACTGGAATAAGTCCGAAAGATGACCCCGAAGTGCTGACCGGTAACCCGCACGATGGAAAGGTGTGGGGTATGACAAAGGTGAATCTCGAAACCAACTACGGACAGATCGTGCTGGAGCTCGACGACGCGAAGGCCCCCAGCACTGTCGCGAACTTCGTGAATTACGTGAACGCCGGCCACTACAACGGCACCATCTTCCACCGCGTCATTCCGGGTTTCATGATCCAGGGCGGTGGCTTCACCCCCGAGATGCAGCAGAAGGGCACGCAGGCCCCGATTCAGAACGAAGCGAACAACGGCCTGAAGAACGACAAGTACACCGTCGCGATGGCCCGCACCAATGATCCGCATTCGGCCACCGCACAGTTCTTCATCAATGTTTCCGACAACGGCTTCCTGAACCATTCCGCACCGACCCCGCAGGGCTGGGGCTACGCGGTCTTCGGCAAGGTCGTCGAGGGCTCCGAGGTGGTCGACAAGATCGCCGCGGTGTCCACCGGCTCGGCGGGCATGCACCAGGACGTGCCGCAGGACGACGTCATCATCGAGTCGGCGACTCTCGCCTGACTTCCGCTGCCACGCCAGCGGAATCGGGCCGCACCCTTGCGGATGCGGCCCGATCTCGTCACAGCGGCAGCAGGTGGTGTTTACGTGGGTTGCGAGTCAGGGCCTTATCGCGCAACAGGTGCAGCGCGCGACGCAGTTCCAGGCGGGTGGCCGACGGTTCGATGACGGCGTCGATATAGCCGCGCTCGGCGGCGACCCACGGCGTCGCCATCGTCGCGTTGTAGAAGTCGATCATCTGCTGACGCACCGCGGCACGCTGCTCCTCCGGCGCCGCCTCGATCTGCTTGCGGCCGATCAGACTGACCGCGCTTTCCGCGCCCATGACCGCGATCCGCGCGGTCGGCCAGGCCAGATTCACATCCGCACCGAGCTGTTTCGAACCCATCACGGCGTAGCCACCGCCATAGGACTTGCGGATAACCACGGTCACCTTCGGCACGGTGGCCTCGACGTAGGAGAACAGGAAGCGGCCGCCGCGCTTGATGACGCCGATCTTCTCCTGTTCCACGCCGGGCAGGAATCCCGGTGTGTCGACAACGAATACGAGCGGAATCTCGAACGCGTCGCACATCCGCACGAAGTGCGCGGCCTTATCCGAGGCCCTGGCGTCGAGCGCACCGGCGTACACCATCGGCTGATTCGCGACCACCCCGACGCTGCGGCCGTCCACCCGCGCGAATCCGGTGATGACATTGCGTCCCGCCGAGGCTCCGATCTCGTGGAAATCACCGTCGTCGAATATGCGCAACAGGATGTCGTGCATGTCGTATGCGGCGTTATCCGAGTCCGGGACAATCGAATTCAGTTCCAGATCCGATGCCGTGATCTCCGGCTCCAGCCCCGGATTCACGATCGGCGGCCGTTCCTGGCAGCTGGTCGGCAGGAAGCCCAAATACGCGCGCACCCATTCGAACGCGGCCTGCTCGTCCGCGGCGACGTGATGGATATTGCCGTACTGCGCTTGGCTATTGGCGCCGCCGAGTTCCTCGAGGCTGACATCCTCACCGGTGACCTCGCGGATCACGGCCGGCCCGGTGACGAACATGTAGGCCTCGTCGGTGGCGACGACCACGTCGGTATTGATCGGGGCGTACACCGCCCCGCCCGCGCATTTGCCGAGAATCATCGAAACCTGGGGCACCATGCCGGACAGCGGCTCGACCCGTGTTCCCAGCTCGGCGTACCAGGCCAGCGAGGTCACCGCCTCCTGTACCCGGGCGCCGCCGGAGTCGTTGATGCCGACCACCGGGCAGCCGACCTTGGCCGCGAACTCCATAACGGCGGCCACCTTGCGGCCGAACATCTCCCCGACCGAGCCGCCGTAGACGGTCTGGTCGTGCGAGAACACCGCCACCGGTCGTCCCTCGACGAGGCCGTGCCCGGTGACCACACCGTCACCGTAGAGCGCCGAAGGATCGCCCGGCTTGCGCACCAGCGCACCGATTTCCACGAAGGTACCCGGATCGAGCAGCATGTTGATCCGGTCACGGGCGCTCGGAATACCCTTCTTGGCCCGCTTCGCCACCCCCGCTTCACCCGCCGGTTCCTGCGCCAATTCCAGTCTCTTGCGCAGGTCGGCGAGTTTCTCGGCAGTAGTGCTCACTTGGCCCCTCTCATCAGGCACCCCTAAGGGGTAATTACAGCAAGTTTCGCGGTGAGGTCGGCTCCGATCTTTCCGATCCGCGGCTCGTCAACGATCTGGAGGTGGTCACCCGGGATATGGATAACCTCGAGGTTCGGAATGTATTCATCCCAACCACCATTGGGTCGACGATTTGCGTAGCGGGGCTCCAGTTCGATCATGCCGTCGTGATAGCGATCCGCGAGGTACAGCACCACATTGCCGTCGTAGTGCGTTGGCGTGGTCTTCGACAGATGCCGCCCTTCGATCCATGAGGTGCGCTGATGCTCGAGCACACCACCCGGAATCTTGGTTCCGCTGATCTTGATCAGATCGCTGATCATCTTGAACTGTTCCTCATCGGAGGCCGCAGCCAGTGTCTGCAGCTGTTCGCGATCCAACTCGCCTTCCACGCCGTAAGTCTTCTTCGCGAATACCTGGTAGCGCTCGATGCGACGCAACCGCTCCTCGGGGCTGTTGTCCTCCCCCTCGGTCGGGATGGCCAGGTCGATCAGGCCGACGATGCGCACATCGGCACCCTCGGCCCGCAGCAACTGGGCAACCTGCAGCGCGAATACCGCGCCCAGCGACCAGCCGTACAGCACGTAGGGACCATTGCCCTGGATTTTGCGAAGCTCGGGCAGATACTGACGCGCCCGCTCGACGATATCGCCCTCGACGCGCTCGAAGCCGTACATCGGGGTATCGGTCGGAAGCCGCTTCAGCAGCGGTTCGTAGACCAACGTGTTGCCGCCCGACGGGTGGAATACGAAGACCGGCACGGCATTCGAGCCGTCCGGGCGCGCCCGCAGCGGACGCACGAAGCCGTCCACATCGGCACCGCTGTCCTGCAGACCACGCACGATATCGGCGAGCTGCTCTATGGTCTCGCAGTCGAGCACGTCATCGACGGTGACCTCCGCCTTGATCCGCTCGGTGAGTCGGGCCGCCAACTTCTCGGCGACCTCTTCTTCGAGGATCGGCAGGGTATTGAAAATGCCGCCCGCCGACTTACCCGTCACGATCGCCCAGGTGGCGAAGGTCAACCGCTCGGCGGCATCGCGCGGCGGCACATCTTCCTCGTCGGCACCCGCGGGCTGACCACCGAAGATCGCCGCGGCGGCCACGGCATCGGCTCCGCCCACGGCGGTGGTGTCCTCGGCATCCAGAGCGCGCTCGATCACGGCTTCGTCGGCCTCGGCCGCCGCAGCCTGCTCGGGCGTGGCCGCGACCGGGGTGGCGGTACCAACTGCCGCACCGCTGATACCGGCGGCCGTCTCCGCCTCGACGACAATCTGCTCGGCCTCCGCCTCCACCGAGGTGTTCTCGGCATCCAGCGAAACCCCTTCGGCGGCAGCGGCTTCGGCCACCGCGGCCGCCGGATCCTGTCCGGCCGCGACCGCGGCGCGCGCCGCCGCGATGAATCCGCCGTCGACCGCGATCTCCGCACCGGCCGCCTGCTTATCGGCGATGGCCTGCACCTCGTCGCGGTGCTCGATGGCGTAGCGCAGCACCTTGCCGACCTCGGTCAGGTTGGCATCGCGCACAGCCTGGATCTGCAGCTGCGGAATATCGAATTCGTATTCGACCCGGTTCTTGATGCGCATGGCCATCAGCGAATCGAGGCCGAGTTCCATCAGTGGGATCTCCATCGGCAGATCCTCGACCGCGTACCCCATCGACTCGGCGACGATCAGCGCCAGCCGCTCCTCCAGGGTCTGCGTACCTTCCGGATCCCAACGCTCACCGAAGGTTTCGACGACCTCCAGATCAGCATCCCCGGTCGTCGCGATCTCGGTCCCCGTAACCGCAACGGCGACAACAGGTTCGGGCAACGGCGCACCCGAGACGACAACTGCCTCGAACAACAATGGGAAGCTGGCCCCCGCGCGCGCATGCACCTGCACCGAAGCGCCGCCCAGATGCGGAATCAGCGTCGTGGTCAGCGTGCCGGTAGTCGGCAGCACCGCGTGCGGGACCGACGCACCCAGCGACACCTCGCTGAGCACCTGTGCCGCAGCGGCTTTCACCAGTACCGTGAGATCGGTGACGGCCGAGGCCTGCACCTCCCACACGTGCCGACCGTCCGGCAGCGCGACGTGCGCGCCCGGCACGCGGGCATTGCCGCTGCCGATGGTCATCTTCGCCTTCGGCCAGTACTGCTTGCGCAGGAACGCGGTCCGCGGAATATCGGCGTAATCGCCAGCGGGCAGCAGCGACGGCAGATCGACGCGATGTCCGTGCACGTAGAGTTGGGCGAGTGCGGAGATCACCCCCGCCGACTCGTCTTCCTTGCGCTTGAGGGTCGGGATGAGCTGTGCGTCGTGCACACCCGCCGCGAAGGTGGTGCCCAGAACCTGCATCAGCGCAACGGAATTCGGCGCCAACTCCAGGAAGGTGGTGTGGCCGGTATCCACCGCGAGCTGCACCGCATTGGTGAAGTACACCGAGTGGCGCATGTTCTTGACCCAGTAGCCCTCGTCGTGCACCGGATCGCTGCCGGGCCGGTAGAACTGTTCCTTGTTAACGGTCGAGTACAGGCCCGCCGTCAACGTGGTCGGCTCGATACCGGCCAGCTCCGCGGCCAGCTCGCCGAGCAGTGGGTCCATCTGCGAGGTGTGCCCGGCGCCGCGGGTCTGCAGCACGCGCGCGAATTTGCCCGCCGCCTCGACCTTGGCCACGATCGCCGCGACCTGATCCTGCGGACCACCGATCACTGTATTCGTCGGCGCCGCGTATACCGCGCATTCGACATCCGGATAGTCGACCAGCATCGCCTCGATATCGGCGGCGCTCAATTCGACCAGCGCCATATTCCGCACATCGTCATCGCTGATCATGGCCTCGCCCTCGCCCATAAGGCGCGAGCGGGCGCAGATCACCCGCACCGCATCCTCGAGTACCAGCCCGCCGCAGATGTAGGCCCCCGCCACCTCCCCCATCGAATGACCGACCACCGCATCGGGTTGCGCGCCGTGCGCGCGCAACAATGCGGCCAGACCGACCTGAATGGTGAAGATGCCGACCTGCGAAGTGCCGACGTTGTAATCCTGGGCGTCGTCCAGGATCATCTCGCGCACCGAATATCCGGCCTCGTCCTGCACCAGCTCATCGACCTCGTCGACGGCCGCGCGGAAGATCGAATTCTCCAGGTAGAGCTGCTTACCCATCTTGCGGTGCTGCGCACCGAATCCGGACAGCACCCAGACCGGGCCCTGCGCGGCGGGCGCGTCCGCAGTGAACACACCGGCGCCGGGCTTGCCCGCGGCGATCGCGCGCAGACCGGCAACGGCCTCTTCATGATTCTTGGCGATGACCACCCCGCGCGAACGCCAATGGCTGCGCTTGGCCAGCGAGCGCGCAACATCCTCGAGCGGAGTGTTAGAGCCTTCCTCGGTCTCCAGCCAGTCGGCCAACTCTGTGGCGGCGCGGCGGCGGCGCGAAGGCAGGTAAGCCGATACCGCAAGGATCACCGGCAGCGGTTCGGCCCGCTCGGTGGACCATTCAGCAACGGCCGCTACCTCTACCGCCACCGGCTCGGCACTGTCCGCGACTATCTCATCGGCCTCCGCGACCACATCCGTGGTCTCGATATCCGCGTCGATCGTTTCGCTCTGGTCTGCCGCCTCAGCTGCCTCGGCGATAAGTTCCGCGGTCTCTTCCGAGCCGACAGTCTCGCTCCGGTCGGTCGCAGCCGGGGTCGGCTGGTATTCCTGGATGACCACGTGGGCATTGGTGCCACCGAAACCGAAGCCGGAAACACCGATGGTCGCGGTGCCGCTATAGCGCGGGAACTCCATCGGCTCGTCGACGACCTTCAGGTGGGCCTGCTCGAATGGGATGTACGGGTTCGGCCCGACAAAGTTGACGTTCGGCGGCAGTACGTTGTTCTGCAGCGCCATGACCACCTTGGCCAGGCTGGCAGCGCCCGCACCGGACTCCAGGTGTCCGAAGTTCGTCTTCGCCGAGCCGAGCAGCGCGGGCTTATCGTCGTCGCGACCGCGGCCGACCACTCGGCCGAGCGCGTCGGCCTCGATCGGGTCACCGAGCAGCGTGCCGGTGCCGTGCGCCTCGATGTAGTCGACCGTGGACGGCGCGATGCCTGCGTCACGGTAGGCCCGGCGCAGCACATCGGCCTGCGCATCCGGGTTCGGTGCCACGATGCCGTTGGAGCGGCCATCGGAATTGACCGCCGAGCCCTTGATCACCGCGAGAATGCGATCACCATCACGTTCGGCATCGGCCAGCCGCTTGAGCACCACCAGACCGGCGCCCTCGGACCGGGCGATGCCGTCGGCATCGGAAGAGAATGCCTTGATGCGGCCGTTCTTCGCCAACGCACCGATCGAATCGAAGCCGAGAGTGATCGCGGGCGCGAGCAACATGTTCACGCCGCCGGCGAGGGCCAAGTCGGCGTCACCGTTACGCAGCGCGCGCACCGCCTGGTGCACTGCGACCAGCGCGGACGAGCATGCCGTGTCGACAGCGACCGAGGGGCCACGGAAGTCGTAGAAGTAGGAGATCCGGTTAGCGATGATGGCGGAGGATCCACCGGTCAGCGCATACGCATCGGCCGAGGCAGGCGCAGTCGGATCCGACTGACCCAATCCGAGCGCGGATACCAATTGGAAGTCGTTGGTAGAAGCGCCGACGAAGACGCCGACCGGTCTGCCCTTGAGCTCGCTTGCGGGAATTCTGGCGTGCTCCAAGGCTTCCCAGGCCAGCTCCATCATCAAGCGCTGCTGCGGATCGACCCGCTCGACCTCGATCGGGGACATCGCGAAGAACTCCGCGTCGAAGCCCTTGACTACGTCTTGGTCGAGGTAGCCGCCCAGGGTGTTGCCCTCGGCGATCTTCGCGGCCACGGCCGGGTCGTCGGTGAACTCGTCCCACCGGCCCTCGGGCCGCTCCCGGATCGCGTCACCGCGGTTGATCAGGAACTCCCAGGTCGACTCCGGGGTATCCCCCGCGCCCGGCAGCCGGGTGGACAGGCCGACGATCGCGATATCGTGCGCCTCGCCCGGCTGGTAACCGGCCGTGTAGAACGAATCGTCGGCGGATTCCGGCGGCAACTCCGGCTCACCGTTGATGACGACCTCGGCCAGCGACGCGATGGTCGGATGCTGATAGACGATCGTCGCTGTCAGCACCACACCGGTCAGCTCTTCGATATCCCCGCCGAGTGCGATGGCATCGCGCGAGGCCAGCCCGAACTCCTCCATCGGCCGGTCCGTCGTGATCTGCTCGATCGGTTGACCGGTCGCGTCGGAGACCCAGCGTCGCAGCCATTCCCGCAACTCCGCGACGGACACATCGGTCGTCGCGGCGGACTGCGAAACCTGCCCGGTGTCGGTGGTGTCGATCGCGTCCGCATCACGCACGATCGCGGTCGTCTGGTCGGTCGTGCCCTCGTTGTCAGCCATCAGTTCCTCAAGCTACCTGTCTGCGTACCGGGCGGATCGACGCCTGGCGTGGAAAGCCACGCCGAGCGCCGATATTCGGGGCCGATCTTTTCGAGCGATCTGCAAGCAATCGCTACGGCTACCACCCTCGGGCAATTACTCTTCCGGTGCATCGGGGAAAGCCTGCTGGGTGTAACCACCCCGCAGCGTTCCCTCCAGATAAGCAGTCTTACAGGCGCGCCGAGCGATCTTGCCGCTGGAGGTCCGCGGAATCGAACCGGCGGGAACCAAGAGCACGTCGCGCACGGTCACACCGTGGCGCTGGGAGATCGCCGCGCGCACCGCGTCCGCGATCGGCAGCGGATCGGCCTTACCGGCACCCGGACCGCGCTCGGCCACGACGACCAGCTGCTCGGAGGCATCGTCGGCGTCGAAGCTCAGGCCGGAATGGCTGCCCTGCTCGAATACGTCGGCGGGCAGCTGGTTCGCGGGCACCGAGAACGCGGCGACGAAGCCGGGGCGCAGCGCCTTCGACGCCTCCTGCGCGGAGAACTCGAGGTCCTGCGGGTAGTGATTGCGGCCGTCGACGATCACGAGGTCCTTCACCCGGCCCGTGATGTACAGCTCACCCTCGAAGTACACGCCGTAGTCGCCGGTGCGCATCCAGTTGGCGTCCAGCTCGGTGCCCTCGGTGTGGCTGCCCTCGATGAGACGATGCGTGACCTTGTTGCGGAAGGTCGCGGCGGTCTCGTCCGGACGGCCCCAGTAGCCGATGCCCATATTGTTGCCGTGCAGCCAGATCTCACCGACCCGACCGTCGGCCAGCTCGTGCCCGCCGCCATCGGAGTCGACGGTCTCCGGGTCGACGATGGCGGCCCACTGCGACAGCGCGACATAACCGCAGGAGACCTGCGCGATGGCGTTCTCCGCGCCCTGCTCGACCTTGATCATGCGACCGGCGTTGAGCTCGTTGCGGTCGACGTAGACGACCTTGGCCTCGTCCTCGGCCTTGGTCGCGGAGACGAACAGGGTCGCCTCGGCCATGCCGTAGCAGGGTTTGATCGCGGTCTTGGGCAGGCCGTACGGGGCGAACGCTTCGTTGAACTTCTTCATCGACGAGGTGGTCACCGGCTCACTGCCGTTGATCAGGCCGATGACATTCGACAGATCCAGCGATTCGCCGTTCTTCGGCAGACCGCGCGCGGCGGCGTGCTCGAATGCGAAGTTCGGCGCGGCGGCGAAGGTCCCGGCGCCGTCGTTGTGGGCGGCCAGTTCCTTGATCCAGCGGTACGGACGGCGCACGAACGCGCTCGGCGACATGATGGTGATGTACTTGCCGCCGACGGCGGGCAGGATCACCGTCAGCAGGCCCATATCGTGGAACAGCGGCAGCCAGGTGACACCGCGCGAGTTCCAGTCCAGGTTGATCGCGTCGACCATCTGCAGCAGGTTGGTGCCGACCGCCCGGTGGGTGATCTCGACACCAGCCGGGACACGGGTGGAGCCCGAGGTGTACTGCAGGTAGGCGATGTCATCGATGGCGATATCGGGACGCACCCAGCTCTCGCCGACACTGTCCGGGATCGCGTCAACCGCGATGATGCGCGGACGCTGGGCGGCGGGCAGCGAGCGGAAGAACTGGCGCACGCCGGCCGCGGAGGAGCTCGCGGTCAGAATGGCCGAGGGTTCGCAGTCGCCGAGCACCGCGTGCAAGCGGTCGGTGTGGCCCGGCTCGTCCGGGTCGAACAGCGGCACCGAGATGGTGCCCGCGTAGATCGCGGCGAAGAAGGAGATGACGTAATCCAGGCCCTGCGGGGCCAGGATCGCGACCCGGTCGCCCGGGTTGGTCACCTGCTGCAGTCGAGCGGCTACCGCGCGCAGCCGAATACCGAACTCACGCCACGTCAGCTCCTGCGCCTCACCATCACGCTCGCGCGAATAATCGATGTAGCGGTACGCGAGGGTGTTCGCGTCGTTGCGCGTGTGCTTCTCGACGTGGTCTACCAGGGTGTGATCATCGGGAATACGGATATGCCCGGTCTCATCCAGGTAATCGTCGAAAGTCTCTTCCATTCCTTCATCTCCTCCGAGGCACACGCAGCAAGACGGCGATATCGCCGCTGTTACCTGTGAGGCCCCGACTCGCTATCGCCCGCGGGTGCTCTACATGCGAGAGCCAGCCTGCAGATTTTATTGCGGCCTGCGCGGTAGACCGCTATCGGCTAGATGTTCTCAAACCAGAGTCATGTTACAGAGAAGACCGGGTCACTCCCCCCGCAGCAGCGGAATAATCGGTGCGAACGCGTCCATCTGGGTAGGGAACACCCCGACGTAGGACATCGATGTGAGTTGGCGCACCTGACGGATCTGTTCGGCGATCTCCTCGAATGTGCCGATCGCGACATACGGCGAGGCGAGGATGTCCTCGACCGACAGCTCGACGTCGACCTCGAGGTCCGGGTGCAGTCCGCGCTCGATGGCGGACAGCGCCATTTCGGCGGTCTTCTCCCGCTCGTCGGTGATGACGATCGCGGTAATGGCCCAGTTCAGCTCGATATCGGCGAAGCGCTCACCCGCGGCTTCCTTGATCAGATTCACCTTTTCGATGGTCTTGTCCAAGGTGATGCCGGAGAGCAGACCCTTGCCGTTCTTGGTGGTGACCGGAACGACCGAGATGATGTCGGCGTGCTTGGCGGCCAGGCGCAGCATTTTCGGGCCGCCGCCGCCGGTACAGATCGGCGGGCGCGGACCCTGCCGCGGTCGTGGCGTCCCCTTGAGACCGTGCACCTGGTAGTACTTGCCCTCGAAGGTGCATTCCTGGCCGCGCAGCAGCACATCGAGGATGCTCAGCGTCTCGTCCAGCTTCGCCAGGCGCACGCCCGGCGATTCGTACGGCAGACCGGCGGCGAGGAATTCGTCCTGCTTCCAGCCCGCGCCGATGCCGACCTCGAGGCGGCCCTTGGACAGTACGTCGATGGTGGCGAGGTCCTTGGCCAGCACCACCGGATGCCGGAAACCGTTGGCCAATACCGAGGTGCCGAGCCGGATCCGCTCGGTGGCCTGGGTCAGCGCACCGAGTGCGGCGATCGGGCCGATCTGGTCACCCAGGTGGTCCGGCACGACGAAGGTGTCGAAGCCGTACTCTTCGGCGTTCTGCGCGGTCTGGACGAACTTCCTGGCCCCGCCCTCTTGCTTGTTTCCCTCGCCCGCGGCCGCGAAGCGGAACGGCCGCAGCGGGGTACCCAGCGCGGTCGACTCGGCATCCGCGTCACGGCTCGCGGTGGTGGCCGGTGCAGTGCCGTTTCGAGCGACCTGCAGGCGATCGCTGGCGGCGGCTTCTGTCATGAACTCATGCTCCTGGCTATAGGAAGTGTGGGCGCGACGCCGGGCCACATCGTGCCCACGCTGCTGGGGGCTCGAGCGCCGGCGTCGCGATCATCAGGCGCACTTTACAGCGTTGTCGTGTATGGCTGCCCAGGCTTGCGTGGCCGCACCGCGATCAGGGCGGCTTCCTGTGACCGGTCACCAACGGAACACGTCAAGTATGCGCCGGATGGGGCGCTGCCTCGATCAACCCGTTGGCCCAGTTCACCGTCCACTGGGTCGCGGTCGTGCCATCGCCGTCCACCACGTAACCGTTGTAGAGGCTGTGCACCGGGTTGCCCACCGCGCGGACCAGGGTCAGCACACTGCCCACAACGTTGAGGGGACTCAACGCATCCCGCGGCGCGTCGCAGATCAGATCGCCCGGCGCGCAGATGGTGTACGTGCGATCGGCGAGCGAGCCGAATCCGCCCGACCTGGCACCGGTCATCGTGATCCCGGGCACCTTCAACCCGTTGAGCGCGACCTCGGCGCCGACGCCCGCGGGCGCGGTGCCGATCTGGATGGCCTGGCCGGGCCCGTTGTCACCGGTGCGGCGACCATCGGCGATCAGCATGACGCCCAGCACCTTGTCAGCGGGTACCGGCCCCTTGCCCGCGCCGATCTGGTTGGCGATATCGCCCGCGATCACCGCGCCCTGGGAGAACCCGGCGATCACATACGTGGTCAGCGGACAGTCGCGATACCGGTTCGCCATCGCGTCTTGGGCGCGCTGCCAGCCCTCGGAGCGGCTGTTGTTGTAGGACTGCTGGCCATCCGGCGGAATCGCGATCGGATTGGAGAACTGCGCGACGTAGGCAACGGTGTAGACATCCAGCCGTCCCGCTTGGAACCGCTGCGATACCGGCCCGGAGACATTGAGCATCAACGAGATCGGATTGGCCGTCGGATTGTGCGGATCGTCGTTGCTATTCGATTCCCACGTGCCGGGTATCGAAATCATCTGCACGTCGGGACACCAGGCCGGCTGGGAGGTCGGTGGCAGCGGCGGCGGCTTCGGACCGGGCTTCGGCTTGCGCAGCGGACCGGCGAGCACGAACCACAACAGCAGCGCGATGATGACGACGAGCGCTACCAGACCGATGAAGAGCAGACACCCCGCCGGTTTTCGGGACCGGCGGGAAGTCGAACCGCGCACCCTCACTGGCAGTACGTCGACTTAGCCGTATCGATGTAGATCCTTCCGGCCTTCTCCACCGGCATCTTCGACGGATCGAAGGACGGATCCGATCCGGCCATCGCGGAGACGAAGGTCATCAGATCCTGGTCGGAGGCATTCGCCGCAACCCCCTGGCAGACGTAGGAGCCGATGCTCAGCGCGATATCCGGGGTGGACGGGGTGATGCCCGCGGCCTTGAGCGCGTCGAGGAACTTCTTGTCCTTATCGGTGAGCTTCGACGTGTCTTGGGGCGTGACCGCATTGGTCGGTACGGGCTGCGGGCGCTCCGGCGTTGCCGTATCGGCGGGCGTCTCGGGGGCCTGCGACGGCTGACTGGTCGCAGCGGCGCTGGTCGAGGCGGCGGTCGGCGCCGCCGCGGTGGTGGTGGTGTGGGACAGCGTCGGCGTGTTCGACGCCGTCGAATCGTTGTTGCCACAGGCGGCAAGCAAACCTGTAGCGGCGATCCCCACGACTACGCCGATAACCTTTCCGGGGGTCCGATGCATGAATTCGTGTCCTCGATCTGTTCGCTAAGGGGTCAGGTCGCCACCCAGGCTAGAGGAAAGCCAACCACAGGTGCAGCAGCTCAGCAAACAGACCGGTTGGAATTAAATTCCGTGAACCTCGGGTTTGCCATCGCGCACGGTAATGAATCCGGTCTGGAAATTCTGCTGGATACCGCCGGGCACGCCGAACTCGTCACTGGTCGGATACCCAAGCCTGCCGTTCTCGTAGCCGAGCACCGACCACATATCCATGACCGGCCCCGAACGCACCGGCCACGCACCCGACAGCGGGCTCCAATAGATATTTCCGCCCTCGAACTTGCTGAAGCGGCCGAAATCCTTGAGCGGCGCCTCATCGGCGGTGGGAAAGCCGAGTTGGCTGTTCTCATAACCCAATTCGCCGTACTTGCCGAGAATCATCCCCTGTACGAGATGCGCGCCGGTCTTCGCGCTGTAGTAAAACGCGCCGTTTTCGAAAGACTGGACCACACCGTCTTTATTGGGGACTTTGATCTCCGACCCGGTGGGATATCCGGCCGGGCCGCGCTCGAAGCCCTGCCCGCCCCATTCGTCGAGGATCGCACCGCGCACCACCTGCGCCCCGGTCCGCGGGGTCCAGTAGAGCAGGCCGTTCTGGAAGGGCTGCATGCGTCCGCGGCCATCCGGCAGTCCGCGTTCGTCGCCGGTGGGCAGACCGAGCGGACCGTTCGGGCCGAGCGCTGCCTGGTAGCCGCCACCGATCATGCCCCCTACCGCATGCGCACCGTCGGCCTGCGAATACAAGACCCGGCCGCCCTTGAAGTCCTGTGCGATACCGCCCGCCACCTGGTACTCACCAGTGAGGCAGTCGCCGAGCCAGCCGTTGCCGCTCGCCAGCGCGGCGATCGCGCCCCCGGTCTGGCAGGCCGGTTTGTTCGGATCGACCCCGAGCGCGGCGGCGGCCTGCGGCCACGACTGGCGCATTTCGAAGTCCCAGTACGGCCACGAATGTGTGCCGGAGAGGCGGTAATTCACCTGGGCGGGGATGGATAGCTTGCCGAGTTTGGTCACGAAGTTCTGCGAGGTCAGCCGGGACAGGATCTCGAGTCCCGTGCCCGCGTAATTGCTGCTGACCCCCGGAATGCCGCTGGCCTGGTCGAACGGTCCGGTCGAGCCGTTCCCGCTGGAGATGTACAGGCTCACGCCCTTGAGCTTGTCCGCCAGCGCGTACGGGTCGTGGCTCTCCCATTCCGGACCGTCCGGCGGACCCCACATGGCGGCCGAATCGAAGCCGCCCGCGTCGTGCATGGCGAACTGGATCGCCTGCGGCATGCCGAGGGTGGTCGTGGTCAGCACACCGGAGTACGACGCGGCGTATTTCGAGAAGTTCGGATTGCGCGCGGCCAAGAACATCGCGGCCGTACCACCCATCGAAATACCTTCCATGCCACGCACATCCGTGGTCCGCCACTGACTCTCCAGCAGCGGCGGAAGTTCCTTGGTCAGGAAGGTTTCCCATTTGTAGTTGTGACCGTTGTCCGGCTGCAGCCAGTCGGAGTAGAAGCTGGACTGACCGCCGACCGGCAGCACCACCGTGACGTTCTTATCGGCGTAGAAATCCACCGCACCGGCATCGTGGGTCCAGCCGCTCTCCTCATCGGTGGCGCGCAGACCGTCGAGCATGAACAGCGCCGGGAACCTGGCGTCCGGACGCGTATTCCAATCCCGGGCCAGCAACAACTGCACCTGGATGGGCGTCGCCATCGATGGTGAATTGATCCACAGCGCGACCCGCCGATCCGTGAGCCATACCACGCGCTGCACCGTCGCGTCGACGGTCGTTGCCGCGGCGGGCTGGGCGTTTGCGGGTGCGGTGATCGGGGAAAGACCTGAAGCGAGCGGAATCGCGACAGCCATGGCGAGCAGTGCGACCCGACCGCGGGTCACACGTCCGTCACGTCGATCGCGCCGCCCCCGTCTGCCGAATCCGAGTGCTGCCACAGGTGTTTCCTACTCCCGTTTGCGCACGGTTCCGGGTAGACACGCGGACTGTCTGATTCAGGTACCCCGAAACGCAACGGGCAGCGGCGAAAATACGAAACGACGCCGTCGCTTCCGTTCGGGAAGCAGACGGCGCCGTTCGGCGTCTATACCGCTAGGTCACCGGCCGCCCGTGGCGTCGAGGATGCCGTTGCGGGCGTTCCACAGCTCACCCTCCCAGTACTTCCACGAGTGGGTACCCGCGGCCGGGAAGTCGAACGTGGCCGGAATGCCGAGCGAGGCCAGGCGAGACTGGAACGCGCGGGTGTTCACCAGCGAGAGCGCCTCCAGCGCCATGCCGTTGGCGGTGTTGAAGTAGCCGACGGCCGAGTTCGGGTTGTCGTACTGACCCGGCAGGCCGCTGGCCGCCGAGATGTACATCGGCAGACCCCGCAGCTGCGGCGCGAAGACGAACGGGTCCATCCGCAGCCACTGCGAACTCCACGGCGCGGCCATCGAGTCGACGTTGTAGCGGCCCGCGTCCAGCATCGCGATGCGAATCGCCTCACGCATACCCGGCGCGGAGATGTTCAGATAGCCGGAGAAGGATGCGGCGTACTTGAACTGGTCGCGGTGGTAGGCGGCCAGCGCCAGCGCGGCCGAACCACCCATCGAGAGACCGACAACGGCGTTGTCGGTGCGCGACACACCGTAGCCCTCTAGGAAGGCGGGGAGTTCCTTGGTCAGGAAGGTCTCCCACTTGTAGGTGGTCTTCTGACCGTTGGTGTTGCTCGGCGCGTACCAGTCGGCGTAGAAGCTCGACTGACCGCCGACCGGCATGATCAGCGAAATGTTGTCGTTCTTGAACTGATCGAGGGCATTGGTCTCGAACGACCAGGCATTGCGGTCGTCGCGCGCGCGCAGACCGTCGAGCAGGTACAGCGCGGCACCGCCGCCGCGCGCCGCCCACTGCACCTGGACCTTGATCGGCCCCATCTGCGACGGGACCATCAGATCCTCGAAGCCACCCGACGGCGTCCGCAGCACGGGGCCGTGCGCAGGCGCGGCCAAGGCAACGGTCGGGCCCATCGCGCCTGCGGCGATCGGTAGCGCCAACGCCGCGGCACCGACAGCCAGAATTCGATTCCGCCAACCACGAGGCGTGCCTCGCCGTCCCGACTTGGTTCTCTTCGGCGCGGCCGCCCTGCCGAAACGCATGAATCCTGCTCTCTTTCTGCTGTTGTGGTGTCGCCCGTAGTCCATGCGGACCCGCAACACCCGTGTTGCCAACGAGACGCGCGTCACATGCGAACCGGCACCCGACATTCCGGCACAAGAGACGGCGCTACAACGATCTGGTCACACTTGCGCTCGCTGGAGGTTATTCGACGTGCGAAGCCTTAGCAAGACCGGGGTATTCGAGTGACCGAATTCCGCCCGTTCACAAGCTGTGATCGTGCGGTGACCTTAGCGCGTTCGCCCGGAGATGTCGTGCCGGAAGGGGAATTTCGGACTGCGATCAGGGGTCACCAGGGAGTCCGCATCCGCACCCGAGATACCCCGCTCGGATTCGGCACCTGCTCGAGCACTTGCGCCAGGCGTACATACCAGTAGCCGGGGAGCAGAAGACCGCGTTCGTCGCGAGCGAGTACAGCCGGAACTGGAATGCGCGGGTATTGGCGCGTGTGATCGTCTTCAGCGCTATCGCAGTGCCGAGGTTGTAGGCAGGCGTCGACTGGTTCGCAGCCATCCACCGGCAACTTTTGCGCGCACTCCGCGAGACCGCATCGACTCGACCTTTCGCCCGCGCGAGCACCGTTGCCCGCGCCGTAATGTTGAGGGATCAACACTCGACACCGCCGCTTCCCGCGCACAGCAGGTCTCGGCGTGACCGCGCTTCCATGAACAATTCCGAACCGAACCGTGCGCGAAGCGGCCGCGATGCCGGATCGTGATGAAGCCTGCAGAATTACCGGCGCAGACTCACACCACGGACCTCCGCCGGGCATACAGCATCGAAATCCTCCGCCAGCGAACATTCAGCCAACCGATAGTCATATGTATGGATACGGTCCAAAGTAAACAAAGTCGCCTGGGCGCGCGCCCAGGCGACTTGTCTACCGCAACACCCACCCGCACGGAGCGAGCGTCCGTGCCAGCCGACAACTCAGCCGATATTGGCGGACATATCCGGAATCATCCGATAGGCCTCGTCCTGCCAGTTGGTCCACGCATGCAGACCGGCGGGCGGGAACGAATACACCGCGTTCTGCGCCCCCAGCGACATCATGCGGACCTGGAATGCCCTGGTATTCGCCAACGCGAGCGCCTCGAGCGGCGCACCCCTGATGATACGGTCCGCGGCCACCGGGAACGGGATGTTGACATCGTCGGACATCGGCAGCCCGCTGCCGGCGGCGACCCACACCCGGGTGCCGTTCTGGATCAATCGCGGCGCGAAGACGAACGGATCCATCCGCAGCCACTGCGGGCCCCACGGCGGTGCCATCGAGTCCACGTTATAGCCGCCCGCGTCGATCATCGCCGTCCGAATCGCCTCCCGCATGCCCGGCGCCGAAATATTGAGGTAACCCGAGAATGAACCGGCGAAGCTGAACTGATCCGGGTGATAGGCCGCCAGCGTCAGCGCGGCACTGCCACCCATCGACAACCCGAACACACCATTGCGATTCGGGTTGAAGCCCAAGCGATCCCGAAGAGCCGACCGCAGTTGCTGGGTCAGGAATGTTTCCCAGTCGTAGCGATAACTCTTCCCCGGCCCGGCCAAAAAGGCTTCCGTCGCACCGGATCCGGTGGACGAACCCGCCGCACCCGGCGTGACGCCGAAAAAGTCACTCGGTGCGTTCCAGTCGGCGTAGAAGCTCGACATGCCGCCGACCGGCATGACCACGTTGATATTCCAGCTCGCGAGAACCTCGGGGACGTTGGTCTCGATCTCCCAGCCATTGAGCGTTTCCGGTGCCCGCTGGCCGTCGAGCACGTAGACAACGCGGTTGGTATTGCCGTCCGCCGCGCGCAGCACCCGGCTCTTGATCGGACCCATCACCGGGGAGTCGACCCAGAAGTCGAAGGCCGCCGGGTTGAAGCCGGCCGATGCGGTGGCGCCGCCGCCCGCCACGGAGATCCCGAGCGGCAACAGCATGGCCGTCGCCACGCCGAACACCATTTTCTTCGCCCAGGAACCCGAGGCAGATCCCGGATTCGGTCGCGGGGTCCTACATTTCCAGCGCACACTTCGCATTCGACTCGACCTTTCATCCGGACGGCCAGTCAGCAAATAATAGGCAACTTATACTGAACCCTCATCGGACATATAGACCTGCCGCCCCGCCCGAAACGGGCGTTTCGACCTATATGCATGTTTTCTGCACATCAACCGCTAACGAATGCTCCTATGTTGCTGGAAAGTGATCCGACCCACAACTACCGAAGGCCTCCCGCAGCTGATTCGTTGTCAACCCGGGGTTTCGGCCGCACGCAAGCAAACAAAACCGCCTGGTGTGCGAACACGCCAGGCGGTTTCGAATGGGTCCGGATATTACCCGATGTTGGCGGAGAGATCCGGGATCATGCGATAGACCTCGGCCTCCCAGTTGTGCCAGTTGTGAATGCCGACGGACGGGAAGTCGTAGGTGACATTCTGCGCACCCAGCGTCGCCATCCGGACCTGGAAGGCCCGGGTGTTGACCAGCGCGAGCGCCTCCAGCGGCACGCCCTGGACGACGTCGAGCACCGAGTTCGCATCGGCCGGACCGGGCAGTGCGCTACCGGCGGCCACCCAGAGCCTGGTGCCGTTCTGGATCAGTCGCGGCGCGAAGACGAACGGATCCATACGCAGCCACTGCGCACCCCACGGCGGCGCCATCGCGTCGATGTTATAGCCGCCCGCGCTGATCATCGCGAGGCGCAGCGCCTCGCGCATACCCGGCGCGGAGATGTTCAGGTAGCCGGAATACGAACCGGCGTAGACGAACTGGTCCGGGTGGTAGGCCGAGAGCGTCAGCGCGGCGCTGCCACCCATGGACAGGCCGAATACACCGTTGCGGGTCGGGCTGAAACCGAGGCGATCACGCAGCGCATTACGCAGATCGCTGGTCAGGAAGGTCTCCCACTTGTAGGTATTCGACTTGCCGAGGGTCTCGTTCCAACCCGAGGAACCGGTCATCGCGGACCCGGAGGACGAGCCGTTCGCCGAACCCGACGAACCGGTGCTCATGCCGAGGAAGTTACCCGGCGCGTTCCAGTCCGCGTAGAAGCTGGACGGTCCGCCGACCGGCATGACGACATTGATATTCCACTTGGTCAGCTCACGGGCGACCTCGGTCTCGATCTCCCAGCCGTTGAGGTCACCGCGGGCCCGCATACCGTCGAGCGCGTAGACCACGCGCCCGGTATTACCGTCCGCGGCGCGGAAGATCCGCGACTTGATCGGCCCCATGCTGGAGTCCACCCAGAAATCGAAGCCGTCCGGATTGAACGCCGCCGATGCGGAGCCCGCCGGACCTGCTACTGACACCCCGAGCGGCAGCAAGATAGCCAGCGACATCAGCACCGACCGCTTGAGCCACGAACCGGCTCTCCGGGTTCCCAGACGTCGTCTCTGCGCGCTTCGCCCGATCACGCCTCGCATCTTTTCAGGCCTTTCGTTATTCGGTCGTAGTTCGACCGCGTCTCTACGTTGACCACTGGATGGGCCCATATCGAATCGGAACGCCCCACCGGGCGCACCCACGTACCATATCGCTCATCGATGCAGTTACGTTATCAAAAAGAGATAAAGCGATATGCGCCACGTTCAGCTGATCCTATAGAGCAACCTGAACGTAATCTCGAGCAACGCTGATCTGTGAAAGAAGTGGGCCCATGGAGGTCCATGGGCCCAGTGTGACTGGAGGTGCGAATCAGCTGTCTCTTTCGAGCGACCTGCAAGCAGTCGCTAGCGCTGAGGTTGCGGGTACGGATCCACGAGCCCGCACCGCTCGATCTCGTACTTCGGCACCCGATCGATCCGGTACTCGGCGAAGTGCAGGGCGTGCAGCAGGTTGTGCTTGAAGCGACCCCAGGTGAGCGGATCCCGGTAGGAGATATCCAGCGCCACGGTGTCCGGGCAGCTCATGGCGGTACGCGCCTGGGTGACCCACTTCTCGTCCAGGTACCAGGGCATCCACGGGTGCCGATCGACCATGCCGGTATCGACCACAACCCAGTCCGGGTACAGGCTCTTGTCATGACCGATCCGGCCGTCGGTGAGCCGGTCGGTGTGCGCGGCCAGCGGATACGCCAGGCCCATCTGGTCGATGACGCGCACGTCCAGCGGAACGTTCATGCTGGTCATACCGAGGTTCAGGAAGAAGACCGTATGTCCGGCGCCACCCTCGGGGATCGGCTGCGGCGGCGGCGCGACGTACCAGAACATGAACGACGGCGAGTTCAGCAGCAGGCCGCCGTTGGGGGTTTCGGCGATGTTGTTCACCATGGCTCGCACACGCGGGTAGTCCAGGTAGTCCTCGGCCAGGATCGGATGGTCGTGCCCGGTATTGAGGACGTAGTAGACCCGCTCGTCGACAATGCCGGAGGCACTGATCTTGGTGCCGGTCTTGATGGCCGTGGTGTCGGCCGCGAACAGCGCCCAGCCCGCGGTGCCGAGCAGCGCGAGCGCGACCACCGCGAAGGACCAGTTCCCCGCCGGCGCCGCGCGTAGACCGCCCTCGGGTAGCCGGATCGGCACCACGGCGACCGGCAACAACAGGCAGAACAGCTGCGGTAACAGCATCCGGCCGTGCATGAAGTCGCCGCCGACGCGCAGCGCGTAGATCGTCAGGACGAATCCGCTGCCGAGCATCAGCGCGACCACCGCACTCGGCGAGCGCAGCCATTCGCGTACCCGGCGCACCGTCCAGCGGCGCTCGTCCTTACCGCTCGTTTCCCCGGCGGCGCGCGTCGACCGGCCCGCGACGACGCCGAGGACCAGCAGCACCAGCAGCGGCACCCACAGGTAGTACGGACCGACCAGGTCCCACAGGTATTTGAAGCCCTGCCCCCACTTGGCACCGCCCGCATCCTTCGCGACCGCGGTATTCGGGTAGGGCAGGCCGTAGTAGCCCATCCGCCAGACCTGATAGCACATCGGCACCAGTCCGGCGGCGGCAACGATCAAGGCGCGCAATACGATCGGGTGCAGCCGGGACTGCGGCATCGGGGCCAGGAAGATCATCAGCAGCGACAGCGCACCGACCAGCGTCATCTCCGGACGGATCAGCGGCGCGAGGCCGGCGAGGAAAACCAGCCCGAACAGCGCGGGCAGCTTCACCCGCTCGGCCTGACTCCAGCGCACGAGCCGCCACCACAGCAGACCCAGCCAGCAGATGACCAGACCGCTCTCCAGGCCGGACGTGGCGTAGTCGCGGGCGGGCGGCAAGGCGATGTAGACGAATACGCCCGCGGGCAGCAAAAGCGCCGATGTGGTGCCGCCCCACAGCCGCGCAGCGCCGAGCATGGCGAAGACGATCGCCAGCATCGACACCGTCAGCGCGACACCGAGTACGACGTACTCCAGCCTGGCCTTGGTGAGCCAGCTGAAGAACCACACCAGATAGGTCCACGCGGTACTGGTATTGGTCTCGACGCGCTCGCCCTCGTTGAAGACCGGGCCGTTGCCCGCCAACAGATTCCGCACCGTGCGCAGCACGATGAGGCCGTCGTCGGCGATCCAACGGCGCTGCCAGGCGCCGACCGAGAAGAGTGCGACGGTGAGCACGATCCCACCGACGAAGGTGGCTCGGGATAGCCCGGCGAACCGCAAGGCCGAACGAGCCGACCCTTCGGCCGGCTCCTTCGTCACTTGTTCTGTTCGCTCCACTCCCGCTACCAACAGTTCGTCAGGTGAGATAGACAGCGACACCTACCGCTCCGATCCAGGCGATTGCGAGGAACTGGAGGATGCGATCCCCCAGCGCGATCTCTTCGGGCTCACCGGCCTCGCCGCCATCGACGTCGACCGCGTAACGCAGGATTGCGATGGTAAACGGAATCATCGAGATCGCGAACCAATTGGTGTGCTTGAGGTTGTCCTGTTGGAACGCCCACAGGCCGTAGAACACCACCACCGCGGTCGCGGCGAGAGTCCAGATGAAGCGCAGATATGTCGGTGTGTAGTACTCCAGCGACTTGCGGATCTTGGCACCGGTGCTCAGCGCGATCTGCAGTTCGGCATAGCGCTTACCCGCGGCCATGAACAGCGAGCCGAACGCCATGATCAGCAGGAACCACTGCGACAGGTCGATATTCGCGGCCGCACCACCGGCGACCGCGCGCAGCAGGAAGCCCGAGGACACGATGCAGATGTCCAGTACCGCCTGATGTTTGAGACCGAAGCAGTAGGCCAGCTGGATGCCGATGTAGACGGTCATTACCACGGCCAGATGCCAGGAGGCCAGAAACGATCCGGCGATCGAGCCGAGCAGTAGCACCAACGAGAGCGCGTAGGCCAGATTGACCGGGACGACGCCCGCGGCGATCGGGCGGTACCGCTTGGTCGGGTGCGCCCGGTCGGCCTCCACGTCGAGTGCGTCGTTGACCAGGTAGATGCCCGAGGCCGCCATGCAGAAGATCACGAAGGCGATGCCGACATGACCGAGCACACCCAGTTCGGTCGCGGTATCCGGACCCGCCGCCAGCGGCGCGGCGAGCACCAGCACATTCTTGACCCACTGACGCGGGCGGACCGCCTTGAACAGCCCGCCGGCCAGTGTCTTGGGCGGGCCCTTGACTACCGCTTCGGCTAGGTCCGTGCTGGTCGGCTCTTCACTCATGTCAACCAAGGTCTTTTCTTGTGCGGTCACTATCGAGTCTCTTTTCGGCGGCAAGCACAACAGCGGCGGACGCGGCGCCGAGCGCGGAACCGGCGAGCACGTCGGAGGGATAGTGCACCCCGAGCACAACCCGGGAGAGCAACATCGGTGGGACGAGCACCGCAGGCAAGGGTAGCCCGGTCAGTCTGCCGAGCAACACCGCCGCAGCCGTGGTCGAGGTCGCGTGCGAGGAGGGAAAGCTCAGCTTGCTCGGCGTCGAGACGTTGACCTGCACCGATGGATCATTCGGGCGCGGGCGCCGGACGATCCGCTTGATGACGATCGATGCCGCGTGCGCACCGACCGCGCCGACCGCGACCCCAGCCCACTGGCGCCGCCGCGGTTTGTCGACGAGCCAGCCCGCCGCCGCGATGCCGATCCAGCCGAGCGCGTGCTCACCGAAATGCGACATACCGCGTGCGGCCGTGATCACCGCTGGTTTGGTGCCGATAGTCGCCTGGACCGCGTTGATGACCTTGACCTCGGGCGGCTGCGGCGCCGACGGCACCGCGGATACCGGGCCACCGTGACCGTTCGCGCTCGCGCGCACCGCGGTGTTGTCGTCCGCGGCCGTGGCTTCCAGACTCACTGCTGCTCATCCTTCGTATCGATACCGAAGACGTTCTCCCAGGCCGCCGTGCTGGTCAGCATCGGGTGGGCGGCACGGTAGCGCTGCCGCATCTCCGGGAAGCGGGCGGCCAGTTCCTTGCGCAGCCGCATGGCCTGCTTGAACAGGCCGAGGGCCTGGCGCGGATCACGCTTGCGATAGACCACACCGCGGCCGTCCGCGGTGGTGACGGTGACGCCGTCGACCTGCGAGAGCAGGAACCAACGGGCATCCAGCGTCGGCACATTCAGCTGCGGACGCTCATGATGTTCGGCATGGGCCGGGCGGAAGTTGTGCACGACACCCTTGGCCAGCCGGACCACCTTGGCGATCGGATTCGCCGGTTCACCGACCGCACCGACGCCGATATGGCTGGCCAGCGGCAATTCGGTGGAGGACGGCAGGATGACCGCGTCCGGATACTGCTTGCGCATCTCGTGCACCGCGCCGAGCGCGCTCGGCAACAGTTGGAACAGTCGCTCCGGGCCGGCGAGGAAGTCCTGAATCGCCAGGTTCTGGATGGCGACGGTCGAATACTCCAGGCAGAGGAGGTGTTTCAGGGTCGCCTTGACCGTGTTGACGACCATGCCGCGACCGTTGCCCGGCATATGCAGGGACGCGACAACGAGCCGGTTGCGCAGGTGGAAGTACGCCTGCCAGTCGATCGCATCGTCCTTATCGCTCCACGCCATATGCCAGACCGCGGCGCCGGGCAGGGTCACGGTCGAATAGCCGTGATCGCGTGCGCGCAAACCGTATTCGACATCGTCCCACTTCAGGAACAGCGGCAGCGGCTGGCCGATCTCCTCGGCGACCTGTCTGGGGATCACGCAGGTCCACCAGCCGTTGAAGTCGACGTCGATGCGTCGGTGCAGCAGCTTGGAGTTGTCGCGGTCCTTGAGCGGATACTTCGAGAAGTCGTGGTCGTATTCGACATTCGGGGCGGAGGTCCACATGAAGATGCCGCGATCCACGACCTCACCCATGCTGTGCAGGTGTGAGCGCTCCTGCAGATTGAGCATCTGCCCACCGACCAGCATGGGCGATTCGGCGAAGCGGGCGAAGGCCAGCGCGCGCAGGATCGAATCGGGTTCGATCTCGATATCGTCGTCCATGTAGACGATGTACTGGGCGTCGGTGGTCTTCAGCGCCTCGTACATGACCCGGCTGTAACCACCCGAACCGCCGAGGTTGGGCTGATCGCGAATGGCGAGCCGATCGCCGAGCACCGCCGCGGCCTCGGCGAAGCCGGGTTCGTCGACCACCTTGCGATTGCCCTGATCGGCGACGATGACCGCGGCGATCTTGTCCAGCACCAGCGGGTCCGAACCGAGCGCGCCAAGGGTTTTCACCAGATCGGTGGGTCGATTGAAGGTCGGCATACCGACCGCGATGGTGCCCGCACCGGGCGCCTCGACCGGTGCGTACCAACCGCCCGCGAGCAGCGTGACGGCGGTATCGGTGGTGATATCGAACCAGATCCAGCCGCCGTCCTCGAACGGGCCGAGGTCGGTTTCGAATTCCACGTGCACCGATTCCGCACCTGTGTCGGATTTGCGGCGCTCCCTGGTCCCTCCGTGGTCACGCTCCGCTGCCTCCTCCGGGCCCTGAGCTCGCGCCGCGAGCGCGACCGCGAATTCCTTGCCCTGCACGTGGATTCGCGAGCCGTCCGCCTTCGAGCGGTAGACGTCCACGCGGCCGTGCCCGGCGAGTTCGAGCCGCAGCACGACTGACTTCAGAATGCTCCAGCGACGCCAGTAGCTCGCGGGCAACGCATTGAAGTAGGTGCAGAACGACACCTCCGACTCCGCGCCCACCGACAGCGAGGTGCGGGTGGTCGCGTGCGCGCGCCGGGCATTGGTCGACGACTCCTCCAGGTAGAGGGTGCGCACATCCAGCGGTTCACCCGGCCGGGGCAGGATAATGCGCTGCAGCAGCGACTTCGCGCGGGTTTCGGTGGTCATATCTTCCAGGATCGATTGGGAGGTCATTCGTCGCTTTCAGCGTCAATGCGGGACACCCGCACCCGGTCGGCTTCGATGAGCAAGGCTTCGCCAGTGTCGCTCATCTACGCCTCCTGGTCCGAAAGAGGTTCGCCCGACTCCAGGTGCGGCCGCAGCACATTGTCGAACATGCTCAGCGCGCTGCCGATCGCCATATGCATATCCAGGTACTGGTAGGTACCCAGGCGGCCACCGAAAAGCACCTTCGCCGCTGCGGTTTCCTTCTTCGCCAGCACCCGGTACGCGGTGAGCTTGGCGCGGTCCTCGGGTGTGTTGATCGGGTAGTACGGCTCGTCACCGGTCTGCGCGAAGCGGGAGTATTCGCGCATGATCACGGTCTTGTCGTTCGGGTAGCTATCGCGCTCCGGGTGGAAGTGCCGCGGTTCGATAATGCGGGTGTAGGGCACATCCGCATCGTTGTAGTTCATGACCGAGGTGCCCTGGAAGTCACCGGTTTCGAGCACTTCGGTCTCGAAATCGATGGTGCGCCAACCGAGTTCGCCCTCGCTGTAGTCGAAGTAGCGGTCCACCGGGCCGGTGTAGACGACCGGGGCGTCCGGGTTCTCGGCGCGGATCTGCTCGCGCACGTCGAACCAGTCGGTGTTCAGTCGGACCTCGATGAGCTCGGAGGCGGCCATATTCTCCAGCCACTTCGTGTAGCCCGCTGTGGGCAGGCCCTCGTAGGTGTCGTTGAAGTAGCGGTTGTCGAAGGTGTAGCGCACCGGCAGGCGGGTGATATTGCCCGCGGGCAGTTCCTTCGGATCGGTCTGCCACTGCTTGGCGGTGTAATCGCGGACGAAGGCCTCGTACAGCGGACGGCCGATCAGCGAGATCGCCTTTTCCTCGAGGTTCTGCGCGTCCTTGGTCTCGACCTCCGCGGCCTGTTCGGCGATGAGCTTGCGCGCCTCGTCGGGGGTGAAGTAGCGGCCGAAGAACTGGGAGATCAGACCGAGACCCATCGGGAACTGATAGGCCTGCCCTTTGTGCATCGCGAAGACCCGATGCTGGTAGCCGGTGAATTCGGTGAACTGGGTCACGTAGTCCCACACGCGCTTGTTCGAGGTGTGGAACAGGTGCGCCCCGTACTTGTGCACCTCGATCCCGGTCTGCGGCTCCGGCTCCGAATAGGCGTTGCCGCCGAGGTGGTAGCGACGATCAATCACCAGCACCCGTTTGCCGAGCAGATTGGCGGCGCGTTCGGCGACGGTCAGCCCGAAGAATCCGGAGCCGACGACGATCAGATCGAACTGTGAGGCTGAGGTTGCGGAGTTACCCGGGGACGATGCGACGGTCACGGGTGCCCAGCGTATCGGAAGTCCCCGCGCGGGCCCGGTGCAGTCGCGACCTACGCGCACTCACCGATGGATGCCATCGGAATTTCTCCTGGAGTTTGCCGAAACGAATACGGCACGGCAACAAAGCGGCTTCAGGTCGGGCGGGCCGCGGTCCAGCAGGTGGCGTGCCTGTTGGCGGCGAAGAGGAGAACGAGCAGCGGCAGGGCGAGGTCTATTGCGCTGCGGAGCAGGTTTTCCCGGATCAGGGCGCTCATCTGACCGACGAGGCCGAACAGCGGTGACACCGAGGCGGGGTGGTCGGCGGTGGACCACCAGAAGACGCCGAGGCCGAATTCATAATCGGTGAGCGAAAAGGCAAGTCCGACAATGCCGATGCCGACCGAGACACCCGATGCGATGATCAGTGTGTATCGACCGGTCTCGTCCCGACGCCAGAGTTGGATGCCGCCGAAGATCAGGCCGAAGGCCATCAGGGCCGCGCCGAGTGTGGTGAAGATGACCAGGGAATTGTCGAAGCGGCTGCGATCGCCGATGAAGTCGATCAGCAGCGCGGTACCACCGATCAGATCGGTCAGTCCGCCGAGCACCGCCAGCACCGCGGCGGTCTGCGCGACAGTGCCACTCGGGGCCCGATCCCCACTTTTGTACAGCATCGTCGACGCTCCTCCCCGCTCGTTGCGGACCACCCGATCCTACGGCCGCCGGGCTCGGCTCAGTAGCGTCGCAATCCAGCGCCGCTCGACGGCACGACAGCGGCCGCGATCGGCGCGAGCAGCCCCACCACCGGTTCGCCTGCCTGTCGAAACATCGCCGATGAGGCCGCTCGGCCGGCGCCCGAGTCCCTACCGGGCGGGACCGAATCGCTACAGGCGATATCGCGAAGCGGGGCGTCCGCACAGCAATGTGCGGACACCCACCAATCGATCCCCAGGAGCACGTCGAACTACCGGAGGTTGGCCTCGGCGTAAGCCTTCATCGCGTCGCGCACGAATTCGGTTGTCCCTTCACCGTGTACGTCGTAGTTGGCCGCGAATCGCGGGTCGGCGACGTACATTTCGCCGAGTCCGGTGAAGTACTCGAAGGACGGCGGGCGCTGGGAACCGCGGCCCACCCAGTCGTAGTGCCGCGCGACGATGGCCTGGACCTCGTCGCTGTCGGGGGCGAAACCGGCCGCGTGCGCCCGGCCGTAGTCGGCGGCGATATCCAGGTGGGTCCGGAAGTGCGCCTTCCTATCCGCCTCGCCGAGCGAACGCCACCAGCGGTCGCTGCGCTCATAGGCGTCCTTGCCCCAGCGTTCGATCACCTCATTCTTGTACCGAGTGTGGTCGAAACCGTCGAAAACCTCTGCTGCCATGAGTTGTTCACCTCGTTCCGTCTTGTGCAGCGTGTTGGTCACCGACTCGATCTGGCGCCGGATCCGATCCTGTTCGTGCCGCAGCAGTTCCAGGTGTGTGCGCAGCGCGGCGGCGGCATCCTGCTCGCCCGCGAGAACGTCGGCGATGACCGGAAGGCCGAGGCCGAGTTCGCGCAGTAGCAGGATGCGTTGCAACCGAACCAGGGAGTCCTGGTCGTAGAAGCGGTAGCCGTTGGCGCCGATCCGGCTCGGCGGCAGCAGCCCGAGCTGCCCGTAGTGGCGCAGTGCACGGCTGGTGGTACCGGCCGCCTTGGCCAGATCCTGGATGGACCATTCGGTGCCCGATGTCATGACCTGTCCTCCCTTCTTTCTCGTCGGTACAACCAGCTTGCAAGTTGACGTGACGTCAAGGTCAACCCATTTCGACCTGGACTTTCTAACGGACTCCCACCGGCGCGCGACGCTCGGTCACCGCGGGCGCGACCCGTGGCTTGGCGACCACCTGGCCGAGCAGAGTGCCGCCGAGCGCGATGACGAGTCCGAGCACCTGCAGCGGGCTCAGCGCCTGGCCCAGTGCGATCCAACCGATCAGCGCCGCCGAGACCGGGCTGAGCAGTCCGAGGAATGCGACCGAGGTGGCGGGCACCCGGGAGATGCCGCGGAACCAGAGGAAGTACGCCAGCGCCGTGCCGATCACGCCGAGGTACAGGTAGCCGCCGATGGCCGAACCGTCGAGCGCGGGCGGGGCACCCTCGATCAGGAAGGCGAGCGGTGCGATGAACAGGCCACCCGCGGTGAGCTGCCACCCGGTGATCGCGAGCGGTCCGACGCCTTCGGGCCGACCCCAGCGCTGGGTGAGCACGGTGCCCATTGCCATGGACGCCGCGCCCGCGAGTCCGGCGATGACGCCGACGGTGTCGAGTTGGGCATTGGCCCGCAGCACGACGAGCGCGACACCGAAGACACCGATCAGACCGGCGATCATCTTGCGCCCATTGGGCTTTTCGGCGAGTACGACGGTCGCGAAGGCCAGCGCGAACATCGGGGCGACCGCGCCGAGCACTCCGGCCACACCGCCGGGCAGCCGGTACGCGGCCAAGAACAGCAGCGGGAAGAACGCGCCGATATTGAGGACACCGAGTGCGGCGACGCGACCGATCCAGACCCCGCGCGGTAGTACGCGGGTGATGGCGAGCAGCGCGAGCCCGGCGGGCAGTGCACGCATCAGCGCGGCGAAGAGCGGACGATCGGGCGGTAGGAATTCGGTGGTCACGGCGTAGGTGGAGCCCCATGCGATGGGGGCGAGCGCGGCGAGCGCCAGGGTACCGGCGGACGAGTTACGCGCGGTCATTTTTGTCACGTTGGTCGCTCCTAATTGATAATATCAACGTTGAAATATCTACTAGTTGGCTTACCCCACCGTCAAGTAGATGAATGTTAAGATAATCACTATCGAGAGGAGTGCTGTGGCCGACGCGATCGATCTCTTCACCCAGCACTGGGGCCAGGAGCGGCCGGACGTCGACGTGTCACCGATGGCGGTGATCGGACGCATCCAGCGACTGTCCCGCCTGCTGGAGCAGGACATGAAGAAGTTCTTCGCCGGACACGGAGTGGAGTTCTGGGAATTCGGCATGCTCATGACCCTGCGCCGCTCCGGCGGCAGCGATGGACTCACCGCAGGCGCACTCAACCAGGTCGCCATGCTCACCTCGGGTGCCATCACCAACCGCATCGACCGCCTCGTCGCCAAGGGCCTGGTCGAGCGCGCCCCATGCGCAGAAGACCGCAGGGCGATCCGTGTCAAATTGACCGCAGCGGGCCGCACCCTGATCGACGAGCTGCTGCCTTTGCACATGGCCAACGAGCACCGCCTACTCGCCGCCCTCGACGATCAGGACCGCAGCCACCTCGCAGAACTGCTGCGCACACTGGCCGAATCGCTGGGCGATACCACGTCGTCCTGATTCGACGTCCGCGATACCCAGAACTCCTGTCGCGCAAGCGGAATCGCCGACCCGGCACCATCACGGCAATCGGGAGAAGTCGCGGCACCCGGCGAGCCGACGGCACCGGCCCGACGGGACTCCGGACGCGATCAGAGCTCTTCGTTCAGCTGCGATTCCTGGCTCGGCGGCCCACCCGATGGGATCGCGGGGGTGGGTGCCGGCGGGGTGGGGGTCGATGCGGTTGGGGCGACGGTGGTCCCGGGTGCGGACGAGCCTTCCGGCGCGATGCCGTTCGGCACTGCGGAATATCCCAGCGACATGGCATTTTCGGGATCGGGCGCGCCACCGGGCAGTACGCTCACGGGAGCGACATCGGCGCCGGGCACCACACTCTCCGACACGACATCGCCGCCAGGCACCACACTCTCGGACACGACACCGCCGCCAGGCACCGCGATGTTGGGCAGGGTGTTGGCGCTGGGCATTGCGCCTTCGGGCGAGCCGTTCGCAGCGCCCGACAGCGCGCTCTCGGGCGATATGTCGCCGCCGGGCAGGAGGTTTTCAGGTGCGCTGTCTGCGGTACCGGGCAGCGCGGCTTCGGGCGAGCCATGCGTACCCGATGGCACGGCGGATCGGTTATTTTCCGGCGACACGGTGACACCCGGCTTGCCTTCGTGGTTTCCAGGCACGGTGACACCCGGATCACCTTCGTGATTTCCAGGCTCGGTGCCGCTCGGTGTGCTCTCGTGTGAATCCGGCACCAGTTGCATGAGCGTGGTGAAGTCGACGACCCGGGCACCGAGCGTGGGCGTTGCGATAATGACGCCGTTGGTGAAAAGCCGGTAGGTACCCTCGTTGTGGGGTAGCGCCAGCTCGGGGCCGAGCGGCTGACCGACGGCGCTGCTCGCGCCGCCCAGCCGGCGGTATTCGGCATCGATCGGAGATTCGGCCACGAGGGTTTGTTTGCGCGGATCCACGGGCGTACCGGCACCGACCACCGCAGTGCCGAGTTCGGCGGGTGTGGGGCCGACATCAAAGGTGTAGATATCGGCTGGTTGCCCACCGTCCGGTGCGGCGGAGTACTCCGAACGCAGGATCCGGCCGTCCCGCAAAAGCACGGTCCCCGCGGTCGAGGCGATGGCATCGACCACGCGTGGGTCCTCCTTGGCGGTACCGGGATACACCTGGCAGTCGGTGTTATCGCAAGTCTGCGCGTACGGGTAGCGATGCTCGGCCAGCGCGTACGAACGCGCCGCGATCGCTTGTGCGCGAATGGCTTCCGTCGCACCCTCATCGACCCAGTTGGCCTGTACTTCCGCCGGGACGACGCCGAGCAGATAGTCCTCGACATCGACGCGATTCACCGTGCGCGCCTCGCCGTTGTCCATCGCGACACCGAGTGAGCCGCGATATGCCGAACCGCCGCACAGCGTCAGATGTTCGGCGGTGGGGCGGTTCGGGCGCGGGTTGAGGGGATAGATCCACGGGTCCGAGGTCGTGGTCTGCCACAGCACCGCACCGTCGCAGCCGGCCGTGACAACCACCTTCGCACCGCCGTCGGGCAGCGCGGCGAGATGCGCGGCTTGGCCGCGCGGCAGCTTTTGGCCCGCGACTCGCAATCCGGCGTCGGCATAGACGTCCAACGTCGAGTCGTCCTGGGCTAGCAGCCGCACCCCGACGGTGGTCGCCGAGATTTTGCCGGGCGTCGCACCCGGGTAGTAGTGGTCGAGGATCCGCTCGGCGGCCCAGCCTTCCAGGGCGCTGTCGAATGCGCCGACCTGACTCATACCGCGCCCGTGACCCGGTCCGGCCAGGGGCCGGACGAGGGTGTCGGTCGGCCAGGCCCAGCACGCGAGAACGGTCCCGGCCAGCGCCGCAGCACCACCGGTGACCAGTATCGGAGGGATGGATATCGGACTTCCCGATATCCATCGCCTGCGAATTCGTCCGCACGGCACACTCGTTTTCATCCGCAATTTTCGCTCCCCCGCGTCGTGTCATTCCGGTGCCGTTTGCTTCGCATCCGTTCACTCCCACGGTTTTCCAGGACCCGATCGGTTCGATACCTGTCGGCATGTCGTGTCATCCGGTCGCAAATCGAGAGCTATATTCGGGCAATCATATAATCCTCAACTAGAGGTTTAGATTTGTGACAGCTGTGAACTAGTGTGATAGTTGATGCATCGGGAAGCAACCCTGACATTCATGCAAATGATCGCTCGGTTCGACCTGATTGGAGATGCTCGTGCCGTACCGCAAACCGAAACGTTCCTACGTGCTCCCGGTTGTAACCGCACTCGCGGTAGCGGCTCCGCTCGCGTCTCTCACGCCGCGCGACTCGACCGATTACCGCTCGACAACTGGTAGCGAGCTTGCCGCAATCCCAGCGCAATTGGCCGAGGTGGTCCTCACCACGGTGCCCGACATCACCCTTCCGCTGCGCGAACTCACCGGTCTCGACCTGCCTGATCTGCATCTTTCGGATCTACGCATGCTGCCGATCCCGGAATCCATACCGGTACCACAAGGTTTGCCGCTGCCACCCGGTGTCGAGCTACCGAAGGAAATTCCACTACCCAAGCTCGATCCCGGCCAGAGCGCACCCGGCCGATCGCTGCCCGGTCAATACCGTCCTGACCAGTCGCTCCCCGGCCAGAGCGCCTCTGCCCAATCGCTACCCGGCCAAACCGCTCCCAGCCAGAACCTCCCCAACCAATCGGTTCCCAACCAATCGCTTCCCGACCAGAGCACCCCGGGCCAGGGCACCTCCGGCCACACCGCACCAGGTGGATCGAACCCAGCCCGAACCGTTCCAGGTCAAACCCCCTCCACAGCCCATGGCACCACCTCCGGTCAACCGAGCCGATCCACAGCCGCCACTTTCATCGCCGACCCCACCCAGGTCGAGCCCGACGTCACCCCCGAGACACCGGCATTGTCACCCGGTGCCGTCCCGCTGGAACTTCTCGGCCAGGTCGGCGCGCAGGTCAAGGAAATCAGCCGTGATACCCCGTTCAGTGTCGTCGCATTGACCGGGCACGATCTGGTCGATACGAAGGCGCTGGTCCGGGCCCGTCAGACCGATGGCACCTGGGGGCCCTGGTATGACACCGAGGCGGTCGACACCCGTCGCAACGATCGGGCGACAGGCGGCACCACCGGCACCGAACCGATCTACGTCGGTAATACCAAGTCCGTGCAGATCCTGGTAACCCGCAAGCAGGCCGTGGCGACCACGCCGCGCCCCCCGGTCGCGGGCGATGCGCAGGGCGCCGTGCCGATGTTGCCCACCCCGGCCACCGGACGTTCCGATGATCCGGCCCAGACCGCGGCCGCACTGACGGCCGTGCTCATCGATCCGGGCCGCGGCGCCATCGACGGCGCACTCGACAATGTCGCCGTGGCGCTGCCCGGCGGCGGACCCCATGTCATCTCCCGAGCCCAGTGGGGCGCGGACGAGTCCATCCGCTGCGAGGAACCCACCTACGACGACCAACTCGGCGGCCTGACCGTGCACCACACCGCCGGTCGCAACGACTACACCCCGGCCGAATCGGCGGGCATCGTCCGCGCGATCTACACGTATCACGCAAAGACATTGGGCTGGTGCGATATCGGCTACAACGCGCTGGTCGACAAGTACGGCCAGATTTTCGAGGGCCGCTTCGGCGGACTGGATCGCCCGGTGCAGGGCGCGCACGCGGGTGGGTTCAACGAGAACACCTCGGGCGTCGCGCTGATGGGCAACTACGAATCCGAGGAGCCTTCGGACGAGGCGATCAACGCGATCGGCCGGTTCATCGGGTGGCGGTCCAAGATCGCGGGCCTGGATCCCAAGGGCTACACCACGATGTACTCCGAGGGCACCGAATTCACCCCCTATGCGCAGGGCGAAGCGGTTCGGCTGCCGATAGTGTTCGCGCACCGTGATGTGGGCAATACCAGCTGCCCAGGTGACTCGGCCTATGCCGATATGGATCGCATTCGGGATATCGCGGCCGGAATATCGGCACCGTCGGGCACCTCCTCGAAGCCGCAACAGCAGGCACAGGCGCCGACAACCCAGCAACCGCAGATGCAGACCACCCCGCAGACCCAGACCGACATCGCCACACTGGCCGCACTCACGGCCAAGCTGCTCGGCATGGTGAGTCAGAATGCGATCGCCAGGCATTGGGCCGATACGGGCGGTCCGGATGGTCCGCTCGGCGCAGCCGCCTCGGAGCCGCTGCCCGCCGCGCGGGGGCAGCAGTACGCGAAGTTCGTCAACGGGTACGTCTACACCGGCCCGAATGGTCAGCTGTTCGAGGTGATGGGTGCGATCCTGGATCGCTTTCTCGCCCTCGGCGGCGATGGCGGCGTCCTCGGACTGCCGATGAGCAACAGCTATCCGGTGCCGAACGGGCTGCGCGCCGACTTCGAGTACGGCTCATTGATTCTCAACGAACTGACCGGCATCGTCAGCACCGTCTGGACGGCCTACACCGACACCTACCAACAGCAGGTCGAGCGCAACCCGGCCGGTGCGGGTGCCGGCGCACCGGAGCCGGCACCCGCACCGGCCGGCTGATCGCACCCGCAACCGAGCCCGACGCCGTGCGTTCAGACCCACCAGCGCTCGAGCACTTGCGCCACACCGTCTTCGGAGTTCGCCCCCGTGATCTCGTTCGCGGCGGCAATCGCCTCCGGATGCGCATTGGCCATCGCGACGCCGTGGCCGACCATGGTCAGCATCGGCACGTCATTGGGCATATCACCGAAGGCGATGATCGCCGAATGTTCGAGACCGAGGCGTTGAGCCACAGTGGCCAGACCGGAGGCTTTGGTGACGCCGGGGGCGGAGAGCTCGATCAGGCCGTGGTCGGTCGAGTAGGTGATATCGGCGCGGTCACCGATCAGCGGTGCGAGGACCGCGCGCATATCGGCGCTGGAGGTGCCACGTAGTCGAACCAGCATTTTGATCGCGGGCGCGTCGATGACCTCGGCCCGCGAGACTTCGGTGTCATCCGGATTCAGCCAGGCATGTTCGTATTCCGGCGAACTCACGAACTGCGGCGTCACCGCGTCGTGCGCACTGGCGCCGACGCGTTCGGCGGCGAGGCCACAACCGGGCAGCGCGCGTTCGGCCAGGTCGGCGATCCAGGTCAAGGTGTCCACGTCCAGGGTCCGGCTGGCGAGCACGCGGTCAGCGGCGCTGTCGTAGATCACCGCGCCATTCCCGCAAACGCACAGTGGCGCGTAACCCAATCCCTCGACGACCGGTTCGATCCAGCGCGGCGGCCGTCCGGTGGCGAGTACGAACGGCACACCATCGGTGATCAGGGCAGCCACGGCCGCCTTGGTTCGCGCGGTTACCCGCTCGTCGTGATCGATGAGGGTGCCATCCACATCGGTGGCAACCATCTTCGGCTTGGGCAGGTGCAGGCGCGTCACCTATTCCATCCTGCCGCAAGACCATCTCGGCGAGGTCGCGGCCATCATTGCGACGGCGGTCGACGCCACTGGGCGTCGGCGGCCTTCGGTATCGGATCGGACTGCCGCTGCGCCGGATCCGGCGGCGGCGAATCCGGCGCCGGCGGCGGATTCGCCCCCCACTGCGGCGGTGGGCCCGCCTGATCGGCACCTGCCTGCGGATACGGCTGCGCAGCGGACGGACCATAGTGCGGATAGGGCGGATAGGGCGTCGGCCCGGACGGATATCCCGCGGGTGGCATCGCAGGCCCGGACGGATACCCGACTGGTGGCACGGCCGGTCCGTACGGGTACCTCGCCGCGGGTGGTACGGCCACGGGCCGATAGTTGAGCCAGCGCGTCGTCGAGGGCACCAGGGCGAGTACCGCGGTGGCGATCGGGAAGATCAGCCCGAACAGACCACCGATGCCGCCGCTGATTTCGGCCGCGCCACCGCCCGAGGTCGTATAGCGCAGGGTGATCGCGTACTCCGCGATCCCGGCGATCACCACCACCGCACATCCGGCCACGACAAGCACCCGACCGAGCGGGCGCCTGGTGAACATCAGCACCGCGCCGACACCGAGTAAGAAGGCCGTGACCAGCGCGATCGAACCGATGACCAGCATGTATGTCTTGAGCCAGCTCTGCGCGAACAGGCCGGTCGAGTCGTATTCGGCGAGATCGGTGGCAAAGTCGGTGAGCCCGAGCACGATGTTGAATCCGCCGCCGAGCAATTGACCCGCACTGCCGACACTGGCCAGCACGCCGGCCGTTATCGCGGTACCGCCACCGGGTGCGGGTGCCGGAGCCGGTGGATAAGGCTCATATTGTGGATAACTCATAAGGTCCCCCTTCGAGCGCGGAACAGCCTGGACGCGCCGTTGTCGACAGAATAAAGGACATGCCGATCTCACGCGTGTCACGCACGCTCGCACGCACGTCCTTATGATCGGGGACTAATACTCGATGCTGGCCCGACCAGCCGTAAGACCAGAGGACTGATGACCGGCTTCCTGCTACGACGCGCGTTCAATTATGTCGTGCTGCTGCTGCTGGCTTCGTTCCTGACGTTCAGTCTGGCGTCGCTGACGTTCACGCCGCTGGATAGTCTCGAACAGCGCAATCCACGTCCGCCGCAGGCGGTGATCGATGCCAAGGCCGAACAGCTGCATCTCAACGAGCCGATCCCACAGCGCTATATCAGCTGGCTGAAGGGTATCCCGCAGGGTGACTTCGGCCAGACGCTGGCCGGGCAGCCGGTCAGCGAGGAACTGCCGCGACGGGTGCTGGTCAGTCTGCGGCTGCTGATCATCGGTTCGGTCGTCGGTACGGTGCTCGGGGTTCTGATCGGGGCGGCGGGGGCGATCCGGCAATACAAATTCAGTGATTACTTCACCACGGTCGTGTCCCTGCTGGTGCTGAGCACGCCGGTATTCCTGCTCGCCACGTTGTTGAAATACGGCGCACTGGAGGTGAACACGCTCACCGGATCGCAGATCTTCCTCTATACCGGTGAGACCTCGGCGAACAAGATCAACGGCTTCTTTCCGCAATTGCTCGACCGCCTCCAGCATCTGGTGCTGCCGACGGCCGGTCTGGCCCTCGGCGCGATGGCCGGTTACAGCCGCTACCAGCGCAATGCCATGCTCGACGTGCTGCAGAGCGATTTCATCCGCACCGCCCGCGCCAAGGGTCTGACCCGCACCAAGGCGCTCTACAAGCACGGCCTGCGGACCGCGCTGATCCCGATGGCGACGCTGTTCGCCTACAGCCTCGGCGGATTGATCACCGGCGCGACCTTCACCGAGAAGATCTTCGGCTGGCACGGTGTCGGGGAATGGCTGGTCAATTCGATCAATGCCCAGGACCTCTACGTGGTCGTCACGGTGACGGCATTCGCCGGTCTGGTGGTCCTGGTGTCGGGTCTGCTCTCCGATGTCGTGTACGCGATTCTCGACCCCAGGGTGCGTGTGGGATGACCGAAGCCGAGATCATCGTCCAGGGGGCGCCGCAGGTCGCCGCCACCGGTCGGCGCAGGCTCGTCCTGCGCCGCTTCCTGCGCAACAAGGCCGCCGTCGCCGGTGTGATCGTGCTGCTGGTCCTGGTGCTGCTCGCCTATGTGCTGCCGTACTTCTGGACCTGGGGCTATCAGGAACTCGATGGCACGGCGCTGCGTAAACCGCCGAGTGCGAAACACCCGTTCGGCACCGACGCCATCGGCCACGACGTCCTCGCCCAGACCCTGCGCGGCATGCAGAAATCGCTGATCATCGGCTTCTGTGTGGCCATTATCAGCACCACCATCGCGGCGCTGACCGGTTCGATCGCCGGGCTCATCGGTGGTTTCACCGATCGTGCCATCATGTGGCTGGTCGATCTGCTGCTGGTGGTGCCGAGCTTCATCATCGTCGCGCTGTTCGCGCCGAAGACGAAGGGCAGCGGATCCATCCTGCTGCTGATCCTGCTGCTGAGCGTATTCGGCTGGATGATCAGTGCGCGCATCGTGCGCGGCCTGACCATGAGTCTGCGTGAACGCGAATTCGTCAAGGCCGCACGCTATATGGGCGCACCGACCAGAACGGTGATCCTGAGCCATATCCTGCCGAATATCGCCTCGATCCTGATCATCGACACCACGCTGTCGGTGGGCGCGTCGATCATGGCCGAAACCGGTTTGAGCTTCCTGGGATTCGGTGTGCAGTCGCCGGATGTCTCGCTCGGCACGCTCATCGCCTCGGGCACCGCCTCGGCGCTCACCTTCCCCTGGCTGTTCATGTTCGCCGGTGGGCTGCTGATCGTCATCGTGCTTTCGGCGAATCTGGTCGGCGATGGATTACGTGACGCATTCGATCCCAGTGCCAAACGGGCTCGCTCGCGCAAGAAGGCTGGGTCGGAAAAGAAGGTAGGACCATGACGGACCCGGCGGAAAATCTCGCCATCGACAAGAACTCCACCGCGCCGCTGTTGGAGGTCTCCGACCTGCGAGTTTCCTTCCCCAGCGAAGAGGGCCGCATCGAGGCGGTGCGCGGGGTGAACTACACCGTTTCCGATGGCGAAGTGCTCGCCATTGTCGGCGAATCCGGATCCGGTAAGTCGGTGTCCTCGCTCGCGGTGATCGGATTGCTGCCGGAGCAGGCACGGATCAACGGTTCCATCCGGCTGCGTGGCCGCGAACTGCTCGGGCTCGGCGATCGCCAACTGTCCAAGCTGCGTGGACGTTCCATCAGCATGGTATTTCAGGACCCGCTCTCGGCGCTGACGCCGGTGTATCGGGTCGGCGATCAGGTCGCCGAAGCCCTGCTCGCACATACCGATATGACCAGTCGAGAGGCCTCGGCGCGCGCCGTCGAACTGCTGGATCTGGTCGGTATTCCGGAACCGGAATTGCGCGCCAAGGCATTTCCGCACGAGTTTTCCGGAGGTATGCGCCAGCGCGTGGTCATCGCCATGGCCATTGCCAATGACCCCGCGCTGATCATCTGTGATGAGCCGACCACCGCACTCGATGTGACGGTGCAGAAGCAGATCCTGAATCTGCTGCGCAAGGCCCGTGACATCACCGGCGCCGGTGTCATCATGATCACCCACGATATGGGTATCGCCGCTACGCTCGCCGATCGAGTGGCGGTGATGTATGCCGGGAAGATCGTCGAAACCGCACCGGCCACAGAGCTTTTCGCCATACCGCGGATGCCGTATACGGTCGGGCTACTCGGCTCGATTCCGCGCATGGACGGTCCGCCGCGCAGCCCGCTGATCCCGATCGTCGGCGCACCGCCGGCTATGCATGCCCTGCCGCCCGGCTGCTCGTTCGCACCGCGGTGCCCCATCGCCATCGATGATTGCCGTGCGGCCGAGCCGCCGTTGGAGAAGACCGGCCCGGGCCATTCGGCCGCCTGCATCCGCACCGCGGAGGTCACCTCCGCCGATCTCTTCGAGGCCTACCGCCAGGAGATTCCGGAGCCGAGCGCCGAAGCCGATACCGATGAGCGGGTGGTGTTGCGGGTTGCGGATCTGGTGAAGACCTATCCGATCACCTCGGGTGTGGTGTTCAAACGCCGCAAGGGTGAGGTCCGCGCGGTCGACGGCATCAGCTTCGAGGTGCGGGCCGGGCGCACATTGGCGCTGGTCGGCGAGTCCGGATCCGGAAAATCCACCACCCTCACCCAGATTCTCGACCTGGTGCGGCCACAAGCGGGCACCATCGAGATCATGGGCAGCGATATCGCGACCCTGACCAAGGCGCGCAAGCGGGAGATCCGCCGGAAGATGCAGATCGTGTTCCAAGATCCGACGGCCGCACTCGATCCGCGGCTGCCGATCTTCGATGTGCTCGCCGAGCCGATGCGTATCGATGGCCGGCCCCGCACCGAGATCGCCAAACGGGTACCGCAGTTGCTCGAACAGGTGGGTCTGCGGCCCGAACACGCCGACCGCTATCCCGCCGACTTCTCCGGCGGCCAGAAACAACGCATCAGTATCGCCCGCGCGCTGGCCCTGGATCCAGAGATTCTGGTGCTGGACGAACCGGTGTCGTCACTGGATGTATCGATCCAGGCGGGTGTGCTGAATCTGTTGCGCAATCTGCAGACCGAACACGGTCTGTCCTACCTGTTCGTCTCGCACGATCTTTCGGTGGTGCGCAACCTCGCCCACGATATCGCGGTGATGTATCGCGGGAAGATCGTCGAGGCCGGGCCCGCCGAACAGATCTTCGACCGACCGAGTAACGACTACACCCGGGCGCTGATCGATGCGGTGCCGGTGCCGGTCGTCAGCCGATAGAAAGAGACCGCGATGCGATCGAGAACCCGAACCACGTGGGCGGCACCGATTGTCGCACTCGGACTGATCGCGGCGGGCTGCGGTTCGGGCGCCGATTCGACGGCGGGCCTGTCGGATACGCTCGGCACCACCAACGACATCAATTCCAAGAGCGTCGACGAGGTCCGCGACGGCGGGAACCTGCGCCTCGCGACCACGACATACCCGGCCAACTGGAACACCCTGTCCAACGACGGCAATGACGGCGAAATAGCCGATATCGAACGGCCGCTGATGCCGCGCTCGTTCGACACCGATGCCGCGGGCCGATTGTCCATCAACAAGGACTACTTCACCGATATCGCGCTGACCAACACCAACCCGCAGCAGGTCACCTACACGATCAATCCACAGGCGGTCTGGTCCGACGGCAATCCGATCACCTGGGAAGACATCGAATCCGAGGCCAATGCGCTCAGCGGTAGGGATAAGCGGTTCCTGATCGCCATCACCAATGGCTTCGAATTCGTGGACAAGGTGGAGCGCGGCGTCGACGATCGCCAGGCCGTCCTGACCTTCAGCCACCCCTACACCGAATGGCGTGGCCAGTTCGCGGGCAATGCCTCGCTGTTCCCGAAATCCGTCACCGCCGACCCGGATTCGTTCAACAAAAGCCTCGCCGACGCGATGGGCCCGAGTGCCGGACCGTTCCAGGTCGTCGCCACCGACCGGTCACAGGGCCGAATCGTATTGGGCCACAACCCGAAATGGTGGGGCGCCAAACCCAAGCTCGACACCATCACCTACAGCGTGCTCGACCACTCCGCTTGGACGGCGGCGCTACAGAACAATGAACTCGACCTGGTGCAGTTGACCACGGTCGACGACGTCCAGACGGTGCGCAATACCGGCGGCCTGGCGGTACGCCGCGCACCGGGTAATCGGTGGCGCCACATCACCTTCAACGGCGCGCCGGGATCGATCCTTTCCGATCCGAAGGTGCGCGTCGCGATTTCCAAGGCCATCGATCGGCAGGCGATCGTCAGCGCGATTCAGAACGGGCTGGTGGAGAATCCGAAGCCGCTGAACAATCACATCTTCCTGCAGGGTCAGGCCGGCTACCAGGACAACAGCCTCGGCTTCGACCCGACCGCCGCGGCGCGCGAACTCGACGCGGCGGGCTGGAAGCGCACTGGCGATGTGCGAGAGAAGGACGGGCGCAAGCTCGTTATCCGCGATGTCATGTACAACGATCCGACCTGGGTGCAGATCGCCCAGATCATCCAGCGCAATCTCGCCGAAATCGGTGTGGGCCTGACTATCGACACCAAGCCCGGTGCCGGTTACTTCACCGATGTCATCCAGCCCGGTGATTTCGATGCCGCACAGTTCATCTGGTCCGGTGATGCGTTCGCGTTCAGCAGTATTCGCCAGGCGTACTACTACGACCCGAACGACCTGCAGGGCAATTACGCCCGCATCGGTTCGCCGGAGCTCAATGCCCTTATCGATCGCACCCTGTCGGAACTGGATCCGGCGAAGGCGCTGGAACTGGCGAACGAGGTGGATCGCAAGGTGTTCGAGGAGGGTCATTCGCTGCCACTGATGCAGAGCGACGGCAGCTTCGGCGTCCGCGCGAATCTCGCCAATATCGGTTCCCCCGGCCTCGCATCCTACGACTACACCAAGATCGGATTCGTGAAATGACAACAGCACGTAGCGCCCGACAGCGCCGGGTGGGAATACGGATCGCGGCACCCGCCGTCGCCATCGCGCTGATTCTGTCCGGGTGCGGATCAGGCGACGCCGTGACGGCGGGTTCCAGCTCGATCGGCACGGCCAACGACATCAATCCCAAGGATGCGAGCGAACTGCGCGACGGCGGGAATCTGCGGCTGGCGCTGACGAATTTCCCGGCGACCTTCAATGCCTCGCATATCGACTCCGACGGTGACGTATCCGATCTGGTCGGGTGGGCGCTGCCCGGCTCGGTGCAATCCGACGCGGCGGGCAATATCACCACCGACACCAACTACTTCACCGAGATCAAACTCACCAATACGAATCCGCAGACCATCGTCTACACGATCAATCCCAAGGCGGTCTGGACCGACGGGACGCCCATCACCTGGGAAGATCTGAAATCCCAGGCCGAGGCGCTCAGCGGACGCAATCCGGCCTTCCAGGTGGCGGCAACCCAGGGCTACGCGCAGATCGGCACGGTCGAACGCGGTGTCGACGACCGGCAGGCGATCGTCACCATGGCCCAGCACTATGCCGAATGGCAGGGCCTGTTCAGCCCGTTGTACCCCAAGGCATCGACCGCGACCCCGCAGGCCTTCGACGACGTCGACCGCAATGGGCTGCCGGTTTCGGCGGGGCCGTTCATGATCACGTCGATCGATAAGGCGCAGCAGCGCATCGTATTGGGCCGCAATCCGAAATGGTGGGGTGATACGCCGAAGCTGGATACGGTCACCTACAGCGTGCTCGACTACTCCGCCCGGCTGAACGCACTGCAGAACAACGAACTGGATTCGGCGTCGGTCTCGGGCATCGATGAGGTCAAGGCCGCCTCGAACGCGCCCGGCATCAAGGTGCGTCGCGCACCCGCGCTGCGGTTCTCGCACTTCACCTTCAATGGCGCGCCCGGCTCGATCCTCGCGGATCCGAAACTGCGCGTTGCCATTTCGAAGGGTATCGACCGGCAGGCCATCGCGACCTCGGCGCAGCAGGGTGTCGTCGTCGACCCCAAGCCGCTCGACAACCACATCTTCATGGTCGGCCAGAAGGGCTATCAGGACAACGCGGCATCGGTGGCCTACAACCCCGACCAGGCCGCCAAAGAACTCGACGACCTCGGGTGGAAGCTCAACGGTGACGTCCGGGAGAAGGACGGCCGCAAGCTGGAAATCCGCGATGTGATGTACCAGCAGGAGAGCTGGGTGCAGATGGCGCAGATCGCGCAGCAGAACCTGGCGAAGATCGGCGTCAAACTGATCATCCAGACCTACCCGGGCAATGGGCTCTTCACCGATGTGGTCGACCCGGGTAACTTCGATATCGTCCAATTCACCTGGAGTGGTGGCATTCTCCCGCTCGGCGCACTGCCGCAGATCTACGCGTTCGACCCGGCCAATACGCTGAGCAACAAGGGCAAGATCGGCTCGCCCGAACTGAACGCCCTGATCGAGCGGACGATTTCCGAACTGGATCCGGATAAGGCCATCGAGCTGGCGAACGAATGCGACAAGATGATCTTCGATGAGGGCTTCTCGCTGCCCATCGTGCAGTCCCCGGGCACCGTGGCGGCGCGCGAGGGGTTGGCCAATTACGGCGCCTTCGGTCTGGCATCGGTGGACTACACCAAGGTGGGGTTCGAGAAATGAGATTCGCGGTAGCCGTCGCCGTTCCCGTTGTCGCCCTCGGACTGATCGCAACCGGTTGCTCCGATAACAGCATTATCGCCGGCACGGTCGATATCGGCAGCACGAACGACATCAACCCGAAGGATCGCGGCGAACTGCGCGACGGCGGGAATCTGCGGTTGGCGCTGAGCTCGTTCCCGGAGTCGTTCAACTATCTGCATGTCGACGGCAGTACCGACAGCACTGCCTCCGTTATCAATCCGACACTGCCGTCGCCGTGGATAAGCAACGCGGCCGGCGAGCTGACGGTCGACCACAATTACTTCACCGATATCAAGCTGACCAATACCAGCCCGCAGCAGGTCACCTACACGATCAACCCGAAGGCCGTGTGGTCCGACGGCACCGCGATCACCTGGGAGGACCTGCGTTCGGAGGCCGCCGCGCTCAGCGGTAAGGATCCCGGTTTCCTCATCTCGTCGGCCAGTGGATTCGACCGGGTCGCCAAGGTCGAACGCGGTGTGGACGATTCGCAGGCGATCGTTACCTTCGACAAGCCCTACGCCGAATGGCAGGGCCAGTTCTCGCCGCTGTATCCCAAAGCGGTCACCGCGAATCCGGAGGCATTCAGCAATCTCGACCGCGACGGTATGCCGGTCAGTTCGGGGCCGTTCATCATCACTTCCATCGATCGGGCGCAGAACCGGATCACCCTGGGGCGCAATCCGAAATGGTGGGGTGATACGCCCAAACTCGACACCATCACGCTGAGCGTGCTCGATGATTCCGCGGTGCTGCCCGGCATCCAGAACAACGAGATCGACTATGCGTATATGTCCGGGATCGAGAATGTGACCGGTGCGCGGAATTCGAAGAATGTGGTCATCCGGCGCACACCCGAACCGAGCTGGTCACATCTGACCTTCAACGGCGCACCCGGTGCGCTGCTGTCGGACCCGCAACTGCGGATTGCCATCTCGAAGGCGATCGATCGGCAGGCACTGGTGAGTGCGGCCCAGAACGGTGTCGTCGATAATCCGACACCGCTGAACAACCACATCTATATGAAGGGCCAGAAGGGCTACCAGGACAATTCGGCGCCCATCGCCTTCGATCCGGACGGGGCCGCGCGAATGCTGGACTCGCTCGGCTGGAAGCTCAACGGCGACGTCCGCGAGAAGGACGGCCGCAAACTGGAATTGCGCGATGTGATGTACCAGCAGGAAGCCTGGGTGCAGACCGCGCAGATCGTGCAGCAGAACCTGGCGCGGGTCGGGGTCGAGATGACCATCCAGACCGTTCCCGGCAGCGGGTTGTTCAAGAATATGATCGATCCGGGCAACTTCGATATCGCCCAGTTCAGCTGGGGCGGTAGTGTTCTGCCCCTGGGCGCGCTGCCCCAGATCTACGCCTACGACCCGGCGAATCTGATGGGCAATAAGGCCCGCATCGGATCCCCGGAACTGAACGCGCTGATCGAACAGACCATTGCCGAACTCGATCCGGCGAAAGCCATCGAACTGGCGAACAAATGCGATCAGATGATCTTCGCCGAAGGCTATTCCGTGCCATTGCAGCAGGCCTCGGGCACCTACGCGGTCCGCGATAACCTCGCCAACTACGGCGCCTTCGGCCTCGCCACCCCCGACTACACCAAAGTCGGCTTCCTGAAGTGAAATTCGGACCGGGCCACCCCCTGGCCTATCCGGTCTGCGTGACGATCGCGGCCCTGGTTGTCTGCCTGGCCTGGGCGCCGTTCGGCGACCTGGACCAGGTGGCGGCGTTGGCGGTCGTCGCGGTGGGCATTGTGGGCTATACGGGTGTTCAGCTCGCCCGGGCATTGGGCCGGCTGCCGAATGGGCTGACAGACATCGGCCCGCGCCGGGTGGACCGCACGGATCCGTCTCGCGGCGAAGGCGACCGGGATTCGCCTGGCAACGTCGGCGCGCACTTCGACGCCGGCAGCCGGAGTTCGGATACCGGCAGTAGCGGCGTGGAACGGGGGGATACCGCGCGCACGGTGGAGATCAAGCGGGTGCGCCAGCAACATCGGCTCGTCAGCCGCAGCTGGCTCGAGATCACCGAGAATTATCGAACTCGCTGGCTGCCGGTATTTTTCGAGCCGGCACTGCTCGCCATGACCGAGACCGAAGCCGAGGTGGCCGACCGATCAGTCGACACCGCCACCCTGCATTTCTATCCATCCGGAAAGGCACGCACCGGCGAACCGCCCGGCCGCCTGATCGACAACCCCTCCCGCCCGGATCCCGACGCCCCGATCCTCGCCACCGACTCCGCCCGCATCCGCCGCCGCCTCCTGCTCGACGCCCAGTCCACCGTCGCCGCCCCCTTCGTGGCCCTGATGTGGGTCTACGTCGCCGCCGGCGGCTTCACCGCGTTCGTCGCCGCCACTGCCGTGGCCGCCGCCACCACCATCTGGCTCTCCGCGATCCGCGGCTCCGACCCCAGCTGACCTGTCCGTTCCGCGTCGAGTTTGCGGACGGCGGGGTGCCTGACCTCGAATCCGAAGAATTGCCCTGACCAATTCGATGGTCTCGCCGGGGTTGCCGTCTTCGGGTCATCGTTACGGCCATCTCAGGGGAACCCATTCCAGCTCCGGTAACCCGCCCTGCCCTAGCAACCAGCGGTTACCAGCCCGCCGCGCTGACGGCACCGATGCTGTTCGGCGGCGGGGACAACCGCTCGTGTTACCCCGTCCAGGCGGGCTGCTGACACGACATCAGGTTCGATCCGGCCTGACTGCGGCTTACTCTGTTGCGGCAGAACGACACACGGGTTCGCACAGGCCCGATGCCCGCACTCTTCTGCACTCACCCCGGAAACGCCAGATCACCAATGCAGGCGACTTCGAACATTCACAAGTGCCGAGCGGACAGTGATCTGCATGAGTTCACGGTAGCGCCTGTGCGGGATCTATCCGGTTGGTAGTGAACCGGCTGCTCGCGTCGTGATCGTGGGTCGGGACAATGGTCACCGTGTGGCGGGCCAGGTGTAGCCGGTGCAGCGTCTTGAAGGTGGCGTCGCGGTCCACGTCGACGAAAAGGCCCGGGTAGCTGGACTTCTGGCGAATATCGTCGATTTGCAGGTAATGCCAGGCGGCATCGCCTGCAAGCAGCACCCAGCCGCTTTCGGTGTGGCACAGGATCCCGATGCTGCCCGGGGTATGACCGGCCAGATCGACAAGCACCACACTGCCGTCGCCGAACAGGTCGCGGCTGCGGGTGAAGGTGAGCACCGGTGGTCCGTCGAGGTCGAACTGCTCGAGCGGGCGGTCGCGCAGAGAATCGCGCACGCCGCCGACCGGAGCGACCGCCCCGCCGGTGATCCAGCGGTGTTCGTCGCTGTGCACGTGAACCGGCAGGCCGGGGAAGTCGAGCAGGCCGCAGACATGATCCCAGTGCGTGTGTGTGGGCAGTGCGAAACCCGGTGCGGGAAGCTGAGGTTCGCGCTGCAGGGCGGTGACCGTCGCGATGGTGTCGGCGGGTGGCTGGACCGCTACCCGCAGGATCGAGGGAAGCTGCGCGATGGCCCGGTACTCGGCGTCGAGGCAGAAGCTCGGATCCACCAGGAAGGTGGCCTCCGGGTGCTGAACGACGAACGAGGTAAGTGAATTGCGAATCTGCCTCGGATCGAACCGTCCCTCCACGACCATGGGCGTCGGCACCGTACGCGGCACCTGCTCCAGGGTCGTGATCTTGACCGTGCGCTGCGCGGCGGGCAGCCCCGCATCGGCGATCGACCGCAGGAAACGCTCGTCGGGCTTGCGCGGCCGCACCATCCCGCGCACCAGACCCGTCGCGGCGGCACAGCATTCGAACACACTCGGACTGCGAACTGGTTCTGACATGGAGGCACGCTAATACTTGATGTCGACATGAAGTCAAGGAGGCGATCGTGACCACCGTATCGGACCTACGCATCGGCGACGCTGCGGCGATCCTCGGTATCGAGGCCCACGTCCTGCGCCATTGGGAATCCGTCGGCCTACTCCACCCACCCCGCACCCCTTCCGGCCACCGCACCTACAACCAGCAAACCCTCGACATCGCCCGCCTGATCCGCATCCTCCAACGCACCGGCCTCTCCCTCGAACAGATCCGCGACTTGGGTACCAGCACCTGTGACGCCCGCGCCGCCCTCATCGAGGCCAAACGCGCCGAAATCCGTGCCCGCATGGCCCTGCTCGAAGCTACCGACGGGTTCCTGGCCCACCTCACCACCTGTAGCCACCCGGTGATCGCCGACTGCCCCGAATGCTCGGAGTTCAGCCGCCTCGAACCGAGCACATACCCCGGACGGCAATCCAGCACCAGCGCACCACCATCGGCGTGCGACCGCGGCGTGGTCTGACCACTTGACCTCCTGACCTATTGGGCGGAGAGTGGCGATATGGCGTTGCAACCTGTGGTGAAGCGGTCGGTAGCTGGCGATGTGTTCGAGCAGATCGCGGCGGATGTGCTGAGCGGGGAGTTGACACCCGGTGCGACGCTGCCCAGTGAACGACAGTTGGCGGAGGCGTTGGGGGTTTCCCGGCCCGCGGTGCGGGAGGCGCTGCAGCGGCTGGCGGCGGCCGGACTGGTGGCGGTGCGGCAGGGGGATGCGACCACTGTGCTGGATTATCGGCGCGGGGCCGGGCTCGAGGTGTTGCCGCGGCTGCTGGTTCGGGCCGGTGAGCTGGACCCGAAGGTCGCGCGCAGCATTCTGGAGGCCCGGCTGCACAATGGGCCCAAGGTGGCCGAACTCGCGGCGATCCGGCTCGGCGAAACCGAGTCCGCCACCGTGCGCGCCGCCTTGGATCGCACCGTCGAAGCGCTTGCCGCCGAACAGGATCCGATCGCGCAGCAGCGGCATGCGATGCAGTTCTGGGATCACGTCGTCGACGCCGCCGACTCCATCGTTTTCCGGCTGATGTTCAACATGTTGCGCGCCGCTTATGAACCCGCGCTCGCGGCGCTGGCCCCGATCATGTCCGCCGAGGTCGGCAATGTCGAGGCCTATCGAAACCTGGCCGCCGCCATCGAGTCCGGTGCGCCGGAGCAGGCTATGAGCACCGCTCGGGTGCTGCTCGAACCGGCCACCACGGCCCTGATCGAAGCATTGGAGGGCACCGAAAACATCGGACGCTGACAGCGAATTCGTGATCCGGCGTCGCCCGATCCCGGATCACCGCAGCGGTTCGGAATATCGCTCGACG